>DATLLD010000083.1:0-58352 GCA_035538035.1 Gemmatimonadaceae bacterium | reverse complement strand
CTCCGATGACGAGGTGCTCACGGAGCAGCGCGCACTCGCGACGAATTACCGTGTCAGCGGGTACGCTGGCATCACGTTCACCTTCGGCTCTATCTTCAATACGATCGTGAACCCGCGGTTCGACTTGTTCTGACCGGAGCGGGGAGGATCATGTTGGCCTCCAAGACTGGAGTTCGTATGCCTCAGGATCTCCGACGTGCGATGCGCTTCTGGTCGCTCGCTTCCGTGGCCGCCATTCTCGCTTCCCTTGGATGCGACGCAAAGCAAGTCGCGCCGCCCGGCGCAGCGTTCGCGATCGAGGTGGTCAGCGGCGATCTCCAGAAGGGCACGGTCGGGACGACCTTGCGCGAGAATGTCACGGTGCGCGTCGTCGACAACGCCGGCACGCCGGTTCCGGGCGCGGAGGTTCTTTTTCATCCCCTCGTCCAGGGGCTTGAGGACGGGACCGCCATCACCGACGGTGCTGGACTCGCCTCGTTTGCATGGAAGCTGGGCACTACGGCGGGACGGAATGAACTTGAGATCAGCATCCCGGGGCGACCGGCGGTCGCGTTGCAGTCGACTGCGCTGCCAGGTGACCCGGTCAGCATCAGCAAGAAGGCAGGCGATGGACAAGTAGCATCGCCGGGCGTCCTCCTTCCCATCGCACCCTCCATCCGTGTAAGCGATGCGTTCGGGAACGGCGTGCCGGATGTAGCGGTTGCGTTCACCGTCGCCTCGGGCGGCGGCGTACTCACGGGCGGCACCGGCAAGACCGATTCGCTTGGCGTCTTCACCGTCGGCGGCTGGACCCTGGGCTCCGCCACAGGTGAGAACCGTTTGGAGGCGACCACTGGGAGCCTTCCCGTGGTGTCGTTCCTGGCGGCCGCGGTTCGCACGTCCGACGACGTGAGTATCAACATCCGGAGTCCCATCGCGGGAGAACTCGTAGGCAGCGAGGTATTGAGCCAGCATATCGCGGACGGCGAGATGTCCGTCAGGGCACAAGTGACCTCGACCTACGTGCTCGAGGAAGTGACTGCCACGGTCGGCGCGTCGACGGTGCCCTTGTCGCTCAGCCAAGGGACCTACGAGGGCATCCTTCCGCTACAGGGTCAGCCGCGTGGCCCCGTAACGCTCATTGTCTCCGCGCGCGACATCATGGGCACCACGGCCGACCAATTCGTGATGGTCGAGTATGACCGCAAGCCCAAGCTCGCCGTCGCCGCACCGATCGAGTTCTCCGTCGCGCGCCCCGGTCTCGATGTCGCCGTGACTTGCACGGACGACGATCCGGCCGGCTGCGCGGAGTTGCTGGTATCCGATGGAAGTACCGTAGTCGCCCAGGGGACCTCGCAGGTGATCGGTAACTTCCCGTTCAGGGGGAGCGAGGTGACCATCACCGCCAAGGACTCGCGCGGTCAGACAGCGCGCCGGATGGTGCGGATCGTCTCCGAGCCGAGTGCTTATCTCCGACAGATCGCCATCGGGGCCCAGTTGGCGCAGGACCTCGTCGGAGACATGCTACTCTCGGGCGGAGGCATCGCGAATACGCAGAAGCCAGTGCTTCGCCAAGTGACATCCGGAGCCGAAGACACCATTCCGCTGAATACGGCTGTAAGTGGCTTCGTTGTGCCCGGCGGCGCCCTGATCCTCGCGCTACGCGGCAATCTTGGCCCCCCGGAGACAGCCCTCTTCCAGTGGCGAAACGGCGTCCTGTCGGATGCCGGCGGCGCGGTGTTGAATAACTCGGTCAGGGTAGAGGGGGACTGGGCGACCTTCTCGCTCTTGAATCAGGGGTTGTATGTCCGCGACCTGCGCGCCGGCACCGACGTCCTTCTCGGGCCCGCCGGAAACGGTGATGTCGCCGCGAATGGTGATGTGGTCTTCGCTCGGTCGGGGAACATCGCGCGCCATCGCGCCGGCGTCACCACGGACCTCACGACCGACGGCAGCGTCTACCCGAACTGGGGTCCTCGAACCGACGGAAACATCGTCGTCTACTCGAAGCGAATAGATCCGTTGGGTGGCAACCCTATCACCTATCGCACCATGCTGCACGACGGAGTCTCCGAGACTCCGTTGGCGGAGAGTCAGCGAGCGAGCCCCATTGCGGGGCTCGATTACGAGGTGAATGGCGGCTGGGTGGCCTTCACGGAGATGGACAGCGGCTCGCGGCTGCAGGTCTGGACGCGGTCACCGGCCGGAGTGGTGCGGCAAGTGTCCTTCTTCAACGCGGACTCGCGGATCTCGGCACTCGCCCCGAATGGCACGGTGATCATCGCGGCCGGGGCGCGGCGATATCGCGTGACGGCCACGGGTTCAGCGGAGGACATCATGTCGACGCAGGGAACCGTCACCTGGCGCGACGGACGCTTCCTCGTGCTGCTTGGCCGCGTGGCGTTCACGATCGATTGAAGTCAACGCCGCATCGCGTTTTCGCGTAGTGCAGGTCCATGCCATTCGCTCGCACCTATCTCCGGCGCCTCGCGCTGGGGCTCTGCCTTTTCGTGCCATCGGTGCTCCGCGCCCAGGCCGAGTCGCCCCGCCTCCGCGTCTTTCTCGACTGCCCGTCAGGCGGCTGTGACCGCAACTTCTTCGTCGCCGAGATCCCGTTCGCGCTCTGGACGCAGGACCGGCTCGACTCCGACGTCCATGTCCTCGTCACGGGCATCGGCACCGGCGCCGGCGGCACCGAGTACACGATGGCCTTCATCGGCCGCCGCGATTTCGTCACGCGCGCCGACACCCTCCGCGCGTTCATCCCCCCCAACAGCACGGACGACATGCGCCGCCGCGAGCTCGCGCGCGTGCTGCAGATCGGCCTCGTGCCGTTCGCCGTTCGCGTGGGCGACGCCACGCGTTTCTCCGTCCATTATGACGCGCCCCCCGGGTCCGCGATGGAGAACGCGTCCGCGACGGTCGGCGACCCATGGAATTTCTGGGTCTACCGCGCGCGCTTGAACGGCAGCGGCAGCGCCGAGAGTCGATCGAGCAACCACCAGCTGAGTGGCTCGATCAATGCCAGTCGCGTCACCGAGCGCTGGAAGCTCTCGTTCAACGCTTATGACGAGTACCGCTCGAGTTCGTACACGCTCTCGGACAGCACCGAGACGACGTTCATCCTGCGTAGCCTCGACGCCAGTTCGCGCATCGTGCGCAGCGTCTCGGAGCACTGGTCGGTCGGCACAAGAGCCGCCGCCGGCATGTCCGAGTTCCGCAACCAGGATGCCTGGGCGTCCCTCGACCTGTCGGCCGAGTACAATCTCTTCCCGTGGCGCGATGCGACGAGCCGCCAGCTCATCGCCCTGGTCGCCATCGGCGCGCGCCACTACGACTATGACGAGATCACCATCTACGAGCGCGCCTCGGAGACGCGGCCCGTCGCGAGAGCGATCATGGCGGGCGAGTCCCGCCTCGAGTGGGGCTCGCTCGACGGCGCGATGCGCTACACGCGGTTCCTGCACGACGCCAAGACGTACAACCTCAGCGTCAACGGCCGCGCGCTGATCCGCATCTCGCGCGGCCTCTCTCTGGAGGTCCGCGGTGACGCCGCGAAGGTGCACGACCAGCTCTACCTCCCGCGCGGGGAAGCCAGCGACGACGAGGTGCTGACGCGCCAGCGCTCCCTCGCCACCGCCTTCCGCTACGGTGGTGCCGTCGGCCTCAGCTTCACCTTCGGCTCCATCTACAACACCATCGTGAATCCGCGGCTCGACGACCTCGGCACCTGACCGCCGCGCGCGGCGCCACGCGATGGGCGCCGCGCCGCGGTTGTCCTTACTCCGGCACCGGCTTGGCGAACGTCACCGGATTGCCGCCCGGCTCCCGCACGCCGATCTCGTCCATGCCGTAGAACGTCTTCCGACGCGGGAACACCACCGGCGCGTCGCCCAGCGCAGCGATCACCGCATCGAGGTCATCGACCTCGATGAACAGGTTGGTGCCGCCCATCGGCGAGGAGGCCAGCGACGGCACGTCGGCCTTCACGCTTGCCGTCGACTGGTACATCAACTCGACGCTGCCGCTCACGAGGATCACGAACCCGAGGCGGTCGCCCTCCGGCATCTCCACGGTGCGCACGAAACCGAGCTTCTCCCAGAAAGGCAGGCAAGGTTCGATCGCGTCCACCATCAACACCGGCGTCATCTTCTTCACCGTCACCTTCGTCATTCCTCGCCTCCCTGGCGCAGCGCCGCGTACTTCGCGGCAAGTCGATTGAGTCCTTCCGTGATCTCCGCGGCACTCACCCAGCGGCCGCGCACGAACACGCCGCTCCGCCGGGTGAGGTTCTCGAGGTCCTCCAATGGGTTGCCATCGAGCAACACCAAGTCCGCCCACTGTCCCGCCGCCACCGTGCCGAACGCGCCATCCTGCTTCAGCGAGCTCGCCACGTAGCGCCCCACGTTCCGCGTGCCGCTCTCGAGCACCTGGTACCGGCTCAGTCCCGCCGCGCGCGCCACCTGCAGCTCCCGGTGCAGCGCGAACCCCGGCACGTTGAACATCTGCGGGGAGTCCGTGCCCATCAACAACGGCGCCCCGGCGTCCGCCAGTGCCTTCAGCATCTCCCGGCGCAAGAGCAGGTAGCGTTCGCGACGCTCCGGAGTCAGCCCCTGGTTCGCATCTCCAAGTGACCGGTTCCGCCGCTGGGATTTCCAGGCGTTCACCTGGTCCGGGTGCGCGTAGCGCATCTCCGGCAGCGCGCCCAGCTCCTCCGGCGAGCGATTGCCGTAGAAGTTCTCCCACAGGTACATCGTCGGCACGTTCCACACGCCGAGCCGAGCCGTCATCTCTGCCAGTTCGCGGAACTTGACGTTGTCGATCGATTCGATCATCTCGCCCATCGTGCTGCCCGGCGTGCGGTGGACGCTGCTGTCACGCACCGATGCCTCGAGGTAACCGTCGACATGGTCGATGGTCGCGATGCCGCTTTGCATCGCGTGCACGACGCCGACCGCTGCGGGAACGTGGCCCGCGAACGTCATTCCCTGCGCCTTCAGCTCGGCGACGGCCACGTCCCAGGTCTCGAGACTCAGTCCGGGATGGATCTTCATCAGGTCGTATCCGGCGGCCTTCGCCGCCCTCACCGCGGCGACCGCCGCCGCCGGGTTCGGCGCGGAGTTGCCGTTGAGCGACGGCGCGGCCGCGAAGAACCGCGGGCCGAGCAGTTCACCGGACGCGAGCCTCCGCCGGAGCTCTATCTGATACGGCGCCCCGAGCATGCCGCGGATCGTCGTCACCCCATTCGCGACGTACAGGAACATGATGTCATTGAGCTGCTCATCCGTCGGGTTTCCCGGCGGCACATGCGCGTGCATCTCCGCCAGTCCCGGCATCAGGAACTTGCCGCGGCCATCTATTCGTGTGGCGCCCGCCGGTACGGTCGTCCGCGCCGCATCCCCCACGGTCTCGATGCGCCCGTCACGTATGATCACCGTCTGGTCCGCGAGCGTGCGCTCCCGGTCCATCGGGATGACTGTGACGTTGGTGATGGCCACCGTCGCCTGAATGGTCGCTGGCCTGGCCGCTTGTGCCGACGCTTGCTGCGGCACGCTCATGGCGACGGCCAGCACGGCGAGCGAGAGCGCGGCACGCCCGCGCGATCCATTGTGACGAGTCATCGAAGTATCCGGAGGGGCGTTGCGACCGCGGGGCAGGGCGGCGGTCCGCAAGCGAAGGATGTACTCTTTGTTCGCGGAGTAACTTACGATACCCCGATGACGAAAGAAAACGACCACCCTTCGCATTCACCGATGCTCGGCATCCTCGGCCTCGGCTGGCGCCAGCTCACAGCCCTCATCGCGATCGTCAACGCCTTCGTCGCGACCTATCTCCATCTCTGGAAGATCGGAAAGGCCGGGAGCCTCGCATGCGGTGGCGGTGGCGGCTGCGCGACGGTGCAGTTCAGCAGCTGGAGCTGGTTCCTGGGCGTCGACGTCGCGCTGATCGGTGCGGTGGGCTACACGCTGATCCTCATCGTCGCCGTCATCGGCGCGCTCGAGCGCTTTGAGGATGCGCGATGGCCGGCCGTCGCACTGGCGGCCCTCATCGTCCCGGCGTTCCTCTTCACGCTGCGGCTCAAGTACGCCGAGTTCATCGTGATGCAGACCTTCTGCCCATGGTGCGCCATCTCGGCCGTCTCGATCACGCTGCTCTGCGTGATCGTCGCGCTCGAGTTCAAGCGCCTGCGAGCAGCAGAAGCTGCTTCGTGAGTCCGGCCAGCAGCCCGGCAACCACCAGCCAGGCCGCGCCCACGCCGAACCGCAGCGACGCCACCAGTGCGGCGGCAAGCAGCACCAGCGCGATCACGTCGGGCACTGCCGTCCGGCCGAGCGCCACCGCGACCCCGATGATCGCCCCCGCCGCCACCGCATTCACTCCCTTGAGGACCGCCCGCAGTGCGTCGATGCGCCGCCAGCGTTCGAGGAACGGCGCCACCACGAACACCGCGGCGAACGACGGCAGGTAGATGCCTACCGTGGCGACAGTGGCTCCGGCGACCCCCGCCACAGCGTAGCCCACGAACGTCACCAGCATGACGATCGGGCCCGGCGCCGATTGCGTGAGCGCGATGCCGTCGAGGAACTGGCTCGCGGTGAGCCACCCATACTGGCCCACCACGTACGGTTCGATCAGCGCAACCAGCATGTAGCCGCCGCCGAACAGCACGCTGCCCGTCCAGAGCGTCAGCCAGAACAGCTTACCGATGGTGCCGAGCGCCAGCGCGGGGATCATCGGCAAGGCCAGCATCGGGATCTTCAGCAGTGGCGTTTTTTTTGCCGCCGCGGAGCCGGCAAGAAGAAGTAAGGCGGGAGCCGCGCCGAGGGGTCCCGTGCCCGCTCCGTCGTTCGCCGCCGGACGATCGCGGCCGTAGGCGATCCAGCCCACCAGTCCCCCCGCAGCCATCGCGGCCAGTTCACCGCCCTGCAGCCAGATCGCAACGACCACACCCAGCGCAGCGAGCGCGCCCAGCAGCGCATCGGAGACGGCGGCGCGGCCGAGCTTGAATCCCGCCGCCATGATGATCGCCACGATCATCGGCTTGAGTCCCCAGAAGAGACCCTCGACCGCCGGCAGCGCGCCCAGGCGGAAGTAGAGTGCCGAGAGCACCGTGACGATCACGAACGTCGGCAGCAGGAAGGCCAGCCCGCTCGCGAGTCCGCCACGCACGCCGCGCTGCGTGTACCCGAGGTGGATCGCCAGTTCGCTCGAGTTCGGGCCGGGCAGCAGGTTGGTGACCGCGACGAGCTCGAGGAAGTGCTCGCGCGTCACCCAGCGGCGCTTCTCCACCACCTCGTCGAGCATGAGGGCGATGTGCGCGCTCGGCCCGCCGAAGCCCAACAACGAGATGCGGAGGAAGACTCGGGCGAGGTCGCGGAGACTCACGCGTGGCGCGGCGGTGCCGCTGCCGTCTGGGCCCGCATCAGAGGTCTGGGCCACTTTCGAAGCGCCTCGTGATCGGTCGCCAGACCGTAGGCAATGGTCGCGGTTCGTGGATCGTCACGCGACCTTTAGTGGCTAGGGCCAGAATCGAACTGGCGACACGCGGATTTTCAGTCCGCTGCTCTACCAACTGAGCTACCTAGCCGTATGCTACCGGAATCTCGAAACGTAGCGACCCTCGCGCCTCCCCTCAAGCCGGGTGCGGGCCCGACTTTCCGCACCTAACCCAAGGCCCGGCGGCACTTTCCGGTTCCGTGCCCGTACACAGTCTGCACCCCCGGCGCGCTCCCGGGGTGGTATCATCCAAAAAAGCCGACCCGTCCCCAGTTTCGTGAGGTTCTCGATGTCCCTTCTCCGGCCCCTGTCGCTCGCGCTCGCTCTGCTCACGTCGGCTGCCGTCCTGCCGGCCCAGCGTCCCGGCGTGCCCATGTCGCCCGGCTCACTCCGGCTTCGCCTCGAGGGGTACGCGGCCGACTCCATGCGAGGACGTCTCACCGGCACCCCGGACAACGTCAAGGCGACTCGGTATATCGCCGAGGAGCTCCGCAAGCTCGGCCTCCGCCCGGCCGGCGACAGTGGCACCTTCCTGCAGCGCGTTCCGCTCGTCCGAACGGTGCTTGACACCGCCGCGAGCCGCGTCACCGCCGGCAACCGCGGGCTCGTGCCGTACGTCGATTACCTCCCGCGCAATCAGGGCGACTCGGCGCGCAGCTTTGACGGCGCGCCGGTGGTGTTCGCCGGCGCGTGGGGAGACCCCGCCATGCTCGAGGGCGATGCCGTGCGGGGCAAGACCGTCATCCTTGCCCTGCAGCCCGACAGCTTCTCTGTCGTCAAGCTCGCCGCTCAGGCGAAGTTCGCGCAGGCAGCCGCGATCGTGATCGCGAACTTCGATCTCATGCCCCGGCCCCTGCTCAGCGCGCTCGCCGCCTCGCCGATCGTGCTCGACGAAGCCACCGCGGAGTTGCCGGCGTACATGCACATCTCCGTCGCCACCGCCGCCGAGCTGCTCGGCGTCCCGTCGCTGCGCGAGGCCGCCATCGGGCGCGAGGGTCGCCCGCTCCACGGCGCGATCTCCTTCCGCAAGATCCCCATCGAGGCGTACAACGTCGTCGCCGTCGTGCCGGGCAGCGACCCTGTGCTCCGCGCCGAGTACGTCGCGGTCGGCGCGCACAGCGATCACGTCGGGGTCGGTGAGCCGCAGGACCGCGACTCGACCCGCGCCTTCAACCTCGAACTGCGCCGTAAGCAGCTCGCGAACAACGGCATGGTCACGCAGTCCATCTATCAGTCCGTCGTCGTGAACATGGATTCCATCCGCCGCATTCATCCGGTGCCGCGCATGGACTCCATCTACAACGGCGCCGACGACGACGGCTCCGGCTCGATGGGCCTTCTGGAGATCGCGCGGGCATTCGCCGGCGAGCGCAGCAAGCCGAAGCGCTCGATTGTCCTCGTATGGCACACGGGCGAGGAGCTCGGGCTCTTCGGTTCGCAGCACTTCACCGACCATCCGACGGTGTCGCTCGCGAACATCGTCGCGCAGGTCAATATCGACATGATCGGCCGCGGCAAGCCGGGTGACGAGCTCGGCGGCGGCCCGAACTACCTGCAGCTCATCGGCTCCCGCGGACTCTCCACGCAGCTCGGCGACCTCGTCGAGAGCGTCAGCCGCGAGAAGAAGTTCGACTGGGCGTTCGACTACGAGTACGATGCACCTGGCCATCCCGAGCAGTACTACTGCCGCTCTGATCACTACATGTACGCCCGGTACGGAATCCCCGTGGTCTTCATGACCACCGGCGGCCACGCCGACTATCACGAGGTCACCGACGAAGTCGACCAGATCGATTTCGAGAAACTCTCGAAGGTCTCCCGCTTCGTGCACGCCCTCACGACCACGGTGGCCAACCTCGCGGCGCGCCCGGTCGTCGACAAGCCGAAGCCCGATCCTCGCGCACCCTGCGTCCAGTAGCGAGTTTCCGTACCTTCACTGCCTGCCACCTCACACCAGGCCCATGAGAACTCCCACACGCTCCCTCGCCCTGGCCGCGGCGTTCGCGCTGGCTCAGGCTCTCGCGCTGCCAGCCACCGCGGCCGCGCAGAAGTCCGCGCCCATTCGCGTGCCGGTCGTCGTCGACACGCTGCCGAACGGACTCACGCTGATCGTCCACGAGGACCGCACGGTCCCCGTCGTGACGACCAACGTCTGGTATCATGTCGGCTCCGGTGACGAGAAGCCGGGTCGCACGGGCTTCGCGCATCTTTTCGAGCACTTGATGTTCATGGGCTCCGCGAACGCGCCGTACCCGCAGTTCGACCGCCTGCTCGAGGCCGCCGGTGCCAGCAACAACGGCTCCACCAACGGCGACCGTACCAACTACTACGAAGAGGGCCCCAGCAGCGCCCTGCCGCTAATGCTCTGGCTCGAGGCCGACCGCCTCGGATGGATGCTCGAGACCATGGATGCGCCAAAGGTCGACCTCCAGCGCGATGTCGTGAAGAACGAGCGCCGCCAGAGCTATGAGAATCGTCCCTATGGCATGGTCGACGAGAACATGCTGCCGGCGCTCTACCCCAAGGGACATCCATACTCTTGGAGCACGATCGGCTCCATGGCCGACCTCTCCGCCGCGTCCCTCGAGGACGTGAAGGAGTTCTTCCGCACCTACTATGCGCCGAACAACGCGACCATCGTCGTCGCCGGCGCCGTGAATCCCGACTCGGTCAAGCGAGCCGTGCGCCAGATGTTCGGCGAGATCCCGCGCGGACCGTCGATCACGCGCCCGACGCCCGCCGCCTTCACGCTCCGCGACACCGTGATCGTGCTCGAGGACCGCGTGCAGCTGCCCCGCCTCTACCTCGCCTGGCACGGCACCAAGGCATTCGGTCCCGATGACGCGGCGCTCGACATCGCGAGCTACGTCCTCGCCGGCGCGCGCAACAGTCGCCTCACGAAGGCGCTCGTCTACGACCAGGAGCTCGCCACCGGCGCCAACGCCTTCAACGGCTCGGCTCGCCTCGACGGTGACATACAGGTCATCGCCACCGCGCGGCCCGGCGTCGCCCTCGACACGCTCCAGGCCGTCATCGATGCCGAGATCCGCCGCCTCGCCGCCGGCGGGCCCACGGCGCGCGAGATCGAGCAGGCGAAGAACGCCATCGAGGCATCGTTCCTCAACCGCCTCGAGTTCACTTCGGCGAAGGCCGACCAGCTCAACTCCTACTACTACGCCACCGGCACGCCCGACTACTTCCAGCGCGACCTCGACCGCTACCGCGCCGTCACTGCCGCCGACGTGCAGCGTGTCGTGCGGCAGTACCTGACCGCGGGCCGCGTGACACTGAGCGTCGTGCCACAGGGCAAGAAGGAACTCGCCGCCAAGCAGAGGGTCGTCCAGTGACCATCATCCGCATCTCCAACCCCGTTCTCACCATCGCGACGATCGTGACGGTCGCGGTGGCCGGTCTCGCGCCGGCAAAGACCTCGCTCCGCGCTCAGGGCGCCGCACCGCTCGGAGCACAGGGCGGCTTCGACCGCACTCGTCCGCCCGCGCTCGCCGCGTCGGCGCCGCTCACGGTTCCCGTGGTCCGCAGCGCCCGGCTATCGAATGGCGCCGCCCTTCGCGTCGTCGAACATCGCGAGCTCCCGCTCGTTCACGTCACGCTCCAGGTCGCCGGCGGAGCTCGCCTCGACCGCGACACGCCCGGCCTCGCCTCGTTCGTCGCCAACATGCTCGACGAGGGCGCCGGCAAGCGCAACGCCGATGCGCTCCAGTCCGAGATCGCATTCCTCGGCGCGTCGCTCTCGACCTCCGCCGACTGGGACAACACCACCATCTCGCTGAAGGTCTCGCGGCGTAACCTCGAACCCGCGCTCGACCTGATGGCCGATATCGCCCTCCGGCCGACTTTCGCCGCCAACGAAGTGCGCCGCCAGCGCGACCTGCGACTCGCCGGACTCCTGCAGCAGAAGGACCAGCCGCGCGCGCTCGCGACGCTCGCGTTCAACCAGCTGATGTTCCCCGCTGGCCATCCGTATCACAACTCGATCGGCGGCGACTCGGCTTCCACTGCTCCGCTCGACTCGGCCACCGTGCGCCGGTTCCACGCCGAGTCGTTCCGGCCCGCGCGCGCCGCGTTCACCGTCGTTGGCGACCTCTCGGAAGCCGACGCGAGGCGCCTGCTCGATGCGCGCTTCTCCGGATGGCGCACGAGCGGGCCGGAGCGCACGCCGGCGCCGGTGCTCGTGCAGCCGACCAAGCTCTCGGGCTCGAAGGTCTATCTCGTCGACAAGCCGGCCGCCGCGCAGTCGGTCATCTACATCGGGGCGCCCGGCGTGGAGCGCACGTCCGCCGATTTCGCCGCCATCCAGGTGATGAACACCATCCTCGGCGGCTCGTTCTCCTCGCGGCTGATGACGAACCTGCGCGAGACCAAGGGCTACACCTACGGTGCCAGCTCCGGGTTCCAGTGGCGACCGCTGCCGGGCGCATTCCTCGCGTCGTCGGACGTTCGCACCGACGTCACCGACAGCTCGCTCGTCGAGTTCTTCCGCGAGCTTCGCCTCATCCGCGACTCCGCGGTCGCACCGGCCGAGCTCGAGCGCGCCAAGGCGTACATCAAGCTGGGTCTCCCCGGCGACCTCGAGTCGACGTCGCAGATCGCGGGGCAGATCACCTCGCTGGCCGTGTACAACCTGCCGCTCACCTGGCTGCAGGAGTACGCCGCGGCCATTGGTAGCGTGACAGCTGCTGATGTGCAGCGCGTCGCGCGCCGTTACCTGCCTGCCGACAGCGCGCTGGTCGTCGTGGTCGGCGACCTCGCGAACATCCGGGCACGCGTCGAGGCGCTCAACCTCGGGCCGGCGACGGTGCTCGACGTCGGCGCAATCGCACGCGAGTGAGCGAGGCCGTTCGCAAGCACGCGCGGCTCCGCGTCGCCTTCCAGGGCGAGCTGGGTTCCTTCAGCGATGAAGCGATCCAGCAGCTCTGGGGCGGCGACGTCGAGCGCGTACCGTATCGCGATTTCGCCGACGTCACGGCGTCCGTGGCCTCCGGCATCGCCGACATCGGCGTACTGCCGATCGAGAACACCATCGTCGGCTCCATCGCCGGCACGCATGACGCGATCTCCGCGATGCCTGGGCTCTTCGCCGTCGCCGAGACGGTCGTCGCGGTGCACCACTGCCTGCTGGCGACGCCCGGTACGGACTTCGGGCAGCTGACGACCGTGCTCAGCCATCCCGTGGCACTCGCGCAGTGCGGGCGATTCTTCGCCGAGTATCCGCAGCTCGAGGTGCACGCGGTCTACGACACCGCCGGCGCCGCCATGGATGTGTCGCGCGTCGCCGACCCCACGATGGCGGCGGTCGCGAGCGTCCGCGCGGCGCAGCACTACGGGCTCCAGGTGCTGCGTGCCGACATCGAGGACCGCAACGACAACCAGACGCGATTCCTCGCCATCGCGCGTGCCGCCGAGCCGCTCCCCGCAGGCACGCCCGCGCGCACGATGGTCATCATCAAGACCGCCGACACGCCGGGCTCGCTGCTTCACGCCCTCACGCCGCTCTCGCGCCACGGCGTGAACATCCGCCGGCTCGAGCCGCGCCCCACCGGCGAGCCGTGGAGCTACCGCTTCTTCATGGAGTTCGACCACCAGGTCGGAGACACCGCGGCCGAGGCCGTCGTGCGCGACATCGCCGCCAGCGCCGCCGAGACCCGGCTTCTCGGCACTTATCCTCGCTGGGGCACGACCGGCGGCGGCAACTGACGCGAGCCGCTGCCCCGCAGCTCAGGGCTTCGCGTACTTCGCCGTGATGATCGACTTGATGCCGCCGCGCACGTTGAAGTCGCCCACCACCGTCATCGACCGCGGCTTCACCCTCTGCGACACGTCGTCGAGGATGCGGTTCACGACGCGCTCGTAGAAGATGCCGTCGTTGCGGAAGCTCCAGAGGTAGAGTTTCAGGCTCTTCAATTCGACGCACACCTCGTCCGGCACGTACGTGATGTTGATGGTGGCGAAGTCGGGCGCGCCGCCCTTCAGCAGGGCGAGCTCGGCGGCGTCGGACTCGACGCCGCCGAGCGGGCAGAGGGACGTGAACTCCGGCGTCGACATGAAGATCTCATAGTCCCGGTCCGCGTACGGATTCGGGAACGTCTCGAGCAGTTCGGGCTGAGGCATCGGCTTTGAAGAGCGGAAAGGTGGATCAGCCGTCGCGGAGACGGCGTGAGTGATCATCGAGGATGCGCCGTTCGTCCGGCGTCAGGTGTTCGATCCCGTGCGCCGAGATCTTGTCGAGGATCGTGTCGATGTCGGTCATCGATCGCCGCGGGTCCTCGGTCTCCGACGTGGCGCGGCGGGTCGGCGTCGGCGTGCGGCGTGCGGCGGCCGCGTTCGACCGTGCGACCACGTCGTCGATGGTCTCTCGCTCGCGCGAGCGCGACCGGGGCAGGGTCTTCGGCACGGCGCGCGGCGGCTGGTCTTCCGGCGGCTCGTCGGGCACCGCCGACACGCCTTCCCGGAACCGCTCCACCAACAGCACCTTCGTCGCGCGCATGAAGAACCACGCCACGACCATGCCGCCCAGGTGCGCCGCGAACGCCGGTCCGCCGCCACCGCCCGTGCGGTCCTGCAGTCCCACGAGCAGGATGATCGCGCCAACGAGGGCGGCCAGCCAGCGACCACTCATCGTGAAGCCACCGGCGAGCTCATGTTCCTCGCTGCCCCATCGAAGCGCGTTCGCGGTCAGCACGCCGAACGCCGACGCCGATGCGCCCAGCATCAGCGAGTCGCCCCCGATGAACAGGTGCATGATCCAGCCACCGATCGCGGCCAGGCCGACGAATACCAGGAAGCGGCGCGTACTCCAGAAGCGCTCGAGCCGCGGACCGAACAGCGTCAGGGCGTAGGCGTTGAGGAGCGTCAGCGAGACGCTCGCGTGCGCGAACATGAACGTGGCGACCGACCACCATCGCCCCTCATCCAGGTCTGTCCGACGAAAACCGAGCGTCGCCTGCACGTCGGCCGGCTGGAACAGCGTGTACTGCAGGAACTCCACCGCCAGCAACGCCGCGACCAGCCACGTCACTCCGCGCGTCAGGCGCGGCGGTGAGGGGGGCAGGGCGGGCGGCGAGAGGGCTGGCATCGTCGGTGCGTCAGCGAAGGCCGGTCGGCGGTGGAAGCCGGAGCGCGATGCGCACGTCGGCGTGCACCGCTGAAGCCTGCTCGAGCAGCGACGCCCAGCGACGATCGAGCATCGGGTTCGCCTCGCCGGTCAGGAACGGGTGGATCACCACCTGTGTCTGCGCGCTTACTGCATGCACTTCCTCGACCAGGCGCAGCATCGATGAATCCGTCGTGTCCTCACGGGGGCAAAGCGCCAGGGCATGCGCGCAGCCGCCCTTCGCCGCCACCGAGATCGTGCTGATCGCGTGGTCGAGCATCGCCTCGCCGCCGATGAACTCCACCGTCGCCTGCACCAGCGAGAGGTATGGCAACAGCTGTCCGAGCAACTCCGGACGCTGGCCGTCGGTGTCGAGCATCACCGGGATCGTCGGCTTCGCCGCCTCGAAGGCGGCCAGGAGGAACGCGAGGTTGCCGAGCGCATCGCGACCGCCGATCACGATCGAGTGGAACGCGGAGCGCGCGAGCTGGCGGTCGATCTCGCGCACGAGCGCGGTCGCCATGTACATCGTCGCCGTCTCCGCCTCGCCGGCGAACCGGACGAAGAGCTGCCGTCGCCCGGCCCATGGACCGAGCGACTGCACGCCTGCGGGGACCCCGCTCAACGCGGCGGCGACCATCGGTGACCCACCCGTCATGCCGTTCCTCCCCGTGTGCGCGAGGCGATCGCATCCAGCGCGATCCGCTCGCACAGCTCCGGAAACGTGATGCCGGCCGCCTGCGCGGCCTGCGGAACTAGGCTCGTGGCCGTCATGCCGGGGAGTGTGTTCGCCTCGAGGCAGAACAACCGTCCGTCCGGATGCAGCCGGAAATCGATCCTCGCACATCCCTCCAACTTCAACGCACGATACGCCAGAACGGTCAACCGCTGCGCCTCGATTCGCACCGCGTCCGGTAGGTCGGCGGGAAACACTTCCTCCGCCATCCCCGCCACGTATTTGCACTCGTAGTCGTAAATCTCGTGTTTGGGGATGATTTCGCCAACCGGGAGCACGAGCTCGCCGAGCATGCTTACCGTCAGCTCGCGGCCGGGCACGTACGACTCGATCATGACCTCGTCATCATGCTTGAATGCAAGATCGATCGCCTCCGTGAGCGCTTGTGGCGCTTTCACGAGGGACAGACCCACAGTCGATCCCTGCTTCGAAGGCTTCACGATCACCGGCATTCCGAGTGCGGCTTCGACGCGCCCCGAGTAGTCCGCGCCACGCCACGCCGCGTCCCCATCCGCGCACGCCATCCACCAATCGGCGGTCGGCACTCCGGCGGCCCTGAAAAGGTGCTTCGACAGATCCTTGTCCATCGCCAGTGCGCTCGCGAGGTGCCCGCTGCCGGTGTACGTGATGCCGGCGAGGCCGAGCAACGCCTGCATCGTGCCGTCCTCGCCGGCGCCACCATGCAGCGCGAGCCAGGTGACATCCGTGCCGCGCGCGACCTCGAGCGACTTGAACGGATCGGGAGCTGGGTCTGCTTCGAAGACCTCGTGTCCGCGCTCGCGCAGCGCCGCCGCCACGCGCTTGCCCGTCGCGAGTGACACTTCCCGCTCCGACGAGTCGCCACCCATCAGCACCGTGATCCGCATCAGCGAGCCATCAGGAACTGGAGCAGGTCGCTCCGCGTGAGTATCCCCTGCACGGTTCCGTGATCGCGCACCAGCACCGCCGGGTTGTTCCGGCCGAGCATCTTCACCGCCGCGTCTGCCGGCATCGAGGCGTCGACCACCGGGAACGGGGCATCCATCACGTCGCTGACGGTGCGCTCCAGCACCTTCGTGTCCTCGAGCCCGCGCACGCTGAGCACGCTCTCGCTCACTGAGCCCACGCAGTTGGCGCCGTCCATCACCGGCAGCTGCGACACGTCGTGCAGGCTCATCAGCCCGAGCGCCTGTCGCACCGATGCGCCCGGCGCCGTGCTCACCAGCGCCGGACTCGCGCCGCCCTTCGCGCCGAGCAGCTGCCCGAGCGTCACCTTCTCGGCGTCGAGCATCTGGTTCTCCCGCATCCATTCATCGTTGAACAGCTTCGAAAGGTAGCGCTCGCCCGTGTCGCAGAGGACCGTGACGACGCATGCGTCGGCGTCGTTGATGCGGCGCGCCACGTTCAGCGCCGCGTGCGCGATCAGTCCCGACGAACCTCCGACGAAGATCCCCTCCTCGCGCGTCAGCCGGCGCGCCATCGCGAACGCGTCGCGGTCGCTCACCGTCTGGAACTCGTCCACCAGCGAGAGGTCGAGCGTCCCGGGGATCTTGTCCTGCCCGATGCCCTCGACCTTGTACGGAGCGCCCTCGACCTTCGAGCTGCCGCCCGAGCGCCAGGTCTCCGCGAGGATCGACCCCACCGGGTCGGCGCCGACCACCTGCACCTTCTTGTTCTTCTCCTTGAGGAAACGGCCGGCTCCCGTCAGCGTGCCGCCCGTGCCAGCACCCGCCACGAGATGCGTGATGCGTCCCTCCGTCTGCTCCCAGAGCTCCGGTCCCGTCGTGTCGTAGTGCGCCTGGGGGTTCGTCTGGTTGTAGAACTGGTTGGCGAGCACCGCGTTCGGCGTCTCATGCGCGATCCGCTTCGCCATCGACGTGTAGCTGTCAGGATGGTCCGCGGCCACCGCCGTCGGCGTGATGATCACCTCCGCGCCGAACGCCTTCAGCAGCCGCACCTTCTCCTGCGACATCTTGTCCGGCATCGTGAAGATGCAGCGGTAGCCCTTGAGCGCCGCCGCGATCGCCAGGCCGACGCCCGTGTTGCCGCTCGTGCCCTCGACGATCGTCCCACCCGGCTTGAGCGTGCCGTCGCGCTCGAACTGCTCGATCATCGGCAGCCCGATGCGGTCCTTCACCGAGCCGCCAGGATTGAAGAACTCCGCCTTGCCGTACACCGGCGTGCGGATCCCCTGCGTCACGCGCGTGAGCCGGATCAGCGGCGTCCAGCCGATCGTCTCGAGCACGTTCTCGTAGGGACGGCGGTTCCGGATATGGTCGGTCATGTGGAGAGCTTTGAGTGAGTGAAGGAACGAGAATCTATGCGTCTTCGCGGGCGCTCGCCGAGAGTTCGGAGAGCAGCGTGAGCGCCTGCAGCGGCGTGAGCGAATCGGCATCCAGCCCGCGCAATCGCTCCACCACCCGATGAGCTGGCGCTGGCGCGAAGAACACCAGTTGTTCAACGCCCGCACGCGCGTTTTCGCCCATCGCGGACTTGGCGGCGCCTGCTGCGGTTCCAGCTGTCGCACTTCCCGGCGTGAGCGCTCTCGGTCGCCCGGCCACCGAGAGCGCCGGCACCAGCTGCTCGCCCTCCAGCACCGCCAACAACTCCCGCGCGCGACCGATCACCGATGCCGGCAGCCCGGCGAGCCGGCCCACCTCGATGCCGTACGAACGGTCTGCGCCGCCGGCCTGCAACCGGTGAAGGAAGAGGATCTTCTCTCCCACTTCCTGCACCGTGACGTTGTAGTTCCGCACCGAGGGGAACTCGTCGGCCAGCTGCGTGAGCTCGTGATAGTGCGTCGCGAACACGGTCTTGCACCCGACGCGCTCATGCAGGTGCTCGCTCACCGCCCATGCGATCGACAACCCGTCCCACGTCGCCGTCCCGCGCCCGATCTCGTCCAGCAGCACCAGGCTTCGCGCGGACGCCGTGTGCAGGATCGCGCTCGTCTCCGACATCTCGACCATGAACGTCGACTGGCCGCGCACGAGGTTGTCGCTCGCGCCCACGCGCGTGAACACGCGGTCGGCCACGCCCACCCGCGCCGACGTCGCCGCGACGAAGCTTCCCATCTGCGCCATCAGCACGAGCAAGCCCACTTGCCGCAGGAAGGTGCTCTTGCCGGCCATGTTCGGGCCGGTGAGGATGATCATCCGCGCATCGGGAGCCAGCGTCACGTCGTTCGGGATGAACTGATCGCGCGCCATCATCCGCTCGACCACCGGATGGCGCCCGCGCACGATCTCGAGCGTGTCGCCGTCGTCCACCACGGGCCGCACGTAGCCTTCCCTCGCCGCCACCTCGGCCAGCGACGCGAGCACGTCCAACTGCGCCACGCGTCCCGCGATCGCCTGCAGCCGGCCGACCTGCGCGCCCACGCGCGCGCGCAGCGCCTCGAACACCTGGCGCTCGATCACCTCGATGCGCTCGGTCGCGTGCAGCACCTTCTCCTCGAACTCCTTGAGCGCCGGCGTCACGTAGCGCTCCGCACCCGTCAGCGTCTGACGCCGCTGGTAGTCGGACGGCACGCTGCCGCGGTGCGAGTTCGTGATCTCGATGTAATAGCCGAACACCCGGTTGTAGCCGACCTTGAGCGTGGCGATGCCCGTTCGCGCCCGCTCCTCGGCCTGCAGCGCCGCGATCGCATCCTTGCCGCCGTTCGCGATCGCGCGCAACTCGTCGAGCGAGCCGTCCACTCCGGCGGCGATCGTCTCTCCTTCGCCGAACGCCGGCGGGGGACGCTCCACCAATGTACGCGCGATCTCTCCTGCCATCTCGCACGCGTCGTCCCACGCCGCGTGCACCTCCGCCAGAGCACCGCCGCGCGACGTGCGTGCGAGCGCCTTCGCCACCTCGGGCAACCGCGCGAGCGAATCGCCGAGTGCGCGCACGTCGCGGGCCGTCGCGCGACCGGCTGCCGTCTTGCCGCCCAGGCGCTCGAGGTCGCGCACGCCGTCGAGCGCCTCTCGCAACGCCGAACGCGCGAGCGCGTCGGCGAACAACGCGTCCACCGCGTCGAGTCGCAGCGTGATCGCGGCCACGTCGGTCAGCGGCGCCAGCACCCACTGTCGCAATCGTCGCGCTCCCATCGGCGTCTGCGTGCGGTCCAGCACGCCGATCAGCGTGCCGCTCGCGTCGTCGCGCGCGCGCAGGCTCTCCACCAGTTCGAGATTGCGGCGCGTCATCTCGTCCAGCGGCATCACGCCGCCCGGGCGCTCGAGCGTCGGGCGCGCGAGGTGCGGCACACCGGCGGGCTGCAACTCGCGCAGGTAGCGGAGCAGCGCGCCCGCGGCGCCGGTGGCCACCGCGTCCCCGGCGCCCACCCCGAATCCCTCGAGCGACTGCACGGCGAAGTGCTGGGCGAGCGCATCGGCCGCGAGCCCCGCGTCGAACTCCCATGCCTCGCGCTCCGTCGCCATCACGCCCAGCGATGACACCAGCTCCGCCGCGGCCGTGGCGCCCGCGGGCACGATCACCTCGCGGGGCGAGAGCCGCGCCAGTGCCGCGTCGGCATCACCCAGGGTCGAGACGACGAGGCGCAGCTCACCCGTGGAGAGGTCTGCGGCGGCGATGCCCACGAGCTCACCCGAGCACTGCACCGCGCAGAGGAAGTTGTTGCGCGCGCCGTCTAGCAGGTCGTCGCTGTACGCCGCGCCAGGGGTGATCGTCTCGACGACCTCGCGGCGCACGATCCCCTTCGCGAGCTTCGGATCCTCGACCTGCTCGCAGACCGCCACGCGATATCCCTGCTGCACGAGCCGACGCAGGTAATCCGCCGCGGCCTTCACTGGCACGCCGGCGAGCGGCACCGCCGTCGCCCCGCCGTTGTTGCGCGACGTCAGCGTGAGTCCCAGCACGCGCGACGCCACCTCGGCGTCCTCGTAGAACATCTCGTAGAAGTCGCCCATCCTGAAGAACAGGATCGCGTTGGGATGCCGCGTCTTGATCTCCCGGTACTGCGCCATCAGCGGAGTGGCGACCTCCTTGCTCAAGCGCGCGGAACCTCGACGACGAACGAACCGCCCCGCTCCTTCTCGCGGTACGCCTCGCTCGCCGATGTCGCGGCCGCGCGCGTCGGGAAGCGGCCGAATCGCACGCGGAACGGCGCCGCCGTGCCATCCACGCGCGCGTCGTACCCGCGCGACTTGAGCCGCTCCGCCAGCCGCCGTGCTTCGGTGGCCGTGCCCAGCGCCGCGACCTGCACGGACCACACCGTCGCGCTCGCGCCGGAGCTGGCCGGCGGCTCCGGCGAGGTTTTGCGTGGCGCGGTGGCGGGCGGCGTGGCTGTGGCCGGCGGCGGCGTGGTAGTCGGACGTGGCTCCCGCGGTGTCGCCGGCGCAGTGGCCGGCGCCGCCGCAGTCGCAGTCGCCGCCGCCGGACAATCACGCAGCAGATACTCGAACTGGTTCTCCAGCTCGACCGCTCCCGTTCGCACGAGCGCCCGTGTGGAGCGCAGCAACGCGCAGCCCTCGTTCCGCTGTCCGCGCTCGATCAGCAGCCGGCCATGCCAGAGCCCACCTTCGGCGCGCGCCGGGCTCGCCGGTGCCTCGCGCGCCAGCCGCTCGAGATAGCGCTCCGCCGCCTCGCGGTCTCCGCGCGCGACTTCGCCCTGCGCCAGTCGCAGCATCGCATCACCGGCGCGCGGCGAACGTTCGTGCTCGAGCATCAGTCGCAGGTAGTCTCGCTGTGCCTTCTCCCACGACTCCGCGAGCGTGGCGCGCCAATAAAGCGCCTCGGCTTCCTCCGCCGACCTCGGCTCCGTCGCCTCGAGCACCGAGTCGACGAGCGCCCTGCCTTCGGCGCCGGCGCCATCGTTCACGAGACGCTGCGCGCGGCGGAACACGGGAGCGATGCTGTCGGCTTGCGCGGGCGTCGCGCTCGTCGTCGACGGTGGAGCGGCTTGGGCGACGACGCTGCGCGGCGGCAGCGTTGCCGCGGCCATCAATGCAACCACCACCGCAAGATCTCTTGACCTCATGCCGCCCTCCGCCGGCTCGCCGCCGGTGTGATCGCCAGCAGGAGCGAAGTCACGATCTGTGCTTCGCTGGATACCTTCGTGTCCTTGAGTGCCGCATCGGCCGCCAGCAGGTGCGGGAGCGCACGATCGATGTCAGCCGCGCTCCACTTGGGCACGGCGCGCGCCCAGCACTTCACTGCGTCGCCCCATGACCGGCCCGTGTACACGCTGCCGCCTTCCTTCAGCAGCGTGAAGAATTCGCTCTCGAGCCTGCCGGCAGGCAGTCCGCGCGCGCGCGCCGCCAGGCCCCATCCGATCGCGAGCGTCTGGGCCGCGAGCGCCATCACCAACGTCACTGCCGACTGCTTCGGCTGCGACAGCACTTCCTCCACCAGGGCCATCGCGCCCGCCGTGTCCCGAGCGGCCGCGAGGTCGAGCAGGTCGCCGAGCGTATGCCCGGGCCGGACCCCCGTCACCGCATTGATCGCGACCTTGTCGATGGGCGCTGCGCCGGCGAACGCGGCGAGCTTCTGCAGTTCTCCCGCCAGCAGCGCGAGGTCGTTCCCGCCATACGAGGCCAGAAGTTCCGCCGCCTCGGGAAGGATCGTCGCATCACACGCCGTGCGTGCGTGATGATCGATCCACTTGAGCAGGTCCCCGTCGACCAGCGGCTTGAACTCGACCACACTCACGTTGGCGTTCGCCAGCAGCGCCGCATCGGGCTTCGCACCTGCCGGTACAACCAACACGAGCAGGAGTTCGGGTGCGGGCGCCGCGAGGTAGCGCTCCAGCCTCTCACGCACCGCCTTCTTCGGCGCCATCGCATCCCGCAGGATCACGACGCGGCGCTCGGCGAGCATCGGCAGCGCCTCGAGAGCCGTTCCGAGCGTCGCGATGTCCACCTCGGCGCCACGAAGCGTCTCGAGGTTGAAGTCCCGCGTCGTGGGCTCCGTCGCGCGCGCGACCACCGCGCGCACCTTCTCTTCCTTCAGGTAGTCGTCCGCGCCGTGGAACAGGTACACCGGGTCGAAGCGGCCGCTCTCGAGCGAGGCCTTCAGCGCTTTGAATGTGGTCGAGGGCGCCATTCACTCAATATAGCGGGAACACGTTGGTCCGACCGACGGAGAAGATGCGGAAAAATGAACCGCCCACCCGGTAAGAGTAGAGTCCGGGTGGACGGTTCGCGGTCCGGCGCTGCATGCCTTCGGAGGTCCCACCCCCCTACCATCGTACTACTGCAGTGCCGGCTCGATTATCTCCGCGAACGAACTGCGCGCGCGGTTCAGGCGTGACTTGACGGTTCCCAGGTTGCAATGCGTGATCTCCGCGATCTCCTCGTACGACCGACCCTCGAGTTCGCGCAACACGAACACTTCACGGTGGTGCTTCGGCAGCTGGGCCACGGTGTCCTCGACCAGCGTGCGCACATGGCGCTTGCGGAAAAGGTCATCGGGACGCGAGGACGGATCCTCGAACTCCAGCGGACGCTCCTCGTCTTCCCAGCCCTGCGTGATCGCCTGGAACAGCACGAGCGGGTTCCGCGACCGGTTGCGCAGCTCGTTCTTCGCGAGGTTCGACGCGATCGTGTAGATCCAGGTCGAGAACTTCTTGGAGCGGTCGAATCGCGCGAGGTGGCGGTGAACGCGGATGAAGACCTCTTGCACGAGATCCTCGGCCCGTTCGCGGTCGCCGACGGTGCGATAGATGAAGTTCAACAGCCGGGCTTGGTAGCGATCGACCAACGCGTCGAATGCGCGGTGCTGACCGCCGATGTATTCAGACACCAAGGCGCCATCATCAAGCGTCTTGAACTCACTCAGCGGCCGGAACGTGGCTCCAGGCAGCGAAAACTTCAGCGCGGCGCTTCCCATTTTTTCCCCTTGCGGAGGAAGGCGGTATCAATCAGTCCTCACCTTCCTGAGAGGCACGGGTCGTGCCACCGCATGGAATATGGCAAATGGCGCGGCCGCAACGAGTTAACTCGAAGGCCGCGTTCTCATTGTGTCCGGCTCGCTGGAGAACAGTGTCCTCAGGAGTGGACGTCGCTGAATTTTGAGGCAACCAGCAGCGCTACAAGCGTCTTACCATCGGTGATCTCGCCCGCGCGAATCATCCGGTGCGCTTCGCTCATCGGAAGTGCCACCACTTCTATGAATTCGTCCGCCTCCCGCGCCGACGCTCCGCGAGTCAGCCCCCACGCGCGGAACAGATGGATCTTCTCGTCAGTGAAGCCCGGTGTGGTCCACAGGAATGTCATCGCCTCGAGATGTTGGCAGGTACACCCAGTCTCCTCCAGCAGTTCCCGTCGTGCACACGCGGCCGGATCCTCGTTCGCTTCCCGCAGGCCCGCGGGGATCTCCCAAAGCTCGCCGCCTGTCGCGTACCGGTATTGATGGAGCAGCAGGATCTCAGGGTCATCCCCGGCCGGATCCGTGAGGAACGGAACCACAGCTGATGCGCCGGGATGATGGATCAGTACCTGCTCGCCCTCGCTGCCGTCGGGAAATCGCACGCGGTCGAGGTGCGCGTCAAGGAACCGATGCGTCCAGATGCGCTTTCCGTCAATTCGCCCGCGGGCCGGATTGCCGCTACTCTCCGGCTTCGCCTCGCCGCCACCACCCTCGTCGCTCACGAGGGATTCGTCCCCGCGGGATCGTCAGCCGCCGCCACCACCTTCACGGGCCCAACCGGGAGCGCCGCGAGCGACTCGCCGATCACGGTCGCGTCACCCACGGCCACGATCTGCAGGCGCGTCGGGTCGAGATGGCTGTTCGCCACCGCATGCACGTCGGTTGCGCTCACGGCCTGCACGCGCTCGCGATACGTCGCGAACCAGTCATCCGGCAGCGAGAAGATCACGGCATTCGCGATCGCGCCGGCAACCGCGTCGGTGCTCTCGTACCTGATCGGGAATACACCGGCGAGATAATCCGTCGCGAGCGCGAGTTCGCTGGCCGATGGCGGCGCGGCGCGCATGCCGTCGATCTCGAGCAGGATCTCCTCGACCGCACGATGCGTGATCTCGCTCTTCACCGCGGCACTCACCACGAACGGCCCGGCGTCACGCCGCCAGTCGAAACCGGACGACGCGCCGTACGTGAAGGCATGACGCTCACGCAGGTTTAGGTTGATGCGCGAGGAGAAGAGCCCGCCAAGGAGCGCGTTCATCACGACGATGTCGAGGTGCTTCGGATCGGACCGGGGCACGCCCACGTGGCCCACCCGCAGTTCCGACTGCGGTGCGTCCGCCTTGTCGACTATGAAGGCGTGTCGAGTCGCCTCGCGCTGACGGTTCTCGCCCGTCTCCGACGGCCGCCCCGCGACGGTCCAGTCACCGAGACGGCGCTCCGCGAGCCGCTGCGCCTCGTCTACCGTGATGTCTCCCACGAAGATCAGCGACGTCACGGCCGGTGCATACCGCGCCGCATGGAAGGCGCGCACCTGCGCCGCATCGAGCGGCGTCACGCTGGCCTTGGTCCCGCCGACCGGCCTCCCATAGCGCGACGACGGTCCGTACAGGAAGCCGCTGAAGCGCTGGTCAGCCAGACCGCGCGGTTCGGAGAGCCGCTGCTCCAGGCTCGCCAGGCGCTCGTCCCTCCGGCGTGCCACGTCGGGCTCGGGGAACGACGGCGCGCGCAGCACATCACAAAAGAGCGCGAACGCCGCATCGAGCTGCGTCGGCGTCACCGTGAACCGCATGACCGTCGAGTCCCAATCTGCGTAGGCGTCGACCGATGTGCCCATCGACTCAAAACGGTCCGTGAGGGCCGCACCATCCAGCCCGGCGATGCCTTCCGTCAGCGTGCGCGCGGTCAGCGCGGCCAATCCCTCACGACCACGCAAGTCGGTGCTCGCGCCGGCATCGACCAGCGCGAGCACCGTCACCAGCGGCAGCCTCGGCATTGGGGCGACCACCAGCCGCACGCCGTTCGCCATCAGCGCGCGCTCGACTGCCGGGAAGTTGTAGGGCCGGGGCGCCGTCGGCGCCGGACGCGCCGGGGCGCTCATGCGGCCTCCGTCGCCGTGGCGCGCGGCACGTAGACGAGCGACGTGCGGTTGTCGGCGCCGAGCAGTTCACGGGCGGCGGAACTGAGCGCCTCGCTGCTGAGTGACCGGTACCGGTCGAGCTCGGTGTTCACGCGCGCGGGATCATCGAAGTACGTCGCGAACTGTGACAACTTGTCCGCTCGCGATGCCGCCGACTGCAGTCCCGTCACCCATTCGGTCTCGAGCACCGCCAGCGATCGCGCTCGCTCGTCCTCGGACACTCCGTGTGTCATCAGGCGATCGATCTCGGCCACCAACGCGCTCTCGAGGCGCGTTGCCTCAACGCCGGGCCTGCCCGTCACGTCGCAGATCAACAGGTCGGCGCCCTTCGGCAGGTCGAACGTATACGCGCCGGCACTCGAGGCGATCGCCTGTTCGCGAACGAGCGCGCGCGGCAGGCGACTTCCCTCACGGCTGCCGAGGATCCCGCCGAGCAGGCTCGCCGCATACCAGGCATCCGTCCCGTAGGCCGGAACGCGGAACGCGAGCAGTACACGCGACGCCATTACCGTGTCCTCGACCATTTCCCGCAGCCAGCTGCCGAACTTGGGTGGGAGATCGGTCGGTGCGAGCGGCGGCCGTCCCGTGCCGCGCGGGATCGGCGCGAAGTGCCGCTCGACCATGGCACGCGTCGCCGCAGGGTCGAAGTCGCCGGCGACCGTCAGCACCGCATTGTCCGGCGTGTAGTAGGTGCGGAAGAACGCCGCGACGTCGTCGAGGCTCGCGGCAGCGAGATCCTCCATCGACCCGATCAACGAGTGGTGGAACGGATGCGTCGGCGGATGACAGAGTGCCGGCAGCTTCTCCCACCAAGTGCCGTACGGCTGGTTGTCCACCGACCATCGCCGCTCGTTCATCACCACGTCTCGCTGGGTGTCGAGCTTCTCCTGCGTCATCGCCGGCAGCAGGCGCGCCATCCGGTCGGCCTCGAGCCAGAGCGCGAGCTCGAGTTGGTGCGACGGCATCGTCTCGAAGTAGTTCGTGCGGTCGAGCCAGGTGGAGCCGTTGAGCGTCCCGCCTGCGCGCTGCACCAGCTCGAAGTGCTCGTTCGACCCGACGTTCTCGCTCCCTTGGAAGAGCATGTGCTCGAACAGGTGTGCGAACCCGGTCCGGCCCTCGCGCTCGTTGGCCGATCCCACGTGGTACCACAGGTTCACCGCCACGACCGGCGTGGCATGGTCTTCCGAGAGGACCACCCGCAGTCCGTTCGGGAGCCGGTATGTCTCGACCGGGATCCGCACCTGGTCGTTCACCATTCGAGCAACAGCGCCACGGGAGCCTTCACGGTCTCGGCGAGGAAGTAGGATGGTTGGCGTGCCACCCGCTTCCATACACCATCGGTGCGGGTCGGGGATGTCACTGCGCGCAGCCCATGACGGCGCGCCAATAAAGAAGCCCGGAACACGTGGAACGGGTCGGAGACGATCACGACGCGCGCCGTACCACGCGCGCGCAATGCCTGTGCGGCGGAACGGATCGATTCACTCGTCGTCCTGCCGTCGGTCTCGAGCAACAGCGACGAATCGGGAACGCCGGCGCGGAGCACATAGGCGCGGCTCACTGCCGCTTCGCTCGCCGTGTCTCCCTCGGCTGTCCCGCCGGTGAGGACGAGTCGTGGCGCCATTCCTCGCGCATAGAGTTCCACCGCGTGATCGAGGCGCGCGCGCAGCACCGGTGACGGACGCCCGCGGTACTGCGCCGCGCCCATCACCACGATCGCGTCGGCCGCGGACGCCCGGTCGCGCGACGCGTACCAGAGCACCGTCACCGCCGACATCGTCCACGCGCCTGCCACCACCGCGAGCACGGTGAGGATGATCGCGCGACGGCGCGAGGGACGCGGTGAGGCGGTCATCTGTTGCAAGCTATTCGCGGGGACGGCGTCGGTGCAGCGCGCGGACGGCGCGCTCACCGGCCGAAACCAAGAAGTGCGATCGTGAACGTGTCGAGTTCGGCCTCGAGCTCGGCACTCGCGAATGGGATGTGCGCGCCGGCGACGGCGAGGCCGTCGAGGTGCCGCACCAGCATCCGGCCGATGAACCGATGCGGCACGCGCGGTTCGAGGTCCACCGCCGCGAGGATGCTCGCTGCCAGTCGCATCGCGGCGTCCTCCCTCGCGCTCGCCGCGGCCCGCACTGCCGGTGGTGGGTCCGACGCCCCTCGCTCCTGCCCGAGCGCCGCCAAGAGGGCGACGTGTCCGCTCGAGAGTTCGCTCCGCACGAGTTCCCGCCACGCCGAGAGCGGGTCTCCGGCCGCGACCGCTGCGCTGAGCCGTTCCGCGCTGCGCAAACCGAGTCGTTCCGCGACGCGGAGCAGCAGGTCCGTCTTGTCGCCGAAGTGGTAGAGCAGCAGTGCCTTGCTGACCCCGGCCGTCGTCGCGATCCCTTGGAGGCTGAGCGCCCCGCCGCCCCGCTCCACGCCGAGGCGGATCGCCGCCTCCAGCAGGCGGTCGGTCGTCTCAGCGCGAGACATCCGCCCCCGGTTCCGGGCATCGCACCGAGTAGCCGGCGGTCTCCAGCCGCGTCGCGAGCGAATCCTGCGCCTCCGGCTCCCCATGCACGAGGAACACGTCGCTGAGCGACGGCGAGTCGGCGCGTGTCGCGTCGAGCCAGCGCGTCAGTCCTTCACGGTCGGCGTGCGCGCTGTATCCCTCGAGCACTTCCACGCGCGCGCGCAGCGGCACTTCGTCGCCGAACACCTTGATCGTCTCGCGTCGCTCGACGACGCGCCGGCCGAGCGTGTGCTCCGCCTGGAATCCGACGACCAGGATGGTGTTGTTGGGGTTGCCGGCGCCGTGCGCAAGATGATGCAGGATGCGCCCGGACTCCATCATCCCCGACGCGGCCACGACGATCACCGGACCCGCCTGTCGCATGATCGCCTTCGACTCGTCCACCGACGGCGTGAACTGGACGAGGTCGAAGTCGAACATCTCGTCGAGCCGGCCGGCGTGCCGCTTCACGAGTGACTCGTTGACGTCGAAGTCCGCCGTGTTCTCGCGGAACACCGCCGTCGCCTCGTGCGCGAGCGGGCTGTCGATGTAGATCGGCAGGCGGGGGATCTGCCCGGCGTGCGAGAGTTCGTGGAGGTCGTAGAGCAGTTCCTGCGTGCGGCCGACGGCGAATGCCGGGATCAGGATGCGACCGCCGCGGGCCGCCGTCTCGCGAATGATCCGCCCCAGCTCCGCACGTGCACCGTCCACGCTCTCGTGATCGCGGTTGCCGTACGTGGATTCCATGATGACCCAGTCCAGCCCGGTCAGGTGCTCCGGGTCCCGGATGATCGCCAGCCCGCTGCGCCCGATGTCACCGCTGAAGCCGAGCCGCCTCGTGGTCGAACCCTCTTGCCACTCCAGCGTGACTGAGGCCGATCCCAGGATGTGGCCGGCGTCCACATAGCGCGCGAAGATCCCGGGCGCGACCTCGAAGCGGTCGTGGTACCGGTGCGGCGTCATCTGCGTCATCGTCGTCGACACGTCGGCCAGTGAATACAGCGGCTCGACCGCGGTCTTGCGTTGTCGCCTCAGGAACTCCGCGTCCTTGTCCTGGATGTGCGCGGAGTCGGCCAGCATCACCTCGCACAGGTCACGCGTCGCGACCGTGGTATGGATGCGACCGGCATAGCCCTCGCGCACCAGGTATGGCAGGCGTCCCGCATGGTCGATGTGCGCATGCGAGAGCACGACGGCATCGATGTCGTGCGGCGGGTGGGGCAGCTTCCTGTTCTTGGCCTCCACCTCGCGCCGCCGGCCCTGGAACAGGCCGCAGTCGAGGAGGATCTTCCGGCCGTTGACCTCGACGAGGTGGGCGGAGCCGGTTACCTCGCGCGCGGCGCCCAGGAAGCTGATGTGCATCAACGCTCTGCTTCTGCGTCGCGTGCGAACACCAGCGTGAGGCGCTGCCCATCCTGCGTCATCGCCGTGTGCGTCCAGCCGCCCCGGCTGCGCTCGTTCAGCAAGTCGGTGAGCGCGTCCTCGTCTTCGCGTTGGTGACGCGTCAGGCGAAGGATGACGGCCTGATATTCTTTCATGGAGCCGAAGATACTAGCTTGTCGCTCATGCTGACCACCCCTGCGCTCCCCGGGCTGACCGTTGTCTCGCACCCGTTGGTCCAGCACAAGCTGGCGATCCTGCGCGACCAATCGACGCCGACGAAGATCTTCAAGGAACTCGTCGACGAGATCGCGATGCTCATGGCGTACGAAGCCACCGCCGACCTTCCGCTCGAGGACACGACGGTCGTCACACCGCTGGAGTCGACCGTCGGCCAGCGCGTCGCGGGCAAGAAGCTGACGCTCGTCCCCATCCTGCGCGCCGGGCTCGGCATGGTCGAGGGGATCCTGAAGCTCGTGCCGTCCGCCCGCGTCGGGCATATCGGCCTCTATCGCGACCACGACACGCTCGAGCCGGTGGACTACTACTTCAAGGTCCCGGGCGACACGTCGGAGCGTGACTTCATCGTGCTCGACCCCATGCTCGCGACCGGCGGCAGCGCCGCCAGCGCGGTGACGTCGCTCAAGCGTGCCGGCGCGCAGCGGATCAAGTTCCTCTGCATCGTCGCCGCTCCCGAGGGCGTCGAGCGGCTCCATCGGGCGCATCCCGACGTGCAGATCTTCACCGCGTCGCTCGACCGCCAGCTGAACGAGCACGGCTACATCCTCCCCGGTCTCGGCGACGCCGGCGATCGGTTGTTCGGCACTCGCTGACGCTGCGACCCGCGCCGCTACGACGACGATCGGCTTTGTTCGCTTTCACGTCCTCTTGTCCGCAAACACGATAGCACGTATCGTTCGCCCGGGACCGATCGGCCGCGGCCGATTCCCTGCCGTCTTCGCCTCGCCCCTGCCGAATGCTGATCAACCTGCTGCCCGACTTCTTCGCTGTGCTGCAAAGCGCGGATCCTGTCGCAGCGTATCACCGGTACTACGAGTCGAATCGCCATCTCCTTGGCGCGTACTGGCACAACTACGTCATCGAGCCAAGCGGTCCGCACTTCAACGAGGTCGTGCGCGAGACCGTGCGCGCCGATCGCGATGACCTCCGTGCGATGCTCGAGCGCACCGATGTCGTCGCACTCGCCAAACAGGCCGAGTCGCAGTGCCGCGAACTCTTTGAGGTCGATTCGACCATCGACATCGTCCTGATGGTCGGCGTCGGTGCCGCCAATGCGGGCGAGATGGTCGTGAACGGACGCGGCGTCGCATTCGTGTGCCTCGAGCATTTTACGAGCGTCGCCAACGCCACCACGCGCGGGCTCGGCCTCGATCCCGAACTCATCCCGCTCTGGCTCGCGCACGAGATCGCGCATTGCGTGCGCTACACCTCGCCGGGCAGCCGCGCCGAGCTGCACCGCCTCGTCGGCGCCGCCAGTGGCTTCTATTCCTACTGGGAGACGGGACGCGGCGCGACGCTGCGCGAGCATCTCGTCAACGAAGGTCTGGCCGTGCACGCCGCGCGGCTGGTGAGCCCGGGCCATGCGCCCTGGGAGTACTACGGTTTCGAGCGAAAGCAGTTCGCGCGCGTGCGCGAGCTCGAATCCGTGCTGGCGCGAGCGGTCGCCGACGACCTCGACCGGGCAGGTCTCGGCCTCCGCTTGCGCTGGCTCTCCGGTGGCATGAGCGACGACGCACGCACCGTGCAACGTCATGTCCTGCCGGAGCGCGCCGGCTATTGGCTTGGCGCACGCATGGTGGAACGGGCGATCGCCGAGAAGGGGATCGCCTGGGCCCTGAGGGCCGAGGCTCGGGAGATCACGCACATCGCCGACGTGGCCGCTCGTACGGCATAGCTCGCGGAGCGTTTCACTCGGTGGACGCGCGCGACCGGCTCCGGGGCCGGCCGCGCGTCGTCTTTTCTACGGGTGACAGGGTGCAGGTGTCAGGATGGAGGGAACTGCCGTTCCTGTCACCTGCCGCCTCGCGGCCCCCATCTACTTGCCGATGCAGAACGATCGGAACACGCGCTCCAGCACCTCGTCCACGTCGATGCCGCCGAGCAGCTCGTCGAGTTGATGGATCGCTGCGCGCAGGTGGGTCGCCGCCACTGGCACCGGCAAGCGCTCCTGCGTCCACGCCTCGCGAAACGCCTCGATCTCAGAGCGCGCGGCGCGCAGCGACGCCACATGCCGTGCACGCGTCACTGGCGGCAGCTCCTCACTCGCGTCCGGGACCAGCGTTCGCACGACTGTCCTGATCGTCGCGCGGAGGCCGGAGAGGCCCGCACCGGTCGTCGCGCTCACGGCGACGGATGCCGCGGTACGCACCGCGAGCGTCGGTGCCGGCTCCCAGGGCACACCCTTGCGCCGCAGGTCGCACTTCGTCCGCACGGCGATCAGCGGCGCAGTGGTGAGTCCTCTCACTGCGGCGCACGCGTCCTCAAGCGCGTCATCGCTCTCGCCGCACACGAGCACCATGTGCGCACCGCCCACGCGCTGCTCGCTGACCTCCACGCCCAGGCGTTCCACCACGTCGTCGCTCGCGCGCAATCCGGCCGTGTCCACGAGTCGCAGCGGCCATGGGTCGTCGTCCACGAGCACGTCGATCGCGTCGCGCGTCGTACCCGGAACCTCGCTCACGATCGCGCGGCGCTCGCCGACCAGCGCGTTGAGCAGCGACGACTTCCCCGCATTGGGCGCGCCCGCCAGCACCACGGTGATGCCGTCGCGCCCGAGTTCCGCCACCGGGAGCGTCGCGACGAGCGCGTCGACTTCCTCGAGTGCGCGGACCGCCGCCTCGGTCGTCCGCGCGCGCGGCTGAGGTCCGTCGTCCTCACCCGGAAAGTCGATCTCATACGCGATCAGCGCGTCGACCTCGAGCAGCGCCGACCGCAGCGCCTCGAGCCGGTGCGATAGCGCACCCGAGAGCTGGCGCATCGCCGTCCGATGCATGGCGCGTGAGCGCGCATCGATGAGGTCGGCCACCGCCTCGGCCTGCAACAGGTCCATCTTCCCGTTGCGGACGGCGCGCTCCGTGAACTCGCCGGCCAGCGCCGGCCGGGCACCGGCGCGCACGAGCGCCGCCATCACCGCGCCGCTCACGTAGCTGCCACCGTGCACGGAGAGCTCGAGCACGTCCTCGCCGGTCGCCGAATGCGGCGCGGGGAAGAACGTCGCCAGTGCGTCGTCGAGGATGTCGCCGGGAGAATCGCTCTCGTGCAGCCTGACGCGACGCATCTCGCGCACGGGGCACTCGCCGTGTCGCGGATCGTCGAGGCCCGGGAGTGCCCCGACGCGGCGCGCGACTTCCCGCGCCGCGCTGCCGCTCACCCTGATGACGGCGAGGGCGCCCCGTCCGGGCGCCGTCGCCACCGCGGCGATCGTGTCGCCGCGGAGATCAGCGCTTCTTGCGCGCTCCCGCACCCGACACCACCGGCGTCGCCTTCGCCTTTGCCCGCTCGTTCGCGATCAGCCACTGCTGCGGCAGCGCCGCCAGGTTCTGCACCGCGTAGTACAGGTTGAGCCCCGACGCGAAGTTCAGCAGCGCCACCGTCATGATGATCGGCATGAGGTAGCTCATCATCTTCGTCTGCGGGTTCGGCGGCACGTTGCGCATGCCCACCCACGAGAGCAGGAACATCGACGCGCCCATCAGCAGCGGCAGGACGTAGAACGGGTCCTTCAGCGAGATGTCGGCCAGCCAGAGGAACGACACGCCGCGGAACTCGATCGTGTTCTGGAAGACGAAGAACAGCGCGAACAGGATTGGCATCGGCAGCAGCATCGGCAGGCAACCGGAGAGCGCCGCGAACGGGCTGACGCCGGCCTCCGAGTACACCTTCATCACGGCCTCGCGCTGCTTCTCGGGGTCGCCCTTGTGCTTGTTCTGCGCCGCCTGCACCTCCGGCGCGATGCGCTGCATCTGGATGCTCGATCTCATCATCCGCGAGTTGAGCGGCCACATCGCCAGGCGGATCGCCACGCCGAAGATCACGAGGATCCACCCATACTCGATCTGCAGCGTGCGCTTCATCCAGAGCAGGATCTTCATCACGATCGTCGCGAACGGCTGCACGACGCCGCTCGCGAACCCGCCGTACGGGTTCGAGTCCTTGAAGTCGCGACCCATCGCGACGAGCCGTTCCCATTCCTGCGGTCCGGCGTAGAGCTCGAAGCGGATGCCGCCCTCGGGCAATGTGGCCACGACGGTGCCCTGCGCGCGGTTCGCGACCTTGTTCGTTCGCGGAGCGCCCGTGACATGCACCTCGGCGAACGGCGTCACTGCGGAGTCCGGCGCGAGCACGCCGACGAGGAAGTACTTGCTCTTCGCCGTCGCCCAGCTGATCGGACCCGACTGCAACATGCGCTCGCCCGGGTCCGGCTTGCGGAAATCGATGCGCTCCGCGCCGCCCCTCACGGGCTTCATGGCATACGCGAGGTGCCGGAAATCCTCCGTCGTGTCGGCCTCCTGCGACGTGAACCCCGTCGGCAGGTCGACCAGCAGGAACGCCGGCTGCGGCAGGCCGTCCGCGCGCAGCGAGACATCCGCGAGGTAGTTGTCCGCGGTGAGCCGGTACGCGATCTGCACCCGCGCCGCGCCAAGGAGTCCGTCGAACGTCAAGCGCGGGCTGCCTGCCACCGTGTCCGATGCCGCCGTGAACGCCACGTCGGAGAGCGAGATCGTGTCGCCGCCGGCGATGATGCGATACGACAGCATCGCCTCGCGTCCGTGCGCCAGCTGCACCGTGCCCTCGCGCCCGCCAAGCTGACGGAACTTCGGCAGGTCCGCCGACAGGAGGGATCCGCCGCGCGAGGAGAAGCGGAAGGTCGTGAGGTCGTTCGACAGGCTGAGCGTCTCGGCGACCACCGGGGCAATTGCTGCTGGCGCGGCGACCGTCGCCTGCGGAGACGCTTGAGTGCCCGCTACGGGACCAGCCGGTGCGCCTTGCTGTGCGCTGGCCGGTGCCCGCGCGCCTGGCTCCGTGGCCGGCTGCGTGGCTGTCGGCTGATTCGCGGTGACCGGTGCCTTCTGCCGCGGGAAGATGATCGGCGTCATCACGACGACGGCGCCGGTCAGCAGCAGCGCGAGGAAGAAACGCTTATCCATCACGAGGTGTGGGCGGTGGTGAGGGACGGGACGACGGGGGATCGGGGACTGGATCGAACCCGCCGGGACGGAACGGATGACACCGCGCGATGCGCTTGATGGCGAGCCATCCGCCGCTCAGCGCGCCGTGCTTCTCGAGCGCCTCGATGGCGTAGTGCGAACAGGTCGGATGGTAGCGACACGCCGCCGGCAGCAGCGGCGAGAGCACCATCTGGTAGGCACGTACGATGAAGATCAGGATATGCTTCACGTTGGACTCGCCTTCGCGAGCCGGTCCGCGATGCGCGCCACGTCGGACGCGAGATCATCGAACCCGCTCGAGTATGCAGATGGCATCGCGCGCATCACCACATCCACCGGCGCCCGCGCGGCAAGCGCCGGCAGCAGTGCCTGCCGCGACAACTCACGCAGGCGACGCTTCACGCGATTGCGCGCCACGGCGCCGTGCTTGTGCAACGGCACGATGATCCCGACCCGCGGATGACGAAGAAGGGAAGCGATGTACCGGACCTCGAGGTGCGTGGTCCGGAATCGCTTCCCTTCGTGGCGAACCAACTCGAGGTCCGCCTTCCGCGTCAGCCGTTGGGCCGAAGGAAAGCGGAGATCGACGTCAGGCGCCAGCGTACTTGGACGGCAGCTTCACGGTGAGCTGCTTGCGACCCTTCTTCCGGCGGCGGCTGAGGACGGCGCGCCCCCACTTTGTTTCCATGCGCGCGCGGAATCCATGCGTCCGGACACGACGCTTGTTGCGCGGGCGATAAGTCGGCTTCCCCATCGTAGCTCCGAAAGGCTGAGAAAATCAATCACGGACAGACCGCTAAACGTAGTTGCGCTCATCGCTTAGGTCAACCCGACGCGCGTGCCGCGTACTCTGGTTCGCATACACGAGCGTTGACTTGTCCACAGGCCGGGGGTAGCTTCGACCCCCCACCAGATATCCACACCCGCACGGCAAGGAATGTCCCTCACCGCCACCGAAGTTTGGACGCGCCTGCTCGACAGGGCACGCATCGAACTCTCGGATCACATAGTTGATACCTGGCTCGTGCCGCTCACTGCGGCCGAGTACTCCGGTGAGGCCCTGATGCTCAATGCCCCCGACCAGTTCTCGGTCGAGTGGAACGAGCGCCGGCACACTGCCATCCTCGAGTCCCTGGCGCCGGTCGCGCTCGGTCACCCGTTGAAGATCGTGCTCCGTGTCCAGCAGGAACGGATGCAGCGGTCGCAAATGGATCTGTTCGTGCCAGTCAAAGGCCACGAACGACCCATCATGGCGCCAGAGAAGCCTCAACAGAACGTCACCCTTAGCTCACTCAACAACCGCTACACCTTCGACACATTCGTAATCGGTAAGTCGAATGACCTTGCTGCCGCCGCCGCCATGGCCGTCTCACAGGCGCCTGGCAAGACCTACAACCCACTCTTCTTCTACGGCGCCACCGGACTCGGCAAGACCCATCTGATGCAGGCCATCGCGCAGGAGATCCTGCGCCGCTCCCCGGCCACCAGGGTCACCTACATCACGACCGAGCAGTTCACCAACGATGTCATCACGTCCATCGGCAAGGGCGCGATGCATGACTTCCGGCGGCGATACCGCGAGACCGACCTCTTCCTTGTCGACGACGTCCACTTCATCGGCGGCAAGAATTCCACCCAGGAAGAGTTCTTTCACACCTTCAATGCGCTTTACGAGGCCGGGCGGCAGATCGTCATGACCTCGGACCGTCCGCCCTCCGACATCCCCAAGCTCGAGGCCAGGCTCGCCTCGCGATTCGCCTGGGGCATGGTGGCGGACGTCGGCCAGCCGGACCTCGAACACCGCATAGCCATCTTGCGCCGCAAGGCCGAGATGGACCATCTCGAGCACACCATCCCCGATGACGTGCTGCACTTCATCGCGGACCACGTGCAGTCGAACGTGCGCGAGCTCGAGGGATCCATCATCAAGCTGCTGGCCTTCGCCTCGCTCAAGCATCGCGTCATCACCGTCGACCTCGCCCGCGAAGCGTTACGCGACAAGTTGCGTTCGCTCGATGCCGCTCCGCATCGTTCCGAGCGACAGGATCGCATGGGGCAGATCCAGCAGCGTGTGGCCGCTGAGTGGGGCATCACGGTCGACGGGCTGCAGTCCAAGACCAGGACCAAAAACCTCACGGTCCCGCGGCAGGTCGCCATGTACCTTGCCCGTGAGATCCTGGGTCAGCAGCTCGTAGAGATCGGACAGGCGTTCGGCGGTCGTGACCACTCGACTGTCATCCATTCGCTCGACCGCGTGACCGAGATGATGAAGGAAAGTGCGGAGTTCCGATCACGCGTGGACAAGGTGAGGGAAACTGTCCGGCATTCCACATGATGCACATGTTTCCAACGCGCGACGCCTGTGGTTTCCCGTTATCCACGACGCTCCACAGCATGTGAACACCGAATCCACGTCACTTCGCGGCACCGAAAGAGCGGTCTCACAATGAGTTGCGGTGTTCTTCGACAATCCACACCTTACTACTACTACTGCTGAATAGAAATTTCAGCTTTAGAACAAGCAGTCAGCCCCGGTGGTCCACAATCGGACCGCTTCCGTCCAAAAATCGGCCAGGACCCGAATGCGCTTCACCATCTCGCGCGAGAAGCTCCAGGAAGGACTCGCTGCCGTCGCCCCGGCAGTCCCGAACAAGACAACCCTTCCGGTGCTCGCCAACCTGCTGGTCCAGACCACGGACAAGGGCATCCGCATCTCGGGAACCGACCTCGACATCGCGGTCAGCACCGAGGTGACCGCCGACGTCGAGGCGGCCGGCGCGATCACCATCCCCGCGCGCAAGCTGAGCGAGATCGCGCGCGAGCTGCCGCCGGCACCGGTCAAGATCTCCGCGACCGGCGACCAGCGGATCACGCTCGAGTGCGGCCGTGCGAAGTTCAAGCTCCTCGGTCTTCCGAAGTCGGAGTTCCCCAGCTTCCCCGCGATCCACTTCGAGAAGGCGATGCGGATCCCGTCGGGCGAGTTGCAGAAACTCATCGGGCACACGGCGTTCGCGGCCAGCACGGAGGAGAGCCGCCCGATCCTCAACGGCGTCCTCTGGGAGCTGCGTGGCGAGCTGATGCGCATGGTGGCCACCAACGGCCACCGGCTCGCGAAGATGGAGGTCCCGGTGAGCGGCGCGCAGAAGGCCGACCTGATCATCCCGCCGAAGGCGCTCGAGCAGATCCGTCGCCTGTTCGCCGCCGAGGAGGAACTCGAGATCGCCCAAGGGGAGAACCACCTTGGCTTCCGCTCGCCGTTCACCTCGGTGTTCACGCGCCTGATCGAGGGGCCGTATCCCGGCTATGAGCAGGTCATCCCCAAGGACAACGACAAGTACGCGATCCTCGACCGCGCAGCCTTCACCAGCGCGCTCAAGCGCATGAGCGTGGTCGCATCGGACCAGACGCACCGCATTCGGCTGTCATTCAACGCCGGCATGCTCAAGTTCTCCGTCAGCACGCCCGACCTCGGCGAGGCGCAGGACGAGTTGCCGATCCGCTATGACGGCGACCCGCTCGACATCGGATTCAACGCCGCCTATCTGCTGGAGATCCTGCGCTACATGCCGACCGACGAGGTTCGCATGACGTTCCGCGCGCCGGAACGCGCATCGACGCTCGAGCCGGAGGGTTGGGCGGACGCGGCCAAGTACCTCTGCCTCCTGATGCCGCTGCGCCTGGTCGACTGATCGCGACGTGTCGCCTCAGCGCTCGAGGATCGAGATCCTCGAGCGCTGCGTCAATTGCTGGCTGCGCCGCCGCCCGGTCATGCTCAGCTCGAGGACGGATTCGCCCGATGCGAAGAGGGCGATGCCGGTCGAGAGCGACACCTCGAACATCACCGAGCCGGTACCTTCGCCGCGGATGCTGATCGGCTCGCCGAACTGCAGGCCGTTCCCCGAGAGCCGCGTGACGGTCCGTCGTTCTACCGTCGCGACCACCACGCTGTCCTTCCAGGCCGCCCCAGTCACGCGGAACTCACGCTCGACCCGCATGGTGAGCGGGATCGAATCACGACACACCACGTAGGTCGTCGAATCCTTCCAGGTGCGCCCCGGCGACAGCGTGTCGGGCAGCGAAAGCCAGAGGTCACGCACGCCGTGCACGACCGAAGCCTGGGGCGTTGCGCATTCGGCGGCGACCGGCGACGAGAACGCCGCTTGCATCGTCCGGTCGCGCTGTTCGGCGCTGAAGGAGAAAGGCAACGGGAGCTCGGCGACTCGCTCGAGCGAATCTCCCGCTGCGGTCCCGATGCGATAGTCCGTCACGGAGCCCACGAAGCGGAGCGGATATCGGATGCTCGGCGACGACCACGTGACGACGAGTTGCGACTGGAGCGTGTCGACTCGCGCCGGTGATAAGGAGTCGGTGCGCGACTCGAGGATCGCCGCCACGTGGATGATCTGCTCCACCGGCGCGGCCGCGCGTGATACGAGCCACGGAAGTCGCAGGGGGTCGCTGGGCACCACCTCGGCCGCCGGTCGCGGCGTTGTCCGCGGCCTCGATGTTCCGGGTGCACCGGTGCATCCGGTGATGATGACGGCAGCCAGCAGGGAGACGAAGGCGCGAAGGGTCACGAATTGAAGATGGCAGGGTGAGCGCGAAGGGGAATCCCTCGCTCCACCCTGCCATCCCTCAAGAGGTTCCACCTGTAAGCCGGGTTCTGTCGGGACCTTGCGGTCCCGGACGATCATTCCTCTCGGCACACGGTCGCCCGTGCACTCTAGCGGCCAACCCGCGGCGTCTTGATCGCAGAGGACTGCTGCTCGCCGCCTATTTGGCCTTGCTCCAGCTGGGGTTTGCCGTGCCGTGCATGTTGCCATGCACGCGGTGGGCTCTTACCCCACCTTTTCACCCTTACCTCCGCTTTCGCGAAGGCGGTTTGTTCTCTGTGGCACTGTCCGTCGCGACGCGTTGAAGCGGCGCGCCCAGGCGTTACCTGGCAGCTTGTCCATGGAGCCCGGACTTTCCTCGGCGCGAGCGAACTCGCGACGCGATCGTCCGGTGGAACCGACAGCGTGAATCTAACGCAGCGATGACGGAGCACGCTCGCCGACCGAGCCGGAGTGACGGGCCGATGACCGGGCCGATGCAGGTTCCGGAAGTCGCCTGCCTTCCCACGTCCGAGGTGCTCCCCCGATGTCGATCATCCAGCGCATGTTGCCAGCCCCCGTCGTGACGGTCCTCGAGCCGCATGAACGCTCGCGCGTCGACGCGGCGGGCGCCGGGTTCTATCACGCCATTCATCGCGACTCCGTCGCCGACGCGCTCGAGGACCTGAAGCGCCGTCGTGTCAGTGCCGTCCTGCTCTCGGTCGTGCGCTGTGGCCGCGAGCGTGATCGGCGCATGCACGCGGTCGTGCACGAGTTCCCGACGGTGCCGACGGTAGCGCTGCTCGGGTCGGAGCCGGCCAATGCGGAGTCGCTGCTTCATCTCGGCAATGCCGGCGTCACGCGACTGGTCGACGTTCGTTCGCCCGCAGGCTGGAGCCGGTTGCGTCACATGCTCGGAGCCGAGGCCTCGCAGGGCACCGACCGCGCCGCGCTCGCGGCCATCAAGGCGGAGCTCGGCGACGTGAGCGGCGACTGCTGGGCGTTCTTCGAGGCGCTGTTCACCACGAGTGACCGAGTCGGGACGGTCCGCGAACTGGCACGCCGCATGGACGTGCTGCCGAGCACGCTGATGAGCCGGTTCTTCCGCGCCCGTCTCCCTGCGCCGAAGCGTTATCTCGCCTACGCGCGCCTGCTGCGCGCGGCACGACTGTTCGAGGATCCGGGCCACTCGATCGCCGACGTCGCGAATGCGCTGGAGTACTCCTCGCCGCAGAGCTTCGGCCGTCATGTGCGCACGGTCCTCGCGATGACCGCAGGCGAGTTCCGCCGCACGTACGACGGAGAGACGATGCTCGCCCGGCTGCTCGACGAGTTGGTGCGCCCGCATCGTGCGGCGCTGCGTTCGCTGCGGCCGCTCGCGATCCGCGCCGGGATGAAGACGCCGCCCTCGATCGCCGATCGCACGCCGGCGCGGGTCCGCCGCCGACCGTAAGGACCCGCGCGTGTCTCACATCCGGCGACTTACATCCGCGCGACGATCTCCCGCGCGGTGGCGAGTGTCGTGACCGCGAGTCCCGCCGCCTCGATCGCCTGGCGACCGCCTTCCTCGCGGTCGACGACCGCGAGCACACCGGCGACGCGCCCGCCGGCGGCGCGCACCGCGTCGACCGCCTTGATCGCGGATCCCCCCGTCGTGATCACGTCCTCGATCACCACCACGCGGTCATTCGGCTCGAACGGCCCCTCGATCAGCTTGCCTGTGCCATGCGTTTTCGCTTCCTTCCGCACGGTGAACGACCGCACCGGCAGTCCGGCCAGCTGGCTCGCATAGGCGATCGCATAACTCACGGGATCGGCGCCGAGCGTCAGTCCACCGACGGAGTCCGGGTCCCAACCCATCGCACCGATCGCGTGCAGGGCGAGGGGGCCGATGAGCGACAGTCCCTCGGGATGCATCGTCGTCAGGCGGCAGTCGATGTACAGGTCCGACTGCCGGCCGGAGGCGAGGGTGAAGGTGCCGCGCCGTGCGCTGCGCGCGGCGAGGAGGTCGAGGAGGCGCGAGTGGTGGTCCATGTGGGGGAGGGTATCCATTGCCGGGGAGCGGGTCAATGAGGGCGCGATGCTCATCGGATTGATCGGCCTCCTCGCGGCTGCCGGCCTCGTCGGGTTCCTCGTTTACGAGCGCGCGCAGCGCCGCCGGCTCCGGGAGCGCAGCAGCGAACTCGAGCATCTGTCGTTCGAGCTCGCTCGCGCCAACCGCGCCAAGTCCGAATTCCTTGCGAACGTCTCGCATGAACTCCGCACGCCGTTGGCGGCCATCGTCGGGTTCGTGGACCTGTTGCGCGACGGTTCTTATGGCGAGCTCGGCCCGCGGATGATCAGCCCCGTGGAACGCATCCAGGCGTCGGCGGAGCACCTGCAGGGACTCGTCGACCAGGTGCTCGATCTCGCGCGGCTCTCGGCCGGCCGTCTCGACGTCCACCGCGAGCCACTTTCGTTGCGCGCCTTCGTCATCGATGTCGCGAGCGACGTGGAGCCGCTGATCATCGAGAAGGGACTTTCGCTCTCGCTGCAGGTTCCGGCCACGCTGCCGCGCCTGAGCACCGACCCGACGCACCTGCGACAGATCCTGGTGAACCTCCTGGGCAACGCCGTGAAGTTCACGACGCACGGCGGCATCACGGTGCGGGCAGCGTTCGTGGCGGACGGCGCGATCACGCAATACGTGCGCTCGGCGGCGAAGCGTCCGCTGCTGGCGGCCGGCGGGTCGTGGATCGCGCTGCAGGTGGTCGACACCGGCATCGGCATCGCCGAACGCGACGTCGAGCGGATCTTCGAGGAGTTCGAGCAGGTGAGCGCGGGGTCGCGCGGCGACTCGGAACGGCGCGGCACCGGACTGGGCCTCTCCATCACGCGCCGTCTCGCGCGGCTGCTCGAGGGCGACATCACGCTCGAGAGCGTGCCGGGCCAGGGATCCACCTTCACCTGCTGGCTGCCGGCGGCCTGAGCGCCGACGCGCTCAGCGGCCGAAGATCCCCTTCATGCGCGAGAGGAAGCCGCCGCCGGCCGGCTCCGCGGCGAACGGCGCCTGCAGTGACGCCGCGAGCGCATCCGCGAAGGCGCAGACGTCGGGATAACGCTCCTGCGGGTGCTTCGCGAGGCCCTTCATCACGACCACCTCGACCGCCGACGAATACGTGATGTCCGGCTTCGCCTTGTTGAGCGGGATCGGCGGCTGCGAGAGGAGCTGGGTGAACATCTCGCGCGGGCTCTTCGCCGTGTAGGGCAACGTTCCGGTGAGGAACAGGTAGGCCATCGTCGCGAGCGAGTATTGGTCGGCGGCCGGCGACACGACCTCGCCCGAGAGCGCCTCGGGCGCCACGTACATCAGCGTGCCGACGAAGAACCCTGCGCGAGTCAGGCGCTGGTCCGGCGTGACGTCGGTGGCGGTCGCGATCCCGAAGTCCAGCAGCTTGACGGTGCGCGTCTCATGGTCGTACATGAGATTGTCCGGCTTCAGGTCGCGATGCACGATGCCGGCCTCGTGCGCGGCGAACACGGCACCGGCGATCTGCGTCACGACCGCGGCCACTTCATCGGGCGGAAACGGCGCGTTGCGCTTCGCATAGCTCTCGAGCAGCTCGCCGGCGGCCCACTCGATCGCGAGGAACGGCAGGTTCTTGTCCTCGCCCGTCTCGATCGTGCGGATCACGTTCGGATGCGTCACCCGGGTGCCGAAGCTCGCCTCGCGCACGAAGCGTGCGACGGCCGTGCGGTCCTGGCGCAGCTTCTCGCGCAGCACCTTGAGCGCGACGGTGCCGTGCTTGGCATGTTCGGCGCGGTAGACCGCCGCCGTGCCGCCCTCGCCGACGCGGTCGACGAGGGTGTATCCGGCGATGGATGTGCCAACGAGGGGATCACGAGCCACGCGGCGAAGCTACCGGACCGCGTTCGCGGGTGCAAGCGATGTGGAGCGCAAGGTTCGCCGCACTGATGACCGTGACCTGGAACGCGGGGTAGATTAGTCACCACTTTCCCGCTCGAGAGGCGACTCCTGATCCCGACCGTGCCTGCCTTCGCCACGCGCGCCCCGCTCCCGCAGTCCCTCCGATCAGTCGTTCTGGCCGTTGTCGTGCTCTGCGTCGCCGCTTGTGGTGGCGGTCGTGCCAGGACGCCACGTCCAGTCGATGCGGCGCCGACCGCCGGGCCTTCAGCCGGGCCTGCGGCCGTCCCCGCGAACCTGTCGTTCGACGCCACGCCACTCTACCGGCAGATGGGCATGCTCGCCAGCGGCTTGCCGCTGCCGTTCGTCGGACGTGTCGCGTTCCTCGCGGGGACCGCGCCGGACTCGACGCACGTGATCGTCGCCCTCTCGATGTCGAACAGTGCCCTCAGCTTCACACGCGAGGCGGACGACCGGTTCCGGGCGAACTACACCGTTGCCATCACGCTCACGCGCGGTACCGAGACCATCGCCCGCTCGCAGGCCCGCGAGGAGGTCATCGTCAGCGCCTTCCGCGAGACGACGCGCAGCGACGAGACGCTGATCTTCCAGGAGATCCTCGATGCGCCGCCGGGCGACCATGACATCACGGTCGTCATCAGGGACGAGGGCAGCCAGCGCAGCGTGCAGCAGCAGTCGAGCATCCGCGTGCCGCGCTTCGAGCGCGGCAGCGTCTCCGTGCCGCTTCCCATCGTCGAGGTCTATCCGCGCGCCTCACGCGACTCGTTGCCGTCGCTGATCGTGAACCCGCGCGCGACCGTGGTCTTCGGGCGCGACACCATCATCCCCGTCTACATCGAGCAGTACGACTCCAGCGGCGCACCGTTGCGGCTCGACGTGCGGAACGAGACCGGCCGCGTGCTCTGGTCCGACACCCTCACGATCCCGCGCCGCGGGGACATCTCCACCCGCGTCGTCGCGGTGCCGTTGTCGCGCATCGGCATCGGGGTGGCCGAACTCTCCGTCGCGCCGGAGGGGCAGCAGGCGATCGCGACCTCGGGCGTGTTCGTCGGGTTCGGCGAGGACCTTCCCGTGGCGACGTTCGAGAACATGTTGCGCTATCTGCGCTACTTCGCGACGCCGGTGCGGCTCGAACGCATGCGCAATGCGGCCGAGGAGCAGCGCCCCGCCGAGTGGGCGGCCTTCGTGCGAGAGACCGATGCACAGCCGGAGACGCCGGAGCACGAGGACCTGCGCGCCTACTTCGGGCGGCTGGTGCGCGCCAACACCCGCTTTCGCGACGAGTCGTCGCTCGGCTGGCAGTCGGATCGCGGACGCGTCTACCTCGTGCTCGGCGAGCCGGACCAGATCATCGAGCCGAGGGAGAACTTCGAGCGCAACCGGCAGCAGGTATGGGAATACCGCGCACTCAACGCGCAGTTGGTGTTCTACGACCAGAGCGGCACCGGTCGCTGGCGCTTGACCCCGAACAGCAACGTGCGCTTCGAGACGGAGGCACGACGCCGGCTGAAGTGATCGCCTCGGACGCGCCGGAGCCGCCGGCGGTCGCATCGCCCGCGGTCCCGCCCGCGGCCGCGCTGCGACGCGAGCTCGCGCGCAAGGCGATGCACCTCGGCTCCGTCGCGCTGCCGGTGGGCTGGGCGTATGGCGCGCTCTCCCCCGACACATTGTTCGCGATGCTCACGGCGGCGCTCGCCGTGGCTGTGCTCGTGGAAGGCGCGAGGCATCTCTCGCCCGCCGTCGGGCGCGCCTTCGGCGCCGCGTTCGGGCCGCTGCTGCGCCCACACGAGCGCGTCGAGCTCACCGGCGCCACCTGGCTCGCCGCCGCCATGCTCGCGGCCGTCGTCATCTTCCCGCCGCGCGCGGGCATCATCGCGCTCTGGGCCGCTGCCGCTGCCGACGGTCTCGCATCCGTGATCGGGCGCCTCGTGACGTACTGGCGCCGCCGGCCGCAGGACGGCAAGACGGTCGTTGGCTCCATCACCTGCGCGATCGTCACGATGGCCGGCGCCCTCTGGCTGGCGGGCACCACTTGGCCGGTCGCTGCCGCCATCGGTGCCGTCACCGCGCTCGCCGAGCGGCCGCGCGGACCGCTCGACGACAATCTTCGCGTCGCGCTCGCCGCAGGCATCGCGGCATGGGGCCTCGGCGTCGCATAGTTTTGTCGCATGACGATGCCCGGCCGACCACGCCTCTATCTGATCGACGGCTATGCCCTCATCTACCGCTCCTTCCATGCGCTCGGCGGCAGCGCCCCACTGCGCAACGCGCGGGGTGAGAACACCGGCATGGCCAAGGGAGTCAGCGACTTCCTCAAGCGCCTGATCGAGAAGCACAAGCCAGATCACCTCGCCTGGGTCAACGACGCCGGATCCTCCGGGCGCGAGGAACTGCTCGAGGCCTACAAGGCCAACCGGGTGGCGCTCCCCGACGAGGAACAGGAGGACTTCAACACGGGCGTCGAGCGCGTCGCGCAGATCCTTGCCGGCTATCGCATCCCGACGCTCGAGCTCGAGGGCTTCGAGGCGGACGACGTGATCGCCACCCTCGCACTGCAGGGCGCGGCGCTGGGACATGAGGTTTGCATCGTGTCCGGCGACAAGGACCTGCTGCAGCTGGTGCAGAAGGGCGTCTGGGTCCTGAATCCCTGGCATGGTCCGCCGGGCCGCACCACCGAGAAGTGGTACGGGGTCGAGAACGCCATCGAGCGACTCGGCGTCAGCGCCGATCGCGTGGTCGACTACCTCGCGCTCGTGGGAGACAAGGCCGACAACGTGCCGGGCGTGAAGGGCATCGGCGACAAGGGCGCGCTCGCACTGGTCGAGAAGTACGGCACGATCGAGTCCATGTTGGAGCACGTCGCGGAGATCGAGCCGACACGGCTGCGGAACGCGCTGATGGCGGATGCCGACGCCGCGCGCCTCTCCAAGCGACTCGTCACGCTGCACGCCGACCTGCCCGTCACCCTCGACCTCTCGCAGCTCACCCTGCAGACGCCCGACTGGCAGGCGTTGCGGGACCTCTTCGTGGAGCTCGAGTTCAACTCGGCGGCACGCGCTGCCGCGCTCCAGGCCGAAGGTTCCCCCGCGCGCGCCGAGCCAGGGGACGGCGCGTCAGCGACGGAGCGCGCGCCCGCAGCCTTGCGGACGATCGGCGCCGGCAATCATGTGCCTGACACTCCCGCGCCGGTGACGACGGATTATCGGATCGCCGCCGACGCGCTTCTGCTCGAGCAGGTGATCGCCGAGGCGCGCGCCGCCGGTGCCATCGCCATCGACACGGAGACCGTGCTCGACGAAGGTGCGCCGTCGTTCGTGACGCCGCTGCGTTCGAACATCGTCGCCATCACCATCGCCACGGCACCCGGCAAGGCGTGGTACCTGCCGTTCGCCCATCGGCTCCAGAACGAGGCGCAGGGTGGGCTCGCGCTCGGTGACGAGCCCGTGCCCACGCGACGCGCACGCAGCAGCAAGGCCGCCGCCCCCACGTCGCTCGCGGCGCGCGCGCTCGCCGAGGGCTCGCATGCGGTCGTGAACCTGCCGGCGCTGGGTTCGCCGGAGATGGCCTCGTTCCGGGCGTTGCTCGCGGATGCATCCGTGCGAAAGACGGCGCACAATGCGAAGTTCGACATCCTCGCGTTGCGTCGCGCCGGCATCGAGCTCTCCGGCATCGACTTCGACTCGATGCTCGCGAGCTACGTGCTCGACCCGGGGCGTCGTTCCTATGCCATCGATGCGCTCTCGGTCGAGTTCCTCGGCATCGCCATGACCGGTCTCGAGGAGCTCCTCGGCAAGGGCCGCACGCAGGTGCCCTATGACGAGGTGCCGATCAGCGTCTCGCGCGACTACTCGTGCGCGAACAGCGACATCGCGCTTCGGCTGCGCGCGCTGCTCGAGCCGAGACTCGCGGGCCAGGAGGGAGGGGCGCTCCTGCGCGACGTCGAGCTGCCGCTCGTGGAGGTGCTGGCCGAGATGGAGTGGACGGGCATCACCATCGACCTCGCCTGGTTCCATTCGCTGAAGACCCGCTTCGAGTCGGCGCGCCGCGAGATCGAGCAGCAGATCCATGCGGCGGCGGGCGAGGAGTTCAACGTCGCCTCGAACCAGCAGTTGCGCGTCGTGCTCTTCGAGAAGCTCGGCTTGCCGGTGAAGAAGAAGACGGCGACCGGCGCCAGCACCGATGCGAGCGTGTTGCAGGAGCTCGCGGAGGAGGGGCACGAACTGCCGGGACTCTTGATGGAGTATCGGGAGCTCGCGAAGCTCGAGAACACCTATCTCGACACGCTGCCGCTGCTGGTGAACCCCGGCACGGGTCGCCTGCATACCTCGTTCAACCAGACCGTCGCGAGCACGGGCCGGCTCTCCTCGAGTGATCCGAACCTCCAGAACATCCCTATCCGCCGCGAGCTCGGGAAGGACATCCGGCGCGGTTTCATTCCACGCGCGGGGTGGCAGATGGTCGCGGCCGACTACTCACAAGTCGAACTGCGCCTGCTCGCGCATCTCTCGCACGATCCGGCGTTCGTCGAGGCCTTCCGCGCCGGCGGCGACATCCACCGCCAGACAGCGAGCATCATCTTCGGCGTGCCCCTCGATAGCGTCACCAGCGAGATGCGCGCGCGAGCGAAGACCATCAACTTCGCGACCATCTACGGACAGGGCGCCCATGCGCTCTCTCGCCAGCTTCGGATCGAGTTCGCGGAGGCGAAGCAGTTCATCGAGACCTATTTCGAGCGATTCGCCGGCGTTCGCCAGTGGCTCGATGGGTCGGTGGCGCAAGCGCGCGAGCGCGGCTACGTCGAGACCATCTTCCGGCGGCGCCGCTATATCCCCGAGATCCACGACCGGAACTTCAACACGCGAGCATTCGGCGAACGGCTGGCGCAGAACTCGCCGATCCAGGGATCCGCGGCCGATCTGATCAAGATCGCGATGATCCGCATCCATCACGCCCTCATGACGGGTGGCATGGATTCACGGATGCTGCTCCAGGTGCACGACGAACTGGTCTTCGAGTCACCGCCGGGAGAGGAGCGGGCGCTGCGCGAGTTGATCGAGCGTGAAATGACGACCGCCGTGAAACTGGACGTCCCGCTGGTGGTGGACATCGGGACCGGCAGCAACTGGTTACAGGCCAAGGCGTAACGCTGCGGTAGATCGCGGGCCGGACGAGGGCGTGGGACTTGCAGACTGCGGCACTCGTCGACTGATGCGTCGCTCCGGCAGTTCATGTGATTCCGCACGATTGCGCTCCAACCGATTGTAGTGCAATGTCTTGTGTGGGACGCTGACTTCGCGGCCCCGCAAATGCTCTATCGAACCATGAGTCGCCGTGACGTTCGCAGACACCGTCACCGACTCGCGTGACACGCATCACGACGTGGTCCGTTCCTCTTCCCGTTCCCGGACAGCACATGTCGGACCCCAGGCGCGGCTTCACGCTGATCGAACTGCTGATCGTGGTCGTGATCATCGGTATTCTTGCCGCCATCGCGATCCCGAAGTTCGCCGCGACGAAGGGCAAGGCCAACGCGGCCGCGCTTCGTACCGACCTGCGCAACCTGGCGAGCGCGCAGGAATCGTACTTCTACCAGAATGCCGTCTACGCCACCGACACGGCCGCGCTCAAGCACACCTCCACGCGCGGCGTGCAGTTGACGATCACGGGCGCGACCGCCGGCGGATGGGCCGCGACGGCCACGCATCCGCAGTCATACCCGCTCACGTGCGCGCTCTATTCGGGAAACATCGCTCCGCCGGCACCGGCGACTTCAGAGGGCGTGATCGCCTGTCAGTGAGCGACGGGCTCCCCCCGCCGCACCAGCCGCACGACCCGCCAACGGATCCCGCGGCACTTACTCTCGAGTGGGTGGAGTTCCGTGATCGCCGCGAGGGCATGATCCACGCGATGAGCGGCGGCCTCTGGCTGCACCGTCACCTCTGGCTCGGCCGTCGCCTGGCGCACCTCGTCTCGTCCGACAGGGAACGGCTCGTTCGATGGGGCGCCCGCGTCGGGCTCGACGAGAAGTACTTGCAGTACCATCCGCTCAAGGATCCGCGAGACGGCGTTCGCCGGCCGGCGTGGCACTGGGATCTCGGCGGACCATATCTTCCAAGGGAACTACCATGAACCGGCGGAAGAGCACGACCCTGCTTCTCATCACCGCGACCTGCCTCGCTTGCTCGTCGTCGGATGACCGGTCTGTGCCGGCCCCTCCCGCGGGATCGTCGCTCGAGATCATCGTCGACGATTCCGCGAGCGCACCAACCGCGGACGTGACGGTCGCCGCGCTCGCGGGGATGTGTCTCCGAGGCGACCCGGCGCAGGGCCAGCTCTGGTCCGTCGACCGCATCGGCGACACGCTCGCGGTGTTGCCGCTCGAGCAACTCGTGACGCTCGCACCGCGGGATTCCGCACGACTCGCCGCGCGTCTCTCGCGCACCGCCGACGGCTTGCCGGGCGACACCACCATCGCTGATTTCCGCGGCTTGCCTGTCGTCATCCGCGACGCCTGGTTGCTGCTGCCGACGCCGGAGGACACCACTTTCATCGCCCTCGCGGCGCGTCGGATCCCGATCGAGTCGGCACCACTCGAGGAGCAGCTCACGCTGCTCGCCGCGCCCGGCTCCGAGCCCGGTGATGCGCTGGTCGCCACGTGGTTCGCGCGGAGCGCCGGTGCCGAGGATTCTCTCGAGACCCGCGAGCCGGTGCTCGCATTCGCCTCCCCGGACAGCGTCGTGCGCCTCGTGATGGTGCGCGAGTCGGGCGGCACTCCCCGCGTGGAACTGCTGGCGCGACTCGACGGCAGGTGGCGACGTCAGTGGATCGGCACGCTCGATCCCTGCGGCTGAGTCAGGCGCCCAGCGCGGCGGGTGCGGCGGCACGCCCCCGAAGTGACGCGAGCAACACGAGCGTGAGGATATACGGGAACGCGAGGAACGCCTGGTACGGCACGGGCCAGGCGAGTGCCTGGAACGTGTACTGCAGCGCGAACGCCGCGCCGAACACGAGCGCAGCACCGGCCGTGCCGAGCGCCGTCCACCGCCCCAGCACCACGATCGAGATGGCGATGAAGCCGCGACCGGCGCTCATCCCCTCGTTGAAGGAGCCGACCTGCGCCAGCACGAGCGTGCCTCCGCAGAGGCCTCCCATCAATCCACTGAACAGGATCGCGGACCATCGGACACGCTGCGTTGCGATGCCCGCCGCGCGCGCCGCCTCGGGGTTCTCGCCAGTGGCGCGCAACGCCAGTCCCGCGTGCGTGCGCTGCATCCACCACGCCAGCAGGGGAACGAACGCGTAGAGCGCGTAGGTGGGCAGCTTCTGGTCGAACAACGCCGGACCGATCACCGGGATCTCTGAGAGCCATGGCACCGGGATCGACGCCATGGTTGGGAGTCCTCGCGTCGCGCCGGTCTCATGGAGCAGTCGATGGATCGTGCCGGTGGCCCCGAGGCCGAGCAGTGTCAGCGCCGTGCCGGTGATTATCTGGTCCGTGCGCAGCGTGACGACGAAGAACGCGAAGATCGCCGTCATGAACATCCCGGCCGCCGCGGCTCCGGCGAATCCGACGCCGGCGCTGTCCGCTCCGGAGGCGACGAGGGCGCCGAGGCACCCCGCGATGATCGCTCCCTCGAGACCGATGTTGATCACGCCGGATCGCTCGGCGACGAGTTCGCCGAGCGCCGCGAACGCGAGCGGCGTGGCGGTGCGCACCATCGCCTCGAGGAAGGGCATGAGCACCAGGTCCATCAGAGCCCCTCGGCGCGCACGACGAGCGCGCGCTCCGCTGCCACCGCGCGCCAGCGTGCGAGTGCGAGCACGGACAGTACGACGAGGGCGACGATCACCTGCACCACGACCGACGGGACGCCCGCCCTCCGCTGCATCGATGCGGCCCCCGCCTCGAGCGCGCCGAAGAACAACGCGCTCGCGGCCACCCACCGCGCGTCGAGTCGCGCGAGCAGGGCCACGGCGATCGCGGTGTAGCCGTAGCCCGGGGAGATCCCCTCGTAGAGCGCCCACGTGATTCCACCGACTTCTGACGCGCCGGCGAGGCCGGCCAGTGCGCCGCTTGCCAGGAACACGCCCATGATCGTGCGCTCCGTGTCGATCCCGCCCGCGCTCGCCGCGGCGCTCGTCCCGGCGCCGACGGCACGCACGCGAAAGCCCGTCGCCGTGCGCGCCAGCACCCACCACGCCGCGGCCGCGCAGGCGACCGCGAGGATGAATCCCAGATGTAATCGCTGGCCCTCGATCAGCAGCGGCCAGCGACCGGACGCGCTGATCGTCGCCGACTGCGGGTAGATCCGCAGCGGTTCCTGCAATGGTCCGCGGATCACCCAGCTCACGAGGTTCAGCGCGACGAAGTTGAGCATGATCGTGCTGATGACCTCCATCACGCCGAATCGCCGTCGCAACACGGCCGCGATGCCGGCCCAGAGCGCACCCGCGACGACGCCCGCGATGATCATCGCGCCGATCACCAATGGTCGGGGCAGGGATGCCGCCGCCAGCGCGACGGCGGTGGCCGCCGTCGCACCGGCCAGCAGTTGTCCCTCGGCGCCGATGTTCAGCACGCCGGCGCGGAAGGCAAGCGCGACCGCGAGCCCCACCAGCAGCAATGGCGTCGCGCGCACGAGAGTCGCCGACCAGAACGCGTAGGCGGATCCGAACGCGCCGTCCCAGAGCGCGATGAGCGCTTCCATCAGGCGGTGCTCCTCATTCCACTCCCATCAGCGCCTTGGCATACGGCGTGCGGTCGCCCTCCGTCGCTGGCGGAACCACTGCGGTCACGCGTCCGGCAAAGCACGCGACCACACGCGTGGCGACCGCGAGCACCTCGTCGAGGTCGCTCGAATGGTAGATCACGGCAGGCGCGGGAGTGCCACGCCGGGCGCTGATCTCCCTCCGTACGCGCTCACTCGCCCGGATGTCGAGTCCGCGCGTGGGGTTCTCCGCGACCAATGCCGCCCGCGCCACCGCGCGCTCGCGGCCGACGACGAGCTTCTGTTGATTCCCGCCGGAGAGCGTCGCCACCCGGGCATCGGCGGAGCTCGTGCGCACGTCGAGTTCGTTGATCACCTGGTTGGTTTCCGCATCGAGGCGGGACCAATCCATCAGGCCTCGCCGCGAGCTCGCGCCGGCGAGGGCGAAGTTCTCGACGAGTGACATGGATGGGATCAGCGCGTCGCGCGAGCGGTCCTCGGGCACGAACCCCACCTGCGCTGGCCGCTTCACGGTGCCGCTCGTGGGCTGCAACCGTCCGGCGAGGATCCGAAGCAACTCGCGCTGTCCCGCGCCCTCGACGCCGATCACGCCGAGGATCTCGCCGGGCGCCACCCACAGGTTCACGTCGGAGAGACGCCGCACGCCGGCCGCGTCCACGTACCCGACCCCCTCGAGGGAGAACACGGCATCGCCGCCTGCAGGCGACGCGTGCATCGCCGAGTCCGTTGGCGTCGTCGGTCGTTCCTGCGGCGCGACGGCAAGGTCGCTGGAGCTCGCTGGGTCCCCTGTCAGTGCCGCGATCACGGTGTGTGAGTCAAGACCGGGCGCTGCGGACTCGAGCACCGTCCGGCCCGCGCGCAGGATCGTGACGTCGTCCGCGATCTCGAGGGCTTCCTCGAGGCGGTGCGTGATGAGGACCACGGTGCCGCCCTGCGCCGCGAATCGCCGCAACCAAGAGTACAGTTCCGTGGTCTCTCCCGGAGAGAGCACCGCCGTCGGTTCGTCCAGGATGAGGATGCGCGCGTCGTGGGCGAGTGCCTTCACGATCTCGAGCCGCTGCTGCGCACCGACACCGAGCTCTCCCGCCTTCGCGCCCGGATCGAGCAGCAAGCCGGTCTCGCGTCCGATCGAGCGGGTTCGTTCCTCGGCCGCGGCGCGGTCGAATCGGCCGCGGCCACCGAGAGCCACGTTCTCCGCAACCGTCATCGCGGGCACCAGCATGAAGTGCTGGTGCACCATCCCGATCCCCTGCGCGATCGCGTCCGCACTCGAGCGAAAGCGCACGGGCGCTCCGTCGACTTCGATCACTCCGCTCTCCGGAGTGATGATGCCGAACGCGATCCGCATGAGCGTCGTCTTTCCCGCGCCGTTCTCACCGAGCAGCGCGTGCACCGTTCCCGCGCGGATCTCGCAGTGAGCGTCGTCGAGCGCGACCGTCGCGCCGAAGCGCTTGCGCACACCTCGCAGCGCGAGCCTGGCGGTCACGGAGCCACTGTCACCGGGGATCCTTCACAGCCCGGTGGGCGCATGCACGAAGCTCCACGGCAGGTGGAACGTCTCGCCCACATGTCGGGCGAGGGCGCGGATTCCCGTGGTCTCGGTGGCATAGTGGCCCGCGTACACCAACACCACGCCGTGTTCCTCCGCATCGATCGCCGACCAATGCGGTCCCTCGCCGACGATGAGCGTGTCCACGCCGGTCTCATAGGCCTCGCGCAGATTCTCGACCTGTGCGCCGGCGCCGCTGCAGATCGCCCACTTTCGCGTGCGGTGGCCATTGGGCACCATCGACGCGACGACGTGGTGGCCCAGCGGTGCGGCCCACTCTCGCACGCGGTCCACCAACTCCGTGGTCGAGATGACGTCGTCGCCTCGCACCCCACAATACACGTGATGGTGCCGGGCGAAGCCGCCGGTTGGCGTCAGTCCGAGCTCGCGTGCCATGAGCGCCGAGTTGCCGAACGTCGGATGCGCGTCGAGTGGCAAGTGCGACGAGTAAAGGGCCATGTCCGCCGCGAACAGGGCTCGCAGCCGCGCCTCATGCGGTCCAGTCACCGGCTGGAGCCCGTTCCAGAAGAGTCCGTGATGCACGAGCAGCAGGTTCGCGCCGGCCGCTGCCGCCAGGTCGATCGTGCGTTGCGAGCAGTCCACCGCCGCTGCGACGCGCTGCACGGGGCCGCGATGGCCTACCTGAATGCCGTTGAGCGCCGGCGGGTAGTCGGGGATCGATGCGGTGTCGAGCAGCTCGCCGAGGTGACGGGCGATATCGGCGAGATTCGCGCCGGTCATGGCTTGAGTCTCTTGGCGGGGAATTGGCCCGCGATCATGAGACGCCGTGTCGAATCGATGAGTGCGACACGGGCAGGAGGCAGCGTCGAGATCGCGGGATTCGGGACCCAGCGCGCGACGTCGCTCGCGCTGTCGAACCGAAGGATGCGCGGCTTGAAGGTCCCGGCCTTCACGTCGCGACCTACGAGGAGCAGTGCGTGCGGGATGTCGATCACCACCGAGCCGAGCGTGACGCTTGGTGCGACGCCGTTCTGGTCGGCGTTGGATCCGACCACCCACGCGCCCTTCGCTTCCCTGACTGCCTGGATCACGCCGAGTCCCGCGGCGTCGGCGTTCTGGAAGAGCACGTCGGCGCCACGCGAGAGGTGCGCGAGCGCCTGCTCCTTCCCTGCTCCGGCGTCGTCCCAGCTGCCTATGTACGCGGTCAGCACCCGTGTGCCCGGATTCACCGATCGCGCCCCGGCCGTGAACGCCTCGAAGCTCGACTTCACTGGAGGGAGTTCCGTACCCCCGATGACTCCAAGCACGCCGGACTTGGACACTGACCCGGCGGCGATTCCTGCCAAGAACGAAGGCTCATCGAAAGCGAAGGACAGTGCGGCGATGTTCGGCCCGGTGCCCGTACCGCCCGTGGTGACATAGATGGTCTTGGGGAATTCGGGCCCGACACGCTGGGCCGCGTCCTGGAATTCGAATCCATGACCAATCACGAGGTCGTAGGCCTGGGCACCGTACTGACGGAAGTTCTCCTCGAACTCGGCCGGTGTCTTGGTCTGGATATGGCTTATCTCGGCACCGAGTGAGTCTCGGATGCGGAGCAGTCCTTCGTAGGCGGAGGCGTTCCAGCTCTTGTCTGAAATGGGTCCCGGCGTAAGAAGCGCGACCCGAAAGCGCTGTGATTCATCGACTTCTGACTGTGGGCGACCACATGCCATCACACCGAGGAGCGCGCTGTGGATAAAGATTACAGTTCGCACGATCCGACGCATTACCATCGGCGTATCCCTCATGTGAATCATGTAGTTAGGGTCAGAAAGTAAACATATGGGTGTTACCCACATTCACTGTGGGAAAGACCGATGCTGCGATGTATGCTGGCTGGTCAGTGGCGCGGTGCCGTCGCTACTTCTTCACTGACACTGTCGCCATCCCTCCGTGCGCCGTCGACGGGTCCCGAACGGCGACTTCCGTCACCTTCACGCCACCATTGATCCGGGCTCCTTCCATCACGATGATCGACTTGGTCGAGATCTCGCCATTGACCACCGCCGTCGTCTGAAGCTCAAGTCGGTCCGACGCTGTCACGTTCCCATCGATCACTCCACCCACCACGACCTCCTGCGCAGTGACGTCGCCGTGGATCGCGCCCTCCTTGGCCACCATCACCTGGCGCGCTCGCTTCACGTTGCCGTCAATGCGACCCTCGACCTTCAGGATCCCCTCGCACTCGATGTCCCCGGTCACATTGGTGCCGGCTGACACGATCGAGAGCGTCGTCTCACCGTTCGCTCCGCGTCCTGACTTCATGGATTGCTCTTCCTTGCCGAAGATTGCCACTGAGTCTCCTTGCCTGAAAAGATGCGCATCTCGTCACCGCCCGGTGTCAGGGAGGGTCGAGTCGCGAACTATCGCTGGGGCGTCCGTCGTGTCGCTCGTCGTGTCCCTCCTGGTCGTCACGATCGAGTCCTTCGCCGAGTCGATCGTCGTGCTTCGCGCCCTCGGCGGAAGCGCGGCCGGCGCAGCGTTCTTTGTCGGATCCGGCACCGTCGACGCCGGCCGGGCACTGGTCTCGCGTGGTGCCGCGCCGGTCGCGACGCTGAGCATCTGCTGCACCTGCTCGTAGCGCGTCTGGAGTTGCGCGAGCGTCGCCGTGAGCGTGTCGAGGCGCTGCGCATCCGCGGTCAGCGCCGCTACTTCCAGCTTGAGCACCGGCACGCGCGCGGCCTGCGCCGCCATCATTCCCCACGTCGCGATCGCCGCGACGTACAAGACGAGCGCCGGCCTCGACGTGAGGATGGCCAGCGCGCGTACCTGCCATGACTTCAGCACGTAGTGCCGGTGCGCGAGCCCCGCTTCACGGTGCATGTGCACATATAGGGAGCCGGCGCCGCGCTCGAGGATCTTGCCGTGCGCATCCCGTGCCCCGGATGCCTTGATCGGCCGCGGCGTGATGTTCCGACTCACTCGGCGTCCTGGCTGCCGAGGATGAACTCGAGCACGCGTTCGAAATCGTCGGCACTATAGAACGGGATCCGCAGCTCGCCCTTGTCCTTGCCGCCCTGCACGATTCGCGCGTCGGTGCCGAGTCGCTTGCGCAACTGATCCTCGAGCCGTCGAACCTCAGCCCCGCGCGTGTCCACGGGCGGCCTCTTGATCGCGGCTGGCTTCGTGCCGTTCGCGCCGAGCTCGCGGACGCGACGTTCGACTTCGCGAACCGAGAGACCTTCTGCCACGACTTCCTTCGCGAGCGTTGCGATGCGCATCTCGTCGCCGACGCCGAGCAGCGCTCTCGCATGCCCGACGCTCAAGTGACCATCCCACACGAGACGGCGAACGGAGGCGGGCAGCGCCAACAAGCGCAGCGTGTTCGCGACCGTCGAACGATCCTTGCCGACGATGTCTGCGACTTCCTGCTGCGTGAGCGAGAAGTCCTTGATCAGTTGATCGTAGCCTTCTGCCTCTTCGATCGGGTTGAGGTCGGCGCGCTGAAGGTTCTCGACCATGGCGAGCGAGAGCAGCACCTTGTCGTCGACGTCCTTGACGATGGCGGGAATCTCCGTCCACCCAAGGCGCTGCGCTGCACGGAAGCGTCGCTCGCCCGCGATCAGTTCGTAGCCATCGCCACGAGGCGCCGGCCGCACGGTGACCGGCTGCAGCAGCCCGCTCACGCGCAGCGACGCTTCCAGATCGGCGAGGTCCTCCGGGCGGAACTCCTTTCGCGGCTGGAGGGGGTTTGGACGGATCTTTCCGAGCGCTATGGAGCGCAGCGCGGAGGTCGGTTCCGCGGGCGCCGCGGCCACTGCCGAGGCACGAGTCGTCGTGTCTGCAATCGGCTCGATTCGCGTGGGAGTCCTGGCGAGCAGCGCCTCCAATCCCCTCCCGAGCCTGCGACCCTTGTCTGCATTCATATAGTCAGCTGTCCGGGAATTATTGCGATTGCGCCGTACGACATCTCGAGAAAACGCGTTAAGGCGTTGGTGCACAAGCGGTTACGTGCGGTTAACGATCCAGCAACTCCTTTGCGACGCCCATGTAGGCCTGTGCTCCGACGGAGGCCACGTCATAGAGAATGATCGGCTTTCCGAAGCTTGGCGCCTCAGCGAGCCTGATGTTCCTGGGCACCACCGACTGAAAGACCTTGGCGCCAAAGTACTCCCGTGCGTCCGTGGCAACCTGTCGCGAGAGGTTCAGGCGGGCATCGTACATCGTCAGCAGAACACCGTCGATCGCGAGCGCTGGGTTCACGCCCTGCTGGACGAGATGCACGGTATTCAGTAGCTGGGACAGGCCCTCGAGCGCGTAGTACTCGCACTGCAAGGGAATCAGCAGCGCATCGGCGGCGGCCAGCATGTTCACGGTGATCAGCCCGAGCGACGGAGGGCAATCGATCAGGATGTAGTCGTAGTTGCCACGCACCCGCTCGAGCGCACGGCGCATCGCGAGCTCGCGTTCGTCCTGGTCTACGAGCTCTATCTCAGCGCCGGCGAGATCCGGGGTCGCGGGAAGGACGTCCAGATGCTTGAACTGCACGCCTTTGATGATGACGTTCTCGATCCGGTCTGGATTGAGGAGGACGTCGTAGATCGTTTCTCTCACGTCGTCGCGCACGACTCCGATGCCGCTTGTCGCGTTTCCTTGAGGATCGCCGTCCACCAGCAGCGTGCGTCGCTCTGCAGCTGCTAAGGAAGCCGCGAGGTTCACGGCGGTCGTTGTCTTTCCTACTCCACCCTTCTGGTTCGCGATCGCGATGATTCGGGCCACGTGGCAGGGCGGATTATGGGGGAGGTACGAGCGAGGTCCGAATATACCTCCGATGCGCGAGGGCGACCAGAGAGGAAGTGTTTCACGTGGAACGTTTGCCTGAATCATCTGGGGATCCACGTGAAACGAAGCAGGCCGCGAAGCGCATTGGCTTCGCGGCCTGCCGCACGCACTTCAGGCTACCGCTACCGCGTGATGAGGGCAAACCTCATTGTCACGTTCGCACTCACCTTGATCTGCCCTGCCTCGACAGGCGTGGCGGAGTCAGCCTTGGCCGCACGCATCATCAGGACGGATTCGCCGAACGGCTGCGGTGATTCGAGTCCGGCGTTGGCAGTGATCTCGAGGATCGAGCCGAGCGAACCACCGGCGGCGGTGGCGATGGCGGCTGCATCCGCTCTCGCGCGCGTGATGGCCTTTCCGAGCGCCTCGCGGCGAGCTTCCTCGATGTTCGAGGCGGTGAAGCG
>DATLLD010000082.1:0-5938 GCA_035538035.1 Gemmatimonadaceae bacterium | reverse complement strand
GGGCGGCGTGTCGGGCGGCTGACGCCTCCAACGGCGATGCTGCCAGAAATACTGCTCGGGGAACCGTCGCACGTACCGCTCGAGCACCTGCGTGTACGCGTTCACCGTCGCATCCACGTCGCGCTCGCGGTCACCCGTGCGCACGACCGGCACTTCCTCGAAGTGACTCTGGTAGCGGCCGTCCGGCTGGCGGATGGCGACGGTGAAGATCACGGGAAGGTCGCCGCGGAGCGCGAAGACGGCGGCGCCGCGCGGCGTGCGCGCGGGACGCCCGAAGAACGGCACATACGTCGACGCCAGGCCCTTCGCGCCCTGGTCCGAGAGGAAGCCGACGGTGCGCCCTTCCTTGAACGCGCGCGGGATGCGCCGCACGGCCTCGTCGTCGAACACCACATCGATGCCGAGCCGCTCGCGCGTGCGGCGGAAATAACCATCCGACAGCGGGTTGGCCATGTGCATGGCGATGGCGTCCACCGGCATGCCGCGCGCAGCGATGTACGCCGCGCTGAACTCCCAGTTGCCGAGGTGCCCGGAGACGAGCACGACGCCCTTGCCCTTGGCGTAGGCGCGCTCGAGCGACTCCCATCCTACCGGCTCTATGAACGCCGCCTTGAGCGCGTCCTTGCCCTCGCGCGAGAGCACCATTGCCTCGATCGTCACGCGTCCGAGCCCGCGGTACGACTCGCGCGCCGTCGCCTTCACCCGTGCGTCGTCGAACTCCGGGAAGCAGGCGCGGATGGCGCGCTCCACGCGGTCCGCGCGAATGCCAAGCGGCCACCAGCCGAGCCCGCCGACGAACGCGCCGAACGCCGAGGCGCGCCGCCATCCAAAGGGCCGTAGCGCCGTGCCGAGCGCGCGAAGCGCCCAGTACTCGAGCTTCTGCGTGAAGGTCGGGACTTTCTCTGCGCGGTCCGTCGACGTGCGTGCCGGCGACGGCGCTGCGGCCGGCGGTCCCTCAGCCGACATCTGCGACCAGCGCCGGACGCTGCTGCATGTCGTGCAGCCGCGCGTACGCACCCCCGTGCGCGAGCAACTCGGCGTGGCGGCCGCGCTCGATGATGCGACCGTGGTCCAGCACGAGGATCTGCGTCGCGTGCGCGATCGTCGAGAGGCGGTGCGCGATCATGAACACGGTGCGGCCCGCGAGCAGGCGGTCGATCGCCTCCTGCACCAGCCGCTCACTCTCGGTGTCCAGCGCCGACGTGGCTTCGTCGAGGATCAGGATCGGCGGGTCGGTCAACAGCGCTCGCGCGATCGCGATCCGCTGCCGCTGGCCGCCGGAGAGCCGCGTGCCCCGCTCGCCCAGCACGGTGTCGTAGCCCTCGGGCAGCGCGACGATGAAGTCGTGCGCGTTGGCTGCGCGCGCCGCGGCCTCGAGCTGCGACTGCGAGTACTTGTCCGCGGCGCCGTAGGCGATGTTGGCACGCACCGTGTCGTTGAACAGCACCGTATCCTGGCTGACGATGCCGATGAGGGCGCGCAGCGAGCCGAGCCGGATCTCGCGCGAGTCCACGCCGTCGACCAGCACGCGGCCCGCGGTCGGTTCGATGAAGCGCGGGATCAGGTCCACCAGCGTGCTCTTGCCGGCGCCGCTCGCGCCGACGAGGGCGATCACCTCGCCGCGGTGCGCCCGGAAGTCGATGTCACGCAGCACCGGCTCGCCGCCGTACGCGAAATCCACGCCCTCGAACGCGATCTCGCCGCGCAGCCCCGTCACCTCGCGCGTGCCCGTGTCCGCCTGCGCCTCGGTCGGCTGGTCGAGCACCTCGAACAGGCGTTCCGCCGCCGAGAGCGACTGCTGGGCGATGGTCGGCGCCTGCGAGAGCTGCTTGAGCGGCTGCAGCAGGCGCATCACCAGGATCATGAACGTGATCAGCTCGCCGCCGTTCATCGAGTCGCGCTGCGGGTCGAGCACCTCGAGCGCGCCGACCCAGAGCACGCCGACCGCGATCACGGTGCCCAGCACCTCGCTGAGCGGTCCGGCGAGCAGCGAGAGCCGCTGGATCCGCGTCATCCCCTTCGAGTAGCGCGCCGACGCGCCGAGGAAGCGCTGGTCCTCGTACGACTCGCCGCGGAACGACTTCACGAGCCGGATGCCGCTGATGACCTCCTGCAGCACGCTCGTGATCTCGCCGTACTCATTGCGCAGCCGGCGGTGTCCCTTGCGCAGCTTGCGCAGGATGGGCTGCAGGATCCCCATCACCAACGGCGCGATGACGAGCGCATAGAGCGTAAGCCGCGGCGACATCCGGAAGAGGATCACGATCGTGACCACGAGGGTCGCCGCGTTGGCGATCGTGCGCGTCGCGACCTCGGCGAGGATCGCCTTGGTCTGTTCCGTGTCCGTGAGGATGCGGGCGATGATCTGCCCCGTCTTGGTGCGGCCGAACCAGGAGAGCGGCAGTCGCTGCATGTGCGAGAAGACGGCGCCGCGCAGGTCGCGCGTGATGTACTCCTGCAGCGACGCGCCGAACTGCCCGCCTCCCCAAAGGAAGATGTTCTTGAGCACCACCATCGCGATGATCACGAGGACCACGCCGCGCAGCGACGCCATCGGCTGGCCGGGCACGATCAACGGCCCGATCAGCAAGTCCTGGATCTTCGTCAGCCACCCCATGTCCGACGCGATCTGGGGCTGTTCGAAGAGCGTGTTCAGGAACGGGATCAGCAGCGTGAACGCGAGGCCATCCAGCACGGCCGCGGTGGTGTTCAGCACGACGTTGCCGCCCAGCCTCCAGGAATGCGGGCGGAGGAATCGCAGCAGGCGACCGTACAGTCGCATCAGCGAGGACCGGCGGGCGGGCCTGAAGGGCGCGAGTGGAGGGCGTACATATATCGCCGCAAGATAGCCGCTGCGAACCTGTGGCGCGGCCCCCTTACGAGTGGGCCGGGGCGAGGTCAGTTTGAGCGCGTGACAGACGCCGTCCCTCCCTTCGCGCTCGCGCGCGCCGCGCTGCCCTGCCCGGCGCTCCTCGGCTGCGCCGCCCGCTCGGCGCTCGGCGGCGCGCGGGAGACGCTGCTTGGCGCCGTGATGGCGGTTCGGCTCCTGGTCGGGATCTGCGAGCCGAACTCGCTCGCGCGGCCGGTCCGCGCACTGCGCGCCGAGGCCGCGCGCGTGTGGATCGGCGCGCTGACGTTGCCGGCCAAGTCGCGCACCGCCATCCTCCGCGCCTTCGCCGCCAGCGCCGGCGAGGACCCCGCCGTCGCCGCCGACGCCCTGGATGCCGTGACGGAGGTCACTGCGCCGCACCTCGACCGCGCAGCACGTTCAGAGCTGTCACAGTTGGCCGAACGCCTTCGCGACGCGGGGAACCAGCTTGCCGGGGCTCGCGGCATCCCCGTAGAATAGGGGCTCGTGGAGTCACCCGTTCCATAGGTCGAGGAATCCCTGCGCTCCACTGACATCTCGCCGATCTCGCGCATCATGCGCCAAGTGGATCTAGCCGCTGAAGGCGCGGCGGCGGGAGACACGACGAGCACCGGGTTCCCGAGCGTCGACAAGTGGCTGGGCGGCGGCGTACGGGCCGGGGACCTGATCGTCCTTGGCGGCGATGTCGCAAGCGGCAAGTCGGCGCTGGCGCTGGCGATGGCGATGCGGATCGCGCTCGACGGCCGCTCTGCGCTGCTTTTCACGACCGAGATGACGGTGGAGCGCGTGATCGAGCGCGCCGTCGCGATCGAGGGACGCTCGCGGGTCGACGACCTCCGCAGCGGCAAGCTCGACGACGTGGCGCGGTCCGGAGTGGGCGCGGCGGCATTGAGGATCCGTGAAGCGAAGCCGCTGATCGAGCGCGCGCCGGCGACCGTGACGGAACTCGTCGAACGGATCCGCGATGGAAAGCGGCTCCACGAGCTGGACGTCGTGTTCGTCGACTCCCTCCAGGGGCTCGTCGGGGCGACGGAGGTGACGATGGACGAGGAACAGGCGTCGGTGGTGCGCGCGCTCAAGCGCACGGCGCTGGACCTCGAGGTGGCGGTCGTGCTGGTGTCGCACCTGAAGCAGCGGCGGAAGGCGGCCGGTGACGAGCGTCCGACGCTCGCCGACTTCGGCTCGAAGGATGCCGTGCGACACCACGCGGACGTGGTGACCGCGATCTATCGCGAGGAGATGTACTCTCCCGGCGGCGGCGTGGAGGGCGGCACGGAGTTCCTGTTCCTGAAGAATCGCAACGGCAGCACCGGGTACGTCGACCTCTATTTCTACAAGCAATGGCTGCGTTTCGAAGACATGCTGGACCCCGACCGCTAGGAGAATTGATGCGCATCGCCCGACCGCTGGCCCTGTTCGCCCTGCTCGTCGCCGCCGCACCCCAGGCGGCCGCCCAGCGCGGCGGGGACCCGATCCCGAAGCTCGAGGCGACTCGCGCGGCGAACCCGTCGAGCATCGCGGCCCTGCGCGCCCTGGGCGTCGCCTACTACAAGGCGAAGCGCTATACCGACTCGCGCACGGTGCTCGACCACGCGCGCCGGCTCGACCCCAAGGATGGCGTGAGCGCACTCTACGCGGGGCTCAGCGCCGAGGCGCTTGGCGACCCGACCAACGCGAAGGCCGCGTACGACAGCTACCTGGCAGTGGGCAAGACGCGCCGCGTGAAGAACCAGATCCGCGCGCGCCTCGTGGTGCTCGCGCAAGCCGAGGTCGAGGCCGCGGCCAAGCGCGCGGTAGCCAACGAGGCGACGCTCTCGGCCACGCCGGGCTCTGTGCGCACCATCGCCGTGCCGCCGTTCAGCTGCGCCTGCACGCCGGAGCTGATGCCGCTCGAGCGCGGGCTCGCCGACCTGCTGATCACGGACTTGAGCCGCTCCGCGCAGCTGACGGTGGTCGAGCGCGACCGCATGCAGGCGCTCGCGGATGAGATCCAGCTGTCGCAGAGCGACCGCGTCGATGCCGCCACCTCCGTGCGCGCCGGCAAGCTGATCCAGGCCGGACGCCTCGTGAACGCGAACGTCGTGCAGGCCGGCAACTCGCTGACGATGGGGTCGCGCGTCGTGACCGTGCAGGATGGCGCGGTGACGCAAGCGGCCGAGGTCACCAGCGTGCTCGACCAACTCTTCGCGCTCGAGAAGCAGCTCGCGTTCCGCATCTTCGAGCAGCTTGGCGTGCAGCTGACGCCGGCCGAGCGCCAGCTCGTGGAGCGGCGGCCGACGGGCAATCTCCAGGCGTTCCTCGCCTACAGCCGCGGCCTGATGGCGGCCGACGACGGCCGTTTCCAGGATGCGGCGCGCTTCTTCGAGAACGCGAGGTCGCTCGACCCCGGCTTCGGCGCGGCGGCGGCTCGCCACCAGGCGGCGCAGGCGGCCGTCGTCGGCTCGCAGGTCTCGGCGGCGTCGATCGAGGCCAGCCTCGGCAGCTCCCTCGAGGGACAGCAGGTGTCGGCCGCGGCGAATGGCTCGGCGGCGCCGGGTCCCAGCGGGCTCGACGAGACGCTGCGCAACACGCTCATCGACGTGAACCCGTCGACCATCACGCAGGTCATGACCGACACGCGCGGCATCGGGTCGCCGCGACCGACGCATGACGCACCGGCCGCAGCCGCCGGGATGCAGAACCCGCTCCGCACCAGCGGACAGGTGGTCATCATCATCACGCGCCCGTAAGCGAGGATCACGACAATGTCCCGGTCCTTCGCCAAAAAAACGACTCCGTTCGTCGCGGCCGCCACGCTGGCGGCCACCCTCACCGCCGGCGCACCGGCGCTGCACGCGCAGCTCCAGAACACCGGGTTGATCGCCGCGCCGCACTTCACGCAGTACACCATCGGCAGCGGTGCCGGCGAGCGCTCCATCACGCAGACGTCGCTGCCGTTCGTGGTGCTGCTGCCGTTCAGCGAGCGCTTCACCGTCGACGTCACCACCGCCTACGCCAACTCGCAGGTGAAGGTGGGCGGGAGCACGCAGAGCAGCATCAGCGGACTCACCGACACGCAGATCCGCGGCA
>DATLLD010000081.1:0-3654 GCA_035538035.1 Gemmatimonadaceae bacterium | reverse complement strand
GAGCGCGAGCGTGAACGCCGCGGCGAACGGGAAGAACGCCGCCCGCGCGTTCCCCTGCAGGTAGAGGAACGGGAAGAGCACCACCGCCGTCGTGAGCGTCGAGCCGACGATCGCCGGCGTCATGCGCACGGCCACGTCGGCGCGGGCGGTCGGCGTATCCGGCGACGACCGCAGCCGTTCCACCACGATCAACCCGTTTTGCACCAGCACGCCGATGCCCATGCCGAGGCCGGCGAGCGTCAGCATGTTGGCGGGGATGTCGAGCAGGAACAGCCCGAGCGCGGTGCCGGCGATGGCGATCGCCGCGCTCCCCATCACGAGGGCCACGGCGCGCGCGTTGCGCAGCGCGATGATCATGACGAGCGCCACCGCGAAGAAGGCGATGGCGCCGCGGCGCAGCAAGTCGACGAGGCTGCGGTTCAGCTCGATCGACTCGTCCGCCGTGATCCGCCACCGAACGCCGGCCGGCAGCTCGTCGCCCATCGCCACGAGCGACTGTCGCACCGCGCGCGCCGTCTTGATGGCGTCCGACCCCGCCTCGCGCGAGACGGAGAGCGAGAGGGCGGTGTTGCCGTTGACGCGGAAGAACTGGCCGCGCGCGTCCTCCTCGGGACGCACCTGCGCCAGCTCGCCGAGCCGGAAGATGCGGTTGCCGCGCCCGCGCACCGGCAGCGCCTCGAGGTCCTCGAGCGCGTTCGGCTGGTCGCGCAGCACGACCTCGCGCTTGGAGGCGCCGATGCGCTCGATGCCGAGCGAACGCACCTCGCGCGCGCCGCTCACGGCATCGATCAGCGCCTGCGGTGGGATGCCGAGCTGGCGCAGCAGCGCCGCGTCGTACGAGACGGTCGCGCCGAAGGTCGTTCCGCCGTTGACGCTCACCCCCGCCACGCCGGCCACCCCGCCGAGTCGCGGCTCGATCTCCTCGTCGGCCAGCCGCTGCAGCGCGCCCGGCGTATACGGCCCGCTCAGCACCACGCGCAGCAGCGGTGGCTCGTCCAGTTCCTGCGGTACGTAGTTCATCACCGTCGGCGGCGACGCGCCCTCGGGGAACTCCGTGCGCAGCAGCTCCAGCCGCTCGAGGATCGCCAGGCGCGCCATCTGCACGTTGGTCTTCGGGTCGAGGTGGACGGTCATCGATGCCGACCCCTCGCGCGACGAACTCTCGGTGCGCCGCACGCCGCGCACGCCCTGCACCGCCGCCTCGACCGGCGACGCGATGTACATCTCGACCAGCTCCGCCGACGCACCCGGCCACGAGCTCGCGATGTTCAGCCGCGGCAGCTCCACCGTCGTGCGCGTGGCCAGCGCGAGGCGCGTGAAGCTCACGGCGCCTCCGAGCGCGACCGCAGCACACGCCGCCCAGACGACCGCCGGCCGCGAGACCGCCCAGCGTATCACTGCCGCGCCTTTCGCTTCTCCATCTCCGCGTACGCCACGGGGAGGAGGAAGAAGGTCACCACCTGCGCCGAGATCGCACCGCCGATCACCGCCGCGGCCAGCGGCTGGTAGAGCGCGCCGCCGCTGCCGATGCCGAACACCAGCGGCAACACGCCGAAGATCGTCGTCAGGCTCGTCATCGTGATCGCGCGAAGGCGCTGGCGCCCGCCGAGCAGCACCGCCTCGTGGATCGAGTGCCCCATCTCGCGGAAGCGTCGGATGGCGTCGAGCTTCACGACCGCTTCGTTGTCGGCCATGCCGATCATCACGACGATGCCGATCAGCGACACGGCGTTGATGCTCTGCCCGGTGAGCGCCAACAGCAGGAAGCCGCCGGCCGCCGCGAGCGGCACCGTGATCATGACGACGAGCGGGATGGTGAACGACGCGAACTCGCCGGCCAGCACGAGGAACACGAGCGCCACCGAGAGCACGGCCACGAGCACCAACTGCTCCGACGTCCGCTTCTGTTCCGTGTCTGCGCCGGTCACCTGCCAGGTGAGTCCGGCCGGCGGCTCGAGCTGCGCCAACTGCTCCTGGACATCCGCCGACGCCTTCGCGGTGCCGCCGCGCTCGATCAATCCCTCGACGATGCTGACCGGACGCTGGTTCACGCGCACGACCTCGATCGGCGCGCGCACTTCCTTCCACGTCACGAGGTTCGAGAGCGGTACGCCCTGCAGCGGCGTCGCGAGCGCGACGGTGAGGTCCTCATTGGCGTTGCCGGCGAACCGCACGCGGATCGGCGTGCGACGGTCCGTCTCGCGCAGCTCGCGCGCCTGCACGCCTCCCAACCCGCCCTGCAGCGCGCCGATCACCGCCTGGATGGTGATGCCGCGCTCGGCCAGCCGCGTGCGCTCCAGCGCCACCTCGATCTGCGGCTGCGTCGTGCTGTACGCGTCGCGCACGTCGCTGAGCGTGGGGAGCGCCGCGAGTCGGCGCCGCACCGAGTCCGCCCACACCTGTGACTCGGCGAGATTGCGCGCACTCACCTCGACGCGCACGAGCCGTCCCTCGCGTCCGATCAGCGACCCGAACTCCGACTGGCCGGCGAGGTCGAGCGCGAGCATGCCGGCGGCGAGGTCCGGCACCGCCTCTCGCAGCGCGGCGGCGAACTCGGCCGCATCCTTGCCGTCCGGGACCGGCACGAGCAGTTGCGCCGTCGCCGAGGTGCCGGGCTGCGCGCCGGAGAGCACCTCCTCGTCCGTCGCGATGCCGATGCGCGAGTACACCCCGCGCGAGCCCAGCGCCTTGGCCGCTGCCTCCACCCGCGCAGCCTGCCGCGTCGTCTCCTCGATCGCCGTGCCTTCCGGCAACTGCATCGCGGCCACGACCATGCCTTCATCCACCTGAGGCAGGATCTCCTTCGGCAGCCACCACACGGTCACGAACATCACGACCACCAGCGACACGCCGAACAACAGCATCATCAGCGGATTCTTGAGCGACCACTCCATGCCGTGCTCGTACACATCGGCACAGCGCGCCCCGAACGCATCGAGCCGCCGCTCCCACTCCCGCTGCGGCCGCTTCGCGGGCGGAGTGATCATCCCTGCGTTGTTCCCTGTGTCCTCTGTGCCCCCTGTGGTGACAGCAGTTGCACTTCTCCGCCGCCCCACGATCATCACCGGCATCAGAGTCAAGGCCAGGATCAACGACCCGCCCACCGAGAGCACCACCGCCAGCGACAGGTCCCTGAACAACGCCGCCGCCAACCCCTTCACGAAGATGATCGGCCCGAACACCAGCAGCGTCGTGAGCGTGCCCGCGTACAACGGGCCCGCGACCTCATCAGTCGCCTCGATCGCCACCTGGTCGTCCGGCATGCCGGGCGATTCCTCGCGCCGCCGTCCTGCCGCATCCGCCACGACGATCGCGTTGTCCACCAACAGGCCCACGCCCAGCGCGAGGCCGCCCAGGCTCAGGACGTTCACCGTCACGTCGAACAGTTGCAGGAACACCAGCGCTATCAGCACAGACAGCGGCAGGATCGCGGCGATGGCCAGCGACGACCGCCAATCCCGGAGGAAGACGAGGATCATCACCAGCGAGAGGATGCCGCCGAGGAAGATCTCCTGCCCGAGGTTCGAGAGCGCATCCACGACGAAGTCCGCCTGCGCCGCCACCACGTGCATGCGGATCGTCGGGAACTCCACCTGCAGCTGCTCGATCACCTCGCGCATGCTCGACGTCACCGCGACGGTGTTCGAGCCGGCG
>DATLLD010000080.1:0-14113 GCA_035538035.1 Gemmatimonadaceae bacterium | reverse complement strand
CGCCTTGCCGCGACCGCCGTGGGCGGTCGCGGCACTGGCGGCGATCCTCGCGATCACCACCGCCTGGTGGTCGCTCGCGCTCTGGCCGCTGGGCGCCGGAGCGCCCGAGTGGGTGGTGGTCACCCGCGAGATCTGCTTCGGCGCATCACCCACCGGCCTGCCACACGCCGGTGGGTGGCTGCTGTTGATCGGCGAGCCCATCGGCATGTTCGCCGTGCTCTACGTGGTGTGGGGCGACGACCTGCGGGCCGGCCTCGCGCGGCTGCACCGTGGCCTTCCCGGTCGGCTTGCCACCGGTCTCGTGGTCCTGCTCGCGGTCAGCGGCATCTTTGCCGCAGCACGGCGCGTGGCTTCGGCCTCCGGCGTCGGCGCGGCGGGGTCATTCTCGATCTCGACGCCACTTCCGCGGCGCGGCGCCGAACCGGCCGCCGCGCTCGCGCTCATCGACCAGCACGGCGCGCTCACGCGCCTCGCTGACTTCCGCGGCAACTGGGTGATGGTGACCTTCGCCTTCGGTCACTGCGAGGACATCTGCCCGGTGATCGTGCAGCATGCGCGGAACGCGCGGCGCGATGAGGGCGCCGAGCACATCTCTCTGCTTGTGGTGACGCTCGACCCGTGGCGCGACACCCCGGACCGGCTTGCTAGCATCGCCACCACTTGGGAGCTCGACCCCGCGGACCGCGTGCTCTCCGGAAGCGTCGAGGAAGTGAATGCCGCGCTCGACGCCTGGAGGATCCCGCGCCAGCGCGACCTGACCACGGGCGACGTGATGCACGGCAGCACGATCGTGCTCGTGGATCCCGCGGGGCGCGAGGCGTGGCGGCTCGACGGTGCGCCGCAGCGCGTGCGCGAGGCGCTGGGCATCGTCATGCGCGAGTCGCCTACCCCACCGGCTCGAAGTGCGCGCTGAAGTGCCGTAGGAACCGCGGCTCGCGCGTGATGCGCAGCCCGCGCGCCTCCCCGCGCCGCGCCATCACTTCCTCGAACGTCTCGGCCACGTACTCGATGTGGCTCTGCGTGTACACGCGCCGGGGGATAGCCAGCCGCACGAGTTCCATCGCCGCGGGCACCAGCGCGCCCGCCGCATCGTAGGTGCCGAACATCACGGAGCCGATCTCCACGCTGCGGATGCCCGCCAGCAAGTACAGCGCGCACACCAGCGACTGTCCCGGATACTCATGCACGGGGATCTGCGGGTAGAGCCGCTTGGCGTCCACGTACACCGCGTGCCCGCCGATCGGCCGCATGAGTGGCACGCCCAGCTCGTGCAGGCGGTCGCCGAGGAAGGTGGTGCTGCGAATGCGATACTCGAGGTAGCGGTCGTCGAACACCTCCTGAAGACCGGTGGCGATGGCCTCCATGTCCCGCCCCGAGAGGCCACCGTACGTGGTGAACCCCTCGGTGATAATCAGCAGGTTCCGGCACTCATCGGCCAGCGCGTCGTCGCGCAGCGCGAGGAACCCGCCCATGTTCGCGAGCCCGTCCTTCTTGGCGCTCATCACCGCGGCGTCGGCCAGCGCGAACATCCGTCGCGCGATCTCGCGATACGGCACGTCGCACATGCCGGGCTCGCGGTGCCGCACGAACCAGCTGTTCTCGGCTATCCGGCAGCAATCGATCACCAGCGGCACGCCATGCTTGCGGCAGGCGGCCGACACCTCCGTGACGTTGGCCAGGCTCACCGGCTGGCCGCCACCCGTGTTGTTCGTCACAGTGAGAATCACCGCGCCCACGCGCTCACGCTCGGCCGCGAGCAGCCGCTCCAGCGCGGCCACGTCCATATTGCCCTTGAACGGATGCTCCGACTCCGGGTCGCGTCCCTCGGCGATGGGGATGTCCACCGCCGTCGCGCCGCCGGACTCGATGTTGGCGCGCGTCGTGTCGAAGTGCGTGTTGCTGATGAACAGCTTTCCCGGCCCACCGAGCTGGCCGTAGATGATGCGCTCGGCGGCGCGCCCCTGGTGCGTGGGCAGGATGTGCTCGAAGCCCGTGAGGTCGCGCACGACGCTCTCCATGCGCCCCCACGAGAGCGAACCCGCGTACGATTCGTCGCCCACCATGATGCCCGACCACTGTTGCGCGCTCATCGCCGACGTGCCGCTGTCGGTGAGCAGGTCGATCGTGACTTGGTCGGAGCCGAGCAGGAACGGATTGTGGTGCGCCGCCGCCAGGTGTGCGGTGCGCTCCTCCTCCGTGCCCAGCAGGATGGGCTCGACGCTCTTGATGCGGAACGGCTCGATGATCGTGCGATGTCTCATGCGCCGGGCCGCCGCACGAACCGCGCCTGGAAGAAGCGGAGGTAGGTGGGCTCATAGACCATCGTCAGCCCGGTGATGGTGCTGCGCGCCTCGTGCAGCCGCATCACCGACTCCGCCACCACGTCCATGTGCGCCTGCGTGTAGACGCGCCGGGGGATGGTGAGCCGCACCAACTCCAGCGCTGGCCGGCAGTGGTCACCCGTGGCCGCGTCGCGCCCCGCGGAGACGATGCCCCGCTCCATCGCGCGCACACCCGCCTCCACATACAGCTCGGCCGCCAGCGCCTGCGCCGGAAAGCATTCCTGCGGCAAGTGCGGGAGGAACGCCTTGGCGTCGAGGAACACGCCGTGAGTGCCGATGGGCCGCACCACCGGGATGCCCGCCGCGATCAACTTGTCTCCGAGGTACTGCACCTGCCCCACGCGCGCGCGCATGTGGTCGTCGTCCAGCGACTCCTCGATGCCGATCGCCATCGCCGCCATGTCGCGTCCGGCGAGCCCGCCGTAGGTGTGCAGCCCCTCGTAGATCACCACGAGGTTGCGCGCCTCCTCGAACACGGCCTCCTCGTTGGTCGCAAGGAACCCGCCGATGTTGACGAGCGCGTCCTTCTTGGCGCTCATCGTGGCGCCGTCGGTGAGTGAGCAGATCTCCAGCACGATATCCCGCAGCGGGCGGTGCGCATGACCCGGTTCGAGGCGCTGGATCATGTGCGCGTTCTCCGCCACGCGCGTCATGTCGTGGATGATGCGGATGCCGTGCTGCTTGGTGAGCGCCCGCACCGCGCGCAGGTTCTCGAGCGAGATCGGCTGCCCGCCCGCCATGTTCACCGTCGTGGCCAGCGCCACATACGGGATCTTCGCCGCGCCATGGAGATCGATCACGGCCGCGAGTTTCGCGAGGTCGATGTTCCCCTTGAACGGGAAACAACTCGCCGAGTCATGGGCCTCGTCCACGATGACATCGACGAACGTGCCGCCGGCGAGCTCCTGGTGCGCCTTGGTTGTAGTGAAGTACATGTTGCCCGGGATGACATCGCCCGGCTTGATGAGCACCTGCGAGATGAGGTTCTCGGCCCCGCGCCCTTGGTGCGTGGGGATGAAGTGCTTGTAGCCGTAGCAGCGCTGCACCACCTCCTCGAGGCGGTAGTAGTTGCGGCTGCCGGCATAAGCCTCGTCGCCGAGCATCAGGCCCGCCCACTGCCGGTCGCTCATCGCCGAGGTGCCGCTGTCGGTGAGGAGGTCTATGTAGACGTCCTCCGAGCGCAGCAGGAACGTGTTGAAGCCGGCCTCGGTGATGGCCTTTTCGCGCTGCTCGCGCGTGGTCATGAACAGGGGCTCGACCATCTTGATCTTGTAGGGTTCGGCCCAGGACGCGCGAGATGGAGTGGTCATGACGTATTCATGCGCGTCGCGTGCGGCTTTTGCTGTCGGGTGAAGGCTCCACAATCGTCGGGATTCTTCCTACAATCATGGGCCGGCTGGGGTGGCCGAGGCCCGGACCGAGGGCTATCCTCCCCCGCGCGCGTGCGGCCCAGTCAATCCACACCTCTCGCTGCCAATGACAATCTCCCGGCTAGGCGTCGGCTTCATCGGTTCCGGTTTCAACACCCGCTTCCACATCCAGGCTTGGCAGGGCGTTCGCGACGCCGACGTGCTCGGCGTCTGGAGCCCGAACGCGAAGAACGCCGCCAGCGCGGCCAAGCTGGCGCGTGACCTCGACGTCGGCGCCGCCAAGGCGTACAAGTCCATCACCGCGATGGTGGCGGACCCCACCATCGACGCGCTCTGGCTCTGCGGGCCCAACCAGGCGCGCATCGAGAACGTCGAGGAGATCGTCGACGCCATCCGCACCGGCAAGGGCACGCTCAAGGGCATCGCTTGCGAGAAGCCGCTCGCGCGCAACGTCGCCGAGGCCAGGGAGGTCGCGCGGCTCGTGAAGAGCGTCGGGCTCAAGACGGGCTACCTCGAGAACCAGCTCTTCGCGCCGCATGTGGAGGCCGGTCGCAAGCTGCTCTGGGCGCGCGGCGCCGCGACCACGGGCCGTCCCTACCTGGCGCGCGCGGCCGAGGAACACGCGGGGCCGCACATGCCCTGGTTCTGGCAGGGCAACCTGCAGGGCGGCGGCGTGCTCAACGACATGATGTGCCACTCGGCCCTCGTCGTGCGGCACCTGCTCACCGAACCGGGCCGACCACTGAGTTCCGTCAAGCCGGTGCGTGTCACCGGCCACATCGCCTCGCTCAAGTGGTCGCGTCCCGCGTACGCGAGGAAGCTCAAGGCGGCGATGGGCAAGGAGGTCGACTATGCGAAGCGTCCGTCCGAGGACTTCGCGAGCCTCATGATCGAGTTCGAGACCGAGGACGGACACCGCGTGATCGGCGAGGCGAGCACGAGCTGGAGTTACATCGGCGCGGGGCTCCGCCTGTCGGCGGAGCTGCTTGGCCCCGAGTACTCCATGAAGTGGAACTCACTCGACTCCGGGCTGCAGCTCTTCTTCAGTCGCGAGGTCACTGGCCGAGCCGGCGAGGACCTCGTCGAGAAGCAGAACGCCGAGCAGGGTGTGATGCCGGTCGTGCCCGAGGAGTACAACGCCTACGGCTACACCGGCGAGGACCGCCACTTCGTGCGCGTCTTCCTCGGCAAGGAGGAGCCGCTGCTCACCTTCGACGATGGCGTCGAGGTGGTGAAGATGTTGATGACCGCCTACCAGTCGGCGGAGGCGGGGCGCACGCTCTCATTCCCGCCCAAGGGCCTGGAGAAGTTCGTCCCTGCGGTCGCGCAGGGGATCTGGCGACCATAAGACCCATTACCGCACATAGTGAACAATCGAATCGTTCGTCCCCTCGTCGCCACGGTCCTCGTGGCGATCGCCGCGTCGCGCATCCCGGCGCAGCTTCCCGGCAACACACCGGTCACCGCGCGGCGCGGAAGCGCCGCCGTCGTCACGGCTCCTCCAGTCATCGACGGCCGGCTCGACGAGGCCGCCTGGGCGGGTGCGCCGCCGTTCACCGACTTCCTGCAGCGCGAGCCGCGCGAGGGCGCGCCCGTCTCCGAGCGTACCGAGGTGCGCATCCTCACCGACGGCACCGCGCTCTACGTCGGCGCCTGGCTGCACGACCGCGAGGCGCGACTCATCGTGCCCGGCGAACGGATTCGCGACGTCACGCTGACCAACAGCGACTACTTCGCCTTCATCCTCGACACCTTCCACGACCGGCAGAACGGGTTCCTCTTCGCCACCACGCCGGCCGGCGTCGAGCACGACGCACAGGTGATCCGCGAGGGCGAAGGCGGCGGCGTGAATGCCGCCGGACAGAACCGCGCGCAGTCGGGTGCCATGGGAGGCGTCAACCTCAACTGGGACGCCACCTGGACCGTCGCGACCTCGCGTGACTCGCTCGGCTGGTACGCCGAGTTCCGCATCCCCTTCTCCACCCTCCGCTATGGCGGTGGCGAGGTGCAGACCTGGGGATTCAACACCATGCGCGGCATCCGGCGCCTCAACGAGGAAGCGTTCTGGTCGCCCGTCGCGCGCCAGTTCAGCATCAACCGGCTCTCGCAGGCGGGGACGCTCGAAGGCCTCGCCGTGCCTTCGCGTCGCATCGCGACGGTCACGCCCTACGTCCTCGGCAACTCGGCGCGCGCCTACGCGACGCAGACGCAGTTCCAGACCCTCGGTGAGGTCGGCCTCGACGCGAAGTACGGCGTGACGCCGAGCCTGACGCTCGACCTCACGTACAACACCGACTTCGCCCAGGTGGAAGTCGACGAGCAGCGCACGAACCTCACGCGCTTTCCCGTCTTCTTTCCCGAGAAGCGTCCGTTCTTCCTCGAGAACGCCGGTGTCTTCGCCGCCGGCACGCCGCAGGCGGTCGACCTGTTCTTCACGCGGCGCATCGGCATCGACGCGGCCACTGGCCAGCCGGTGCCGATCGTCGGCGGCGGCCGGCTCACGGGGCGCGTCGCCGGCCTCACCGTCGGCGGACTCCACATGGTCACCGACGGCGTCGCGGGCACGGCGGGGAATTCGTACAGCGTGGCGCGCGTGCTCAAGGAACTCTCCGCGCGCTCGCGCGTGGGCGCTATCGCGGTGCAGCGGCAGGGCACCGGCGCCGCCGCCGACCACAATCGCGTGTACGCCGTCGATGGACGTCTCGGCATCGGGCAGGACTGGACTGCCGATGCCTGGGCGGCCACCTCGGAGACTCCCGGACTCGCCGGCGACGCGGCGTCGTTCAGCGGTCGCCTCGTCTACCAGACCCGTGACTGGAACAACTCGGCGCGCGTGGTCCGCGTCGGCGAGGACTTCAATCCCGAGGTCGGGTTCATGAGCCGTCCTGGCGGCTACCGGTTCGACGAAGTGACCGTGATGCGGATCGTGCGCGGCGCGGGCTGGGAGCGCGTGCGCCAATGGAGCCCGCACATGAACCTGCGTCGCTACATCGGCACCGACGGCTTCATCCAGTCGTCGCAGATCCATGTCGACGTCACCGAGGCCGAGTTCAGCGACGGCGGCCGGTTCGGGCCGGAGTTCAACATCTACACCGAGGGCCTGCAGCGTCCATTCGAGATCTCGCCCGGCGTCGTCGTGCCACCGGGCCAGTACCTCTGGCACCAGTACGGACTCGACTGGTCGACGAACCCGAGCGCCCGGCTCTCGCTCGTGAGCCGCATGGACTTCGGCCGGTTCTACACGGGGCGGCGCGGCGGCGGAAACGCCACCCTGACGCTCCGCCATGGCGCGTCGTTCTCGTCCGCGCTCATCGTCGACTACCAGGACGTCCGGCTGCCCGAGGGAGACTTCACGCGCGAGTTGCTCGGCGTGCGCCTCGGCTACTTCTTCACGCCGCGCATCTTCCTCCAGTCACTCTCGCAGTACAACAGCTCGGCGCAGGCGTTCACGGCGAACGTGCGCTTCGGCTGGCTCAACACGGCCAACACCGGGCTCTTCGTCGTGCTCAACGACGGCGAGCAGGCTGACGGGTTCACGCAGTGGCGCCAGCCGATGTCGCGCTCGCTGACGGTCAAGTACTCGTATCAGGTCGGCTCGGGCGGCTGATCGAGGGAGGCGACCTCGCGGACGAGCGCCGCGAACGCCTCCGTGTCCGTCGCGCGTGCGTGCACTTCACCAAGGCCGGTGGCCTGGAGGAGTGCACGCGCATTCCCGGCGCGGATGGAGCCTCCGCCGAGGATCGTGATGCGGTTCCCCGCTCGCCGTACGTGACGCGCCAACACCTCGGCGCCCTCCGTCGCGGTGCGTGCGTGTCCGGAGGTGAGCACGAGGTCCACGCCTAGCGCCATCAGCTCGTCGAGCGCGGCGTCGGGGTCCGGTGTGCGGTCGAACGCGCGGTGGCATGCCACGCGCATAGGACGCGCGAGGTCGACGAGCACGCGCATCCGGTCGACGTCGAGCGTCGCATCGGCGCGGAGCACGCCGAACACCGCGCCCTGGGCGCCTGCCTCGCGCACGGCGACGACGTCGCGCCGCATCGCCTCGAACTCATCCGAGGTGTAGCAGAAGTCACCCTCGCGCGGGCGGATCATCGCGTGCACCGGCACCCGGGACCGGCGCATCACGAGTTCCAGCAGTTCACGCGGGGGCGTGAGTCCGCCCTCTCCCGGTCCGCAGAGCTCCAGGCGATCCGCGCCGGAAGCCTCCGCGGCGGACGCTAGTTCAGCCGTGTCGACGCAGGCTTCGACTAGTGCTCTCGGTCGCATATGGGAGAATCTATGCCGTAGTCGAACGCCTCACGGGACTTCGCTGAAATCCTTATGGCACCACCCGCACGACTGGAGCAACGTGTTCCCATGCGAAGCCATCGCCTCACTCCCCTGATCGCCGTCGTGTCGTTCTCAATGAACGCCTGCGGTCCGAACGTGCTATACCACCGCGATTCACAGACACCGATCCCCGGCGGCGCGCGCTGGGCATGGGGACAACCGGACGACGACGGCATATCCTCGCGGGCCGGCGGACGCGCGCCCAGCGACAGCACGGCGCAACTGCTCAGGAGCGCGATCGAGCTCGAGCTGGACGAACGCGGCTATCGCCGCACCTCGCGCGACTCCGCCGACTTCCTCGTTCACTTCCACGTCGGTCGGCGAGAGGTCTATGACACCTTGCTGTCGCCGGCCGATCCGTCGGCCATTGCCACCGCTCGAGGACGCGGGCGGTGGAGCGGCGCGGGCAGCCCGGAGACCATCGGCGACCAAGCCGTCCAGTGGACCGAGGGCAAGCTCATCGTCGACGTCGTGACGCCGGACGGCGGCAAGGTCGCGTGGCGCGGCGAGATCTCAGATGAGATCCCGCCCGGCACGCAAAAGAACCTGGAGAAGAACATCCGCACGGCAATCGACAAGCTGATGCGCGGATTCCCCTAGAGGAAAAGCCAGACCTACAGGCTCCACCCCGAGCGATACTGCGGCATGATCCACTCCGCGGGCGGGGTGACGTTCTTGATGAGACCCGTGTTCGGATCCATCTCGAGCACCTGCCCCATGCGCACGGCGAGGCAGCCGATGAGGATCATCTCCGTCATCGGGCCGGCGTAGCCCGCGAAGTCGCTCCCGGGCTGCGTGCCGTTCTTGCACGCGGCGATCCATTCCTTGTGGACGCCCTCCGTGCGCGGATACTTCTGCGGCACCGGATTCGCCTTGAGCGCATCGTTCGCCTTCTCGTCGACGAGCCGCGGGTTCTCGGCGTAGGTGCCTGCGACGATCATTCCCTTGTCGCCCACCCAGAGCTGGCCGCCCGTCGGGTCCGGCGGCCAGTTGAGCGTCTCGGGCCAGTCGTGCGGCTTGGGCGGGAAGATGCTGCCGTCGCGCCAGGTGAGCGTCACCGCCTGCCGGTTGCCGATCGCCGGGAACTGGTACTCGATGCGTTCCGCCGTCGGCGCTGTCTCCGCAAAGAGCGCCGTGCTCTCCGGCGTGATGCGCGACGGGTACTTGAGGCCGAGCGTCCAATACGCGGCGTCCATGATGTGGCACGCCATGTCGCCCATCGCGCCGGTGCCGAAGTCCCACCAACCGCGCCAATTGAACGGCGCGTAGCGCGGGTGGTACGGACGCTCGGCGGCGGGGCCGAGCCAGAGGTTCCAGTCGATCGTGTCCGGCGCGTTGTGCGCATCGGTGAAGCGGTTCAGCCCCTGCGGCCAGATCGGGCGGTTCGTCCAGTAGTCGACGCGGCTGACGTTGCCGATGAGCCCGGCCTCAACCCACTCGCGGATCAGGCGAATCCCCTCGGCCGCATGTCCTTGGTTCCCCATCTGCGTCGCCTGCTTCGGCCGCTTCGCCGCCTCGGCCTTCATCGCGCGCACTTCGCCGATGGTGCGCGCGAGCGGCTTCTGGCAGTAGACGTGCTTGCCCATCTTGAGCGCCATCATCGCCGCCGCGGCGTGCGAGTGGTCGGGCGTCGAGACCGTCACCGCGTCGATGTTGTTCCGCTCCTTCTCGAGCATCTCGCGGTAATCCTTGTAGCGGCGCGCCTTCGGGAACTCGCGGAACGACCGCTCGGCCTGCTTCCAGTCCACGTCGGCGAACGCGACGAGTTCCTCGCCCGAGACGCCGCGCACGTCGGAGTTTCCCATGCCCCCGACGCCGATGCAGGCGATGCGGAGCTTTTGGCCCGGCTGCCGGCTGCCGATCGCGTAAGGCGAGTCCGCGAGTGCATGCAGCGGTCGCGGTATGGCGGCCAGGGCGCCCGCTGCAGCTGCGGCTGCGGCCGCGCTGCCTACGAACGCGCGCCGGTCGATCGAGGCGGCAGGAGTGCGGTCATCTCGGTCATGAAAAAAAAACTCGGCCACGAGTGGATCCTCTTCAGCGTGTGGAGGACGTGGACGGCGCCGACTGCGGCGCCGTCCGGAAGAGCAGCAGGAAGAGCACGAACACCGCGAGTGCGCCGTAGGCGGGGATCGGCCAGATGCGCGACCAGTCGTGCGAGGCCGTGCCGGTGACCTCGTCGATGGTGGCGTAGCGATTCACCACCCAGCCGGACACGAACGCGCCAATGAAGTAGCCGACGCCGTTCGTCACGAAGTTGATGAAGCCCTGCGCCGCGGCGCGCACGCTCGGGCCCGCCCGCTGGTCGGTGTAGATCTGTCCGCTGACGAAGAAGAAGTCGTAGCAGACGCCGTGCAGGAGGATGCCGGCGTAGATGAGCCACATGCCCGGACCGGCGTCGCCGGCGCCGAAGGCGAAGTAGCGCAACGCCCAGGCGAGCATGCCCACGAGCATGATCTTCTTGATGCCGTAGCGCATCAGGAACACCGGCAGCAGCACCATGAAGACGATCTCGCTCATCTGCCCGAAGGTCATGATGAACGCGGGCCGCGGCGCGCCGATCTCGTTGAGGAAGGGATTCGCGAACGCATAATAGAACTGCAGCGGGATGCAGAGCAGGAAGCTGCCCACCGTGAACACGAGGAAATCACGGTGCCGAAGCAGGCGCAGCGCGTCGAGTCCAAAGGCGTCGCGTGCGCTGAACGGCCGGCCCGCGCTCTTGGGCGGCGTCGGCGGCAACGCGAACGAGAAGAGTCCCAGCGCTATCGATGCACCCGCCGCGAGCTGCATCGGCACCGCCTCGGCCTCGGCCTTGAGCACCATCCCCACCACCACGCCGGCGACGATCCACCCGATGGTGCCGAGCACCCGGATGAGCGGGAACTCCTTCGCCGGATCCTTGATGTGGTGGAAGCTGATGGCGTTCGAGAGCGAGAGCGTCGGCATGTAGCAGAGCGCGTAGACGATCAGCAGCGGGTAGAACGTGCCGAACGACGACTGCGCCGCGACGAGCCAGAGCACCACGCCGCCGGCGAGATGGAGGATGGCCAGCAGTTTCTCGGTCGCGAAGAAGCGATCGGCGATCATGCCGATGAAGAACGGCGACACCAGCGCCGCGATCGCCGTCGCGCCGTAGGCGAGGCCGATCTGCTGGTCCGAGAAGCGGAGCGTCTGCCCGAGGTAGGTGCCCATGGTGACGAACCAGGCACCCCAGATGAAGTACTGCAGGAACATCATGACCGACAGGCGCGCCTTGATCATCGGTGCAGCGCTCGCGCGCGGATGTTGCGGAACGAGACCGGGTCACCATGGTCCTGGAGCCCGAAGTGCCCCGCCTTCGCCACGCCGTACGCCGGCCACTGCGCGAACTTCGACGCCTTCACCTTCTCTGTCCACTCCGGCGACCACATCTCGTACTCGACGACCTTCTTGCCGTTGAGCCAGTGCTCGACGTGCGGGCCCACGGCGACGATGCGCACGGCATTCCACTCGCCCACGGGACGCGCCGCGCGCTCGGCCGGCGGGTACAGCGCGTAGTTGGAGCCGCTGGAGGTCAGCGCGTTGCGCCCGTCGCGGTGCAGGCTGTCATCGAGGATCTGCATCTCCGTCGCGTTCATGTAGATGACGTCGGTCTCTTCGGTGGCGCGGTAGAAGATGCCGCTGTTGCCGCCGGGGCCGATGCGGTACTCGAGCTCCAGCTCGAAGCCGTCCCAGCTCGCATTGCTGATGATGTCGCCGCCGCCGGAGACGCGCGAGAGGATGCCGGAGTCGGCGTCGAAGCGCCAGCCGCCGGGCAGCGACTGCTGCTTGTAGCCCCGCCACGCATCGGCGTTGCCGGGGAGCAGGTTGGTCCAGTCGCCGGCGCCGGTGGCGCCGGCGGGCAGCGGACGGGAGCAGGCGCTCGCGAGGAGCGGCGCGACGGTGAAGGCCGCGAGCAGCAGCCTGCGGGGAAAGGCGGGCAGCGGGGCGCGCATCTGACTGACGCGAGGACGCATCGGTGGGCGATCTCGGTGCATGGGATGGTAGGTGCGATCGGTGACCGCGCAAACGTATCCGCGACGCCGCGCCAGCGCGAATCGGGGACCTCCCGATGCCCTGCTAGGGGATCACGATGTCGAGGAAGGTGACCGGCTTCGCCGCATCCATCCGCACCGACCGCCGCACCTTCGTGCCGTCGCTCGTCGTGACCGTGACGAAGAATTCGGCCTCCATCGGCACGTTGCACACGGCGTAGCGGCCGTCTGCGCCGGTGACGGTCTCCGCGGTGCCGAGCGTGTCCGCGGCGGCGGAGTTGGGCACCGGCTCCACCAGCACCGGGGCGTGCATCACCGGCGCGCCGGCGCGGATCACGGAGCCAAGCAGCGCCGCTCGCTTGGTGTCGAGACCGCACGCCTGCCGCACCAGTTCCGGAAGCGTCTTCACGCGGACTCGCTGCCGGAGGAACGACTGGGAGTTGGGAAAGCGCATGCGCAGTCGCTCGGGACGCAGGCCGAGCGCCGCGTAGAGCGGTGTGCTGGCCTCGATCACGTACTCGCCCTCGACCATGCCGTCGAAGTGCACCACGCCGTTCTCGTCGGAGATCACCTGCGAGGTCGATCCGACGAACGCCACCGTCGCTCCCGCCACGGGCGACTCCGTGAGCGAGTCGCGCTCGAAGATCGTCAACTCGAGCGTGGAGAGCGGCCGCGCCCAGATCGGCGCGGCGCCGGCCACTATGCGGACGGCCAGCAGGTCGCCGCCGGTCACGCGCAGCCGCGACGACTGCGGGATGTCCGTCGGCAGGTACGACCAGACGTTGACGGCGCTGCCGGCACGGATCACCGTGTCGGCCAGCTGGCCCTTCACCGGCACGGGCGCGCGGATCAGCCACCGCGGCAGGATCCACGAGCCGTTGGGGAGCTGCGTGAACTCGATCTCGCCACCGGCCACCGTGTCATCCACCGTCGCCGGGAGGTTCACGTACGAGAACTCCACCGAGCGCAGCGCGCGCGTCTCCGCGGTGAACCAGAGCACGCCCTTGATCTCCGGGCGTCGCAGCCCCGCTGCCGGTGCGAACTCGAGGCCCAGCTGGCCCGCCGGCGTGCGGCGCGCATCGCGCATGCGAAAGCAGTGCGTGCGCGTGAAGTAGGACGAGAGCAGCACGTCGAGGTCGGGCGCCACGTAGCGGAGGCCCGAGTCGGTGGGCGTGACGTACCCGCGCCGCTCGAGCGTGTCGGCGGGATAGCTGCTCCACGGCTGGCTGCCTTGGTGCCGCTCGCGCTGGAAGAGCGTCTCGAGCAGCTCCGGCGGCGTGCGCGTGTCGTACTTGCGGCTGTGCAGCATGACCTCGAACTCGTAGTTGAGTTCGCGGATGGTGATGTCCGCCGCGAGGATCGCCGTCTTGGCCTCGTCCCAGAGGATCGCCGTGGCGAGGCCGTCGCGCGGGTTCTCGCTGCAGTTCGCCACCTCCTGCGCCGTCACGGCCGGGAGGTTCACCGGCACCTGGCTCAGCGCGAGGAGCACGGTCGTGTCGGCTCGCAGCGTGAAGACATCCGACGTCTGTGGCCGGAAACCGATCCGCAGGGTCTGGATGCGATACGCGCCCGCGGACGGCGCGCGAAGCACGAACGTGCCGAGGGTCGATGAGAGCGTGCGGGCCATGACCATCGAGCGCTCGTCGAGCAGGAGCACGACCGCGCCGCGGATGCCCTCTTGGTCGACGTTCCTGACGACGGTGCCGCGGACCGTCTGCGCGCGGAGCGGCGCGGCCAGCGGCGCGGCGGCGGCGAGGAGTAGCCAAGCGGCGGCAAGGGCGTAAGTGAGGGCTCTCATTTCGTCTATAGTACCGATCGGTGCCGGCGTTCGGCCAACAGGGAATCAGGGTCCTGACGAATCTCTGTCACGGGAAGATTCGACTCTCGGCGCCCAGGCGCGACTCGGTGCGAGGTGCGATCCGCGACCTCTTGACGCGGCAACCCGAACTCTCATATTACTGATTAACCAGTACTAGAGAGGCAGTCGTGGACGATATTCACTTTCCACCGCGCGAACTCGCCGTCATGAGCAGTCTCTGGCGACGCGGAGCGGCCACCGTCG
>DATLLD010000079.1:0-6378 GCA_035538035.1 Gemmatimonadaceae bacterium | reverse complement strand
ACAGACTACGAGGAGAACTAAGCCAAAGAAGATGGCGACTCCGGCCGCATCCGGTTCGCCGAGTAGCGGCGCAGCCAGCGCGATGACGATCAAGCTGGCGACGTGCGCTTCAGTGACGCGACGCTCAAACGCGTCGCGGGTCTCCTAGGTCACGAGATACCAGCGGCGCTTGAGGAGTGCGAACCGGCGCTTGGCAACGACTCGGCGACCGTCCCGAGTGCGCCGGTACATCGAGAGGCGCAAGCCAGCGAAGTACCCGTGCAGCATTTCGGACTCCGATTCTGGAGGAGCAGCTTAACGCGCGGTTGGGCTGTGGCCATTGAAATAGAATGCACAGCGATCACAACGGCAAACAGCACGAGGTCCACGGAAGGCGCAAACACCACGCCCCACACCGTGAATCCCGTGCTGTCCCCCCGCCCTCCTAGACCAGCCTAGTACCGATAGTGATCCGGCTTATAAGGCCCATCCACCGGCACCCCGATATACGCCGCCTGCTTCTCCGTCAGCTTCGTCAGCTTCACCCCAAGCTTGTCCAGATGCAACCGCGCCACCTTCTCATCCAGCCGCTTCGGCAGCACATACACCTTCTTCTCGTAGTTCTCGTTGTTCACGTGCAGCTCGATCTGCGCCATCACCTGGTTCGTGAACGACGCCGACATCACGAACGACGGATGACCAGTCGCGCACCCGAGGTTGAGCAGGCGACCCTCGGCGAGGATCAGCACCGAGTGTCCATCCGGGAAGATCCACTCGTCGAACTGCGGCTTGATGTTGTTGCGCTTGATGCCCTTGTAGTTCTTGAGGCCGGCCATGTCGATCTCGTTGTCGAAGTGGCCGATGTTCCCGACGATCGCCTTGTCCTTCATCCGCGCCATGTCCGCGACCTTGATGATGTCGGCGTTGCCCGTGGCGGTGATGAAGATGTCGGCGGTCGTCACGACCTCCTCGAGCGTGGTGACCTGATAGCCTTCCATCGCGGCCTGGAGCGCGCAGATGGGGTCGACCTCGGTGATCACGACGCGCGCGCCCTGCGCCTTGAGTGACTGCGCCGAACCCTTGCCCACGTCGCCGTAGCCGAGCACGACGGCGACCTTGCCGGCGAGCATTACATCAGAGGCGCGCAGGATGCCGTCGGTCAGCGAGTGGCGGCAACCATACAGGTTGTCGAACTTCGACTTGGTGACGGAGTCGTTGACGTTGATCGCCGGGAAGAGAAGCGTGCCGGCCTGCATCATCTCATAGAGACGGTGCACGCCAGTCGTGGTCTCCTCGGAGACGCCGCGAATGGCCTTGCCGACGTTCGTCCAACGCTTCGGGTCTTCCTTGATGGTCTTGCGCAGCAACTCGAGGATCACGCCCCACTCCTCGGGCTCTTCCTTCTCGTTGAACGCCGGGATCTTGCCGTCGCGCTCGTACTCGGTGCCCTTGTGCACGAGCATCGTGGCGTCGCCGCCGTCATCGAGGATCAGGTTGGGGCCGCGGCCATCCGGCCACATCAGCGCCTGCTCGGTGCACCACCAGTACTCCTCGAGCGTCTCGCCCTTCCACGCGAACACGGGCGTGCCGCGCGGCGCGTCGATGGTGCCTTCCTTGCCCACGACGACCGCCGCCGCGGCGTGATCCTGGGTCGAGAAGATGTTGCACGACACCCAGCGTACGTCGGCGCCGAGGTCGACCAGCGTCTCGATCAGCACGGCGGTCTGCACGGTCATGTGCAGCGAGCCCATGATGCGCGCGCCGGCGAGCGGGTTCCTGCCCTTGTACTCGGCGCGGAGCGCCATCAGGCCGGGCATCTCGAACTCGGCGAGATGGAGTTCCTTGCGGCCCCACTCGGCGAGCGTGATGTCCTTGACCTTGTACGCGGGACGGCCGGTGGCCTTCACGGCGTCGAATGGATGCATGGGGATTGTGGCGGTCATGTTCTTGAAGGGGGGAGGTGGCAGGTGAACAACGATGCTTGGTGCTAGGTGCTTAGTACTGCAGTGAACAATCCCGGTCCCTTGGCCTGTGGCGATGCCGGGAGCTGGTGATGGCGAACGCGCGCGAAGCCGGCTGCCCTGCCCCAGCGCTCGATCTGCGCGGCGTCGAAGCCGAGCCAGACGTGGCCCATGGTCTGCCGGAACTCGGCGTGGTCGTGCGGGGCCATGTCGACGAGGAGCAAGCGGCCACCGGTCGGCCTGAGTGCGCGACGGATGTTGGTGAAGACCGCTTCGGGATCGGCGATGTAGTGCAACACGAGCGAGAGCACGGCGATGTCGAGCGCGCCGTCGTCGATCGGCAGGCGCTCCACTGAGCCGGTGCGCAGCTCGACGTTGGCGAGCGGAGCGAGCCGTGCACGCGCGGCGCGGAGCATGGCGGCCGACTCGTCGACTGCGATCACGCGTTCCACGAACGGCGCCATCGCCTCGGAGAGTTGGCCGGTGCCGCAACCGAGGTCGCCAACAGTGTGAGTTGGGTCGAGCAGCCCGACGAGCGCGAAGAGTTCGGTGCGCGTGCCGAAGAGCTCGGCGCGGAGGCGGTCCCACTGTGCGGCCGAGCTCGCGAAGAACTCCTGCGACCGCGTATGACGCTCGGCGAGCACGCCCTTCACCCGCTGCGCGTCCCGCTTGGCCGCGCTGAGCGCCTCGGCTTCCTCGCGCACGGGCGCCCAGAGACGGCGCGCCGAGGCGTCGAGCGACTTGATGTCGAGCCGGTAGCGGTTGGAGGTGCCGTCCTCGCGCGACGAGAGCCATCCGGCGTCGGCGAGCACCTTGAGATGCCGGCTGACGGTGGACTGCGGCAGTTGCAGCACGGCGCGCAGCTCGGACACCGTCAGCTCGTGGCGCTCCAGGATCAGGAGGAGCCGCGAGCGGATGGGGTCGGCGAGTGCCGAGAGGCGGTCGAAGAGGGCGAGTCGTTTCATCCTTATATCCGGATGAAAGGTTGCAGCCCGCAAGGGCTGAGTCAAGCGCCGCCGCGTTACGGCGCGCCCAGCTCCAGTGCAGCCGGCGACCCGGCCAGCTCCTCGCCCACATAGCAGTGCATCCCCACCGCAAAGAGCTTCGCGCGGCGGAAGTATCGCCTGTATTGCTCGGCGCTGCGGTGATGCCAGCCGTGGCGATCGCCCTCGATCGAATCCTCGGTCGTGTACGCCTCGAGGTACGCCACGCCGCCGAGGAGACGCGCGATGGCGGCGAATCCCCCGGCGAGCTCCCCGTCAGGCACGTAGTGCAGCACGTCGCACACGACGACCAGGTCGAACGGTCCTGCAAGCGACTTCTCGCGCGCGGCGACCTCCGCCAGCGTGCCAAAGCTCCCGCGCACGATCCCGCGCGAACTCCCGAAGCGCTCCACCGCATACTCGCTCGACTCCACGCCAGCGTAGCGCACGCGCGGGCGAAGCTCCTTCAGGTGCGCCCGCCACGCGCCCTCGCCGCAGCCGACATCGAGCACGGAACGGATGGGGCGCTCGAGAAGCGCCTCGGCGATGCCGACGACGAGCCGCACCTTGCGCGCCACCGCGGCGTGCGTGATCACGCGCCGCGACGGGTCGTGGTACCACTTCTCGTAATAGTCGCGGTCGTAGACCTTGGGCTGCGTCACGACGCGTGCAGCACTCCGCAGCCGAGGCTCTGCGCGTGGCTCGTCGCAAAGATGCCGCTCGGCATGCGATACACGCCCGGGAGCAGGTGCTGGGCGACGAGTTCCGCCGCATCTTGGCGCGGGATGTCGCGGCGCCGCGCGATCTGACCGGTGACGTTGCGCAGCGCGAGGTCGCAGGCGAGCACGATCACGCCGCGCGACATGAGGGTGTCGAGCGCGCCGTCAGGCCACGCCGACGTGTGCCGCGCACCGGCGGGGATGCGGATGAACGGGTTCCGCCTGGCCGGCTTCCCCGACTCCGGATCCTTCAGCTCGTCCTTCTCGGCGAACGCGCCGTCCGCCCAGAGCGCGTCGTCGAGCACCATCGGAATGGCGGCATGGCGGATGACGAGCACGGCGGTCAGGTCGGCGTCGGTGAGCTTCAGCGTCTCGGCGTATCCCGTGAGGAACGAACGTGCCTGATGGAGACAGACGCCGTCGGAAATCTCCGGCGCGTCGAAGCACATGCGATGCTTGCCGGTCACGCGCGTGGTCCAGGACATGTCCCAGTCGGCCTGCGCGTTGGCTGAGGCCGAGACGGCCGCGAGCGGCGAGGCGGGCGGGCGGGCTGCGCCGCCCTGCGGTACCGGCTGCTGCCCAGATGATTGCGCCTCCGCGACTCCGGCTGCGAGCGTGCCGGCGGCGATCAGCGAGGCTTGGCGAAGGAACTCACGACGCTGCGTCATTGCGGGGGGTTCTCGTCTGAGGGATTTGTCGAGGGCGAACGCCACATCAGGAGCGCCAGCAGGACCGCTCCGATGGTGACGCCCATGTCGGCCACATTGAACGTCCAGAACCGCCAGTCCGCTGTGCCGACATCAATGAAGTCGACGACGCCCTTGGAGTGCCGCAGGCGGTCGACCAAGTTGCCGAGCGCCCCCGCGGAGATGAGGGCTAGCGCGGCCGGCGTCGCGCGCTCCGTGGGATGCGACCCGCGGTAGAGGCGGAACAGGTACACGAGCATGCCCAGGGCGATGACGCTGAACACGATTCGCGACGCCGAGCCGACGGAGAGGTTCATCGCCGCGCCGGTGTTGTACGTCAGCGTCCACCGCAGCCAGTGGCCCACGACCTCCTCCGGCGCATGCAGGCCGAGCGCGCGCTCGGCCCACTGCTTGGAGAGGAGGTCCGCCAGCAACACGCCGATCAGCAACGACCAGTAGATGCGATCGCGCGGCGCCGCAGGTGCTGTGGACATCTTTGGTGTACCGGTGGCCGTCATTCGCAGGAGTTCCGAGTCGAAGGGCTACTTTCTTTATCGGCGCGCGACCACCGCCGTCAATAAGTTACCCGTCCCGCCCTACGAATTGCACGCAGGCCGCGTTTCGCGGCACGTGCAATCCAGGCGACGACGCAACATCGTCCCGAGGCCCGTCTTGACGTCGCTTTTTTTGCGCGGCGCCCCGCCGCTCCCTATAGATGCCGCCATTCCGTCGCTGCGCGAGGCCCTCGCGCGCGTGGGCAGCGCCGTGCTCGTGGCCCCGCCCGGCGCGGGCAAGACCACGCGTGTGCCGCTGCACCTGCTCGACGAGCCATGGGTGGCCGGCGGACGCGTGATCGTGCTCGAGCCACGGCGGATCGCCGCCCGCGCCGCCGCCGTGCAGATGTCGCGGCTGCTCGGCGAGGAAGTCGGCGGCACGGTGGGCTACCGCGTGCGGCTCGAGCGGCGCATCAGCGCGCGCACGCGCATCGAGGTCGTGACGGAGGGCATCCTCACGCGGATGGTGCAGGACGACCCCGCGCTCGAGGGCGTGGCGGCGGTGATCTTCGACGAGTTCCATGAGCGGCACCTGACGGCTGACTTGGGCCTCGCGCTGACGCTGGAGTCGCGGCAGGTACTGCGGCCGGACCTGCGCGTGCTGGTGATGTCGGCGACGCTCGATGCGGCGCCGGTGGCCACGCTCCTCGATGCACCGGTGATCCTGAGCGAGGGGCGCGCGTTCCCGGTCGAGACGAGATGGCGGCCGCCGCGCGAGGGCGTAGCCTTGCCGGTGACCGTCGCCGGCGCCGTGCGCGAGTGCTGCGCAGACGACTCCATCGAAGGCGACCTGCTGGTGTTCCTGCCCGGCCTCGCGGAGCTGCATCGCGTGCGTTCCGCCCTTGAAACCTCGCCCCCGGCCGGCGACCCGGAGGTGCTGCTGCTGCATGGCGGGCTGACGCTCGGCGAGCAGGACGTCGTGCTCCGCTCGCGCGGCACGCGGCGGCGCGTGGTGCTGAGCACGGCGATCGCGGAGTCGTCGGTGACGCTGGACGGCGTGCGGATAGTGGTCGACGCGGGACTCGCGCGCGTGCCGCGCTTCTCGCCGCGCAGCGGCATGACGCGGCTCGAGACGACGCGCGTGAGCCGCGCCTCGGCCGACCAGCGTCGCGGCCGCGCGGGCCGCACGGCGAGCGGCACCTGCGTGCGGCTCTGGAGCGAGGGGACGCACGCGCAACTGCTCGCGCGCGCGGTGCCGGAGATCCTCGAGGCGGACCTCGCGCCCCTGGCGCTCGAGCTCGCCTGCGCGGGCATCGCCGACCCCACGGCGCTCCGCTGGCTCGACCTGCCGCCCGACGGCGCGCTCGCCCAGGGGCGGTCGCTGCTCACGGACCTGGGCGCGCTCGACGAGCACGGGCGCGCGACGCCGCACGGCCGGAAGATGGCGGCGCTCGGCGTGGTGCCGCGGCTGGCGCATCTCGTGCTCACTGCGCATGAGCGTGGACTCGGCACGCTGGGATGCGAGATCGCCGCATTGCTTGGCGAACGCGACGTGC
>DATLLD010000078.1:0-15553 GCA_035538035.1 Gemmatimonadaceae bacterium | reverse complement strand
CGCTGCGCCACGTGCACGTCATCCGGGCCGAGCCCGAGCGAGTCCTGCTTCCAGATGAACTCGAAGATCACGGTCGACACGGAGAGCGGGTTGTCGAACGTCTCCTTGGCGGCCTTCGCCGAGGGCAGCGTCGACACGATCAGCCGCTCGGCGCCGAGCGAGCGCGCCACGCCCACCGGGATGTTCGACGAGATGCCGCCGTCGGTGAGCCAGAGGGTGTCGCGCTGCACCGGGCGCAGCACGACGGGGAGCGAGAAGCTCGCGCGGACGGCTTCGGCGAGGTCGCCACCGGAGAGCGAGACCGGACGCCGCGTATCGAGGTCGGTGGCGATGGCGCGGAACGGGATCGGCAGCCGGTCGAAGTCGCCGCGCGCGATCAGGTTGCCGCGCAGCAACAGCCGCGCGATGATCGTGTTGGCCTCGACCTCGCGCACGGCGCCGGCCTGCACGATCCAGCGCTTGTCGATGCGTTCCCAGACGACGACCGGCTTGAACCCGTCGAGCGCGCGGGAGACGTGCGGCTGGTAGCTGCGGATCATCGTCTCGAGATGGATCGATCGCAGCAATGAGTCGATCTCGTTGCCGGAATAGCCGCTCGCGTAGAGCGAACCGACGACCGCGCCGATGCTCGTGCCGACGACATAGTCGGGCACGATGCCCAGCGAGTCGAGCGTCTGGATGAGACCGATGTGAGCGAAACCCTTGGCGCCCCCGCCCGAGAGCACGAGTGCGGTCGGCGCGGGCTCGCAGCGCTCGGCCGGCTGTGCGCGGAGCGTGGCCGGCACGAGCGCCAGGCCAAACACGAGCGACAGGCCAAAACGGAGGCTCGCGGTCTGGAAAAAACCGGAGGCAAGGCGATGGAGCCACGGGACGACGCGCCGGTTCATGGATGGATAATGAGTGGTTGCGCGGCCTCCAGCGAGGGCCTTGCTCCGGGTCGTTATCTTCCGGCGTGCAACTCCGGATCATCCTCGCGTTCGCGGCCACGTGGCTGATCTGGGGTTCGACCTACCTCGCCGCCGCGTTCGCGGTGCAGGACATGCCGCCGCTGATGGTCGCCGGCACACGGAATCTCCTCGCGGGGCTCGTGCTCTACGGCGTCACGCGCGGCATGGGCGGCCCGAGACCCACCCGCCGGCAGTGGCTCGAGGCCGCGGTCGTCGGCGTGCTCCTGCTCGGCGTCGGCAATGGCGCGGTCACCTGGGCCACCGGCCGCGAGCCCTCGGGCGTGGTCGCGCTCGTCGTGTCGCTGGTGCCGCTCTGGCTGATGGTGTTCGGCTGGATCGGGCGCCGCGGCGTGCGGCCGAGCGCCATCGAGGTGGGTGGCATCGCGCTCGGGCTCGTCGGCATCTCGCTGCTCGTCTCGACCAACCCGGAGACGGTCGGCTCGGTGTCGGTGCTCGGGCTCGCGGTGCTCGTGCTGAGCACCATCGCCTGGGCAGTCGGATCGCTCTATTCGCGCCAGCTCACGCCCCCGGCGGTGCCGCTGATGGCCACGGGCATGGAGATGCTGCTCGGCGGAGTCGCCCTCTTCGTCGCCAGCGGCGCCCAGGGCGACTTCGGGAGCTTCTCCATATCGGACATGACGACACGCGGATGGCTCAGCCTCGCGTATCTCGTGGTGTTCGGCTCGATCATCGGATTCAGTGCGTACAAGTGGCTGCTGGGCCGCGTGCGGCCGGCACTCGTGGGCACCTATGCGTTCGTGAACCCGGTGGTGGCGGTGCTGCTGGGCTGGGCGTTCGCCGGGGAGGCCATCACGCCGCGGCTGGCGGCGGCGGTTCTCTTGATAGTGGGGGCGGTGGCAATGATCTCGCTGCGTCCATACTTTAGCAGACGATGAAGAAACCGGGCACGTTCGACCCCGGCGCGCCTGCCGGAGCCGCCGCTGCCACTCTTCCGGCCGTCCATCCGGCCTCCGAGACGACCTCGCAGACCGAGGTCGCCCTTTGGGCCGTGATCTTCGCCGGCGGCATCGGTTCGCGCTTCTGGCCGCTGAGCACGCCTGACCGGCCCAAGCCGCTGCTTGCGCTGGTATCCGAGCAGACGTTGATCGAGGACTCCATCGGCCGGCTCCAGCCGACGATCCCGCCGGAGCGCGTGCTGATCCTCACCAGCCGTGACATCGCGCCCGCCATCCGATCGGTGACGCTCGACGTGCCCGAGCAGAACGTGCTGGTGGAGCCGCGCCCGCTCGGCAGCGCGGCCGCGCTCGCGTGGGCGGCGAGCGAGATCGCGCGACGGGCCGGCCCGAGCGCCGTCTGCTGCAGCATCCACGCCGACCTCGCGGTGGACTTCCCCGAACAGTTCCGCGAGGTGCTGGAGCGCACCGCCGCGCTGGCCGCGCGCGAGAAGGCGCTCGTGTCCATCGGCATCACGCCGACGCGGCCGGAGACGGGCTTCGGCTATGTGCAGCCGGGCGCAGCGCTCGAGGGGGAGGCGCCGCTTCAGCGCGGCGGAGCGTTCCGCGTGCAGGAGTTCGTGGAAAAGCCGGGCGAGACGGAGGCGAGCGCGCGGATCGCCGCCGGCGCGCTCTGGCACAGCGGCATCGTCGTGGGGCAGGCAGGGGTCTTCCTGCAGGAGCTCGCGGCGCACACCGAGGAAGTGCGGGACTCGCTCGGGCTCCTTGCGGCGGGCGACGTCGCCGCGTTCACCGGCGGCGTGCGGGCCATCTCGCTCGAGCGCGGGCTGCTCGAGCGCACCAACCGGCTGCTGGTCGTCTCCGCCGAGTTCGGCTGGGACGACGTCGGCACCTGGGCGTCGCTGCGCCGCGCCCGGGAGCTCGACGATGATGGCAACGGCGCCATCGGGCCGGTGCACTTCGTGGATTCCGAGTGCAACGTCGTGCACTCCGAGCGCGGCGCCGTCGTGTTGTTCGGCGTGTCGCACCTGCTGGTCGTGGTACTCGACGGCATCACCTTCGTGACGACGCTCGAACGTTCGGGCGACCTCAAGCCGCTGCTCGATTCCCTCCCGGGATCGATGCGGCTCAACCCGACGTCTTCCACCAACGGACCCCCGAGATGATCGTAGGCCAGGCCCTAGCGTCGTTCCCGGCGCGCGCGGTGCGCGTGTCGCTCTCCCTTCTTGCGATGGTTGCACTGGCCGCGCCCGTGGCCGCGCAGCACTCGTACCAGGCGCCTGGCGCGACCTTCGACCCGCGCGTCCCCAAGCCGGCTCAGTCGCTCGGCTACGAGGTCGGTGAGAAGTTCACGCCGCACCACCGGATCGTGCGCTACATCGAGCAGCTCGCGGCCACGAGCCCGCGCGTGCGCGTCGACACGCTCGGCGTGACGGCGGAGGGACGCGAGGTCGTGATGGCGATCATCAGCGCCGAGCGGAACATCGCGCGGCTGGACGCCATCAAGGCCGACGCGGCGCGCCTCGCCGACCCACGCGGCGCTGACGCCGGCACGCTCGCCCAGGTGGTCGCGCGACAGCCCGCCATCGTCTGGCTCGGCTACACCGTGCACGGCAATGAGGCGTCGGGCACCGAGGCGTCGCTGGCCATGCTGTACCAGTTGGCGGCGGGGCAGGACGCGGAGACGCGCGCCATCCTCGACAGCACCGTGGTGTTGATCGACCCCGTGCAGAACGCCGACGGGCACGAGCGGCACGTGCAGGACCAGCGGCGGGCGCTCGGCGTGTTCGGGCCGCCGGTGACACCGGGCGCGATGGTGCACCAGGGCAACTGGCCCGGCGCACGCGGCAGCCACTACTACTTCGACCTCAATCGCGACTGGTTCATCCAGTCGCACCCGGAGTCGCGCGCACGGGCCGGCGCGATCCTCAGCTGGTGGCCGCAGGTCGCGGTGGACCTCCACGAGATGGGGTCCAACTCGACCTACTTCTTTGCGCCGCCCATGGAGCCGGTGAACAAGAACATCCCGCCGAACACCATCAAGTGGTGGGACATCTTTGCCTCGGGCATCGGTGGCAGCTTCGACGAGCGGGGCTGGCCGTACTTCCGCCGCGAAGGCTATGACGAGTTCTATCCCGGTTATGGCGTGAGCTGGCCGATCCTGAACGGCGCCATCGGCGCGACGTTCGAGCAGGCCTCGAGCGGCGGCGGCGCCATCCGCCGCAGCGACGGCACCATCATGACCCTGCTGGAAGCGGCGCGGCACCACTACACCGCGGCGTGGGCGACCACGCTCACGGCGGCGCACCGCCGCACCGAACTCGTGGGCGACTATGTAAGGTCGCGGCAGCAGAACGTCACCGATCTCGCGAAGGGTCCGATGCGCAGCGTGGTGATCGAGCGCGATGCACAGGGCCGCGCCGACTCGCTCGTGGCGCGACTGCTCGACAACGGCATCGAGGTCTCGCGGCTCGGCGCCGCGACCACCGTCGGTGACGCGCGGGCCTACGGCGCGGCGGCGAACTCCTCTCTTCGCGTGGAGGCCGGCTGGTACGCGGTGGACCTCGCGCAGCCGCAGGGCCGCCTGGCCAAGGCGCTGCTCGAGCCCGATGCGCAGCTCGACTCGTCGTTCATCAAGGGCGAGATCGAGTCGCGCGTCACCGGTGCGTCGAGCCGCTTCTATGACATGACCGGCTGGTCGCTGCCGTTCGCATTCCGCGTGCGCGCGTGGACGTCGGGGCAGGCGGTGGGCGGCGAAAGGACGCGCGTGACCGCGGCCTCGCTCAAGTCGAGCGTGACCGCGCCGGCAGTCGGCGCACATGGCTGGGCGTTCGAGGTGGGGAGCGAGGCGTCGTACCGCATGCTCGCCGGGCTCTTCCGCGACTCGGTGCGCGTCTGGTATGCGCCCAAGGCGTTCACCTCGGGCGGCGTGAGCTTCCCGCGCGGGGCCTTCGTCGTGCGCGTGGCGGGCAACAGGGCGGACGTCGCCAAGTCGGTGAACGCGCGCGCTCTTGAATCCGGCGCAGTCGTCCGCACGGTCGCGTCGGCGCTGGTGGAGCAGGGCACGGACCTCGGTTCCAACTCGGTGCGCTACATCGAGGCGCCGCGCGTGGCGCTGCTCGGCGGGCAGGGCGTGAACGGCCTCTCGTTCGGCTTTGCCTGGTATGCGTTCGACAACCGGCTCGGCTACCCCGTGACCTCCGTGACCACCGAGTGGCTCGCGGGCGCCGGACTCGACGAGATGGATGTGCTGGTGATGCCGTCCGTGCAAGGCGCCGCGTTCGAGCGCGCACTGGGCGACGCGGGCAAGGAGCGGCTGCAACGCTGGGTGCGCGGCGGCGGCGTGATCGTCACGCTTGGCGCGTCGACGTCATGGCTGGCCTCGGAGCGGAGCGGGCTCTCGCGCTTCCGCACGCGCCGCGACTCCACCGGCGGCGAGTTCGCGCCGCTCGCGACCGACGTGCCGGGCGCCATCGCCCGCGCCACCGGCGACACGCTCTCGCCGTTGATGGCGGGCGTGCACTCGAGCGAGATCCCGGTGATGGTGGACGGCGCCACCATCTTCGTGGCGCCCAAGGAGCTGCGGCCCGGCGAGGCCGTCATGCGGTTCGCGCCCAAGGACCGCGTGCGGCTGAGCGGCTACTTCTGGCCCGAGGTCGCGGAACGCATCGGCAACTCGCCGTATCTCTTCACCGAGCGGGTGGGGCAGGGACGCGTGATCGGCTTCGCGGGCGATCCCAACTTCCGCGATCTCTGGCGCGGCCTGCTGCCGCTGTTCGCGAACGCGGTCTTCTTTGGCGGGAGCTACTGACATGAAGCGCGGAACCCTGATCACCATCATCCTCGCCGCGATCTTCGCCGGCATCCTGCTCTACTCGACGCTCTCGGCGCAGCAGGTGGAGTGCTCCGCCTGCGTGACGTTCAACGGCGAGACCAACTGCGCGACGGCGTCGGCGGAGACGGCCGAGGCGGCCACCAAGCAGGCGGTCACGACGGCGTGCGGCACCATCTCCAAGGGAATGGACGAGAGCATTCGCTGCGCGAACACGCCGCCTACGCGGCCGCAGTGCCGGAATCGGTAGCCTTCTCCTTGCTCGTCGCCATCCACCAGAGCAACCGCCCTGCGAGCGCGGTCGATGCCAGCAGCACCATCCACGCCACGAAGCGCGTGAAGCTGGCGAGCCGCAGGTCCAGGCCCAGCATGCCGGCGCGGCCCAGCAGGTAGTTCCAGTCGTGGATGGCGCCGTCGGGCGAGAAGCTCACGAGGTCGAGCATCTCCGTGCGCGCGTCGCCGATGTACCATGAGAGGTCGGCGAGGCTCGACGCCAGGAACACGCCGCAGACCGCGACGCCGAACCAGTCGCGGCTCTTGTACACGAGGGCCGCGGCGCCGATGGGGATCAGCAGTTGCGTGAGGCTGCCGCCGGCGATGCCGATCCACTCGCCGAGCAGGCTCCAGAAGAGATGTCCGAACTCGTGCGAGCCGAAGATGATCGCCGAGAAGAGCGTCGACTCTCCCTGCTCGCGGAGCGGGCCCATGGTCTGGAACGCGAGGAAGAGGAAGAGCGGCAGGCGCCACCAGAACGAGCGCCCCGTGGCCCATTCCTTCATCTGCGAAACCGCCGGGTCGTTGTCTCTGGGCATGGCGCGGGAATGTACGTCGTGTCGGACCGCCCGCCAGCGTTCTCCCTACGCCGCTGCAAACGAGGGCGACCAGCGTCGCGATTCGCCAGAGGTGCGCTTCGAGGTGTAGAATATGAAGCTACATGCGTGCCTCCCCCGCCTTCGTGTCCCGTGGCCTCCCGGGATTGGTCGCGCTCGCACTGCTGGGCGCCGGATTCGGGTGCACGGACGTCACCGGCACCGAGTTCCCCGGCGTCGCAAGCGTCGAGATCACGCTGCCTTCCACGGAGTTGCGTCCCGGTTTCTGGATCACGGCGTCGGCGAACGTCCTCGACAAGAACGGCGAGCCGCTCGATTACGTCGTCCGCTGGAGATCGCTGACACCGCAGACGCTGCGGGTGACCGACGCGGAACAGGGGATCGTCCTCGGGCTGGCGCCGGGCGAGGGTAGGCTGCGCGCGTCTGTGGGACGCGTGTCCAGCACCGTGAGCCTCACGCTCGTGAACCCGCCCATCGCCAGGCTCGTGCTGGCGCAGGACACGCTGCGCCTCGTGCTGCCTGGCGGCGACGAGCAACTCTCGTACACGGTGCGCGACAGCGAGGACATCGCGATCATCGAGCCCGGGCTCGAGTGGGAGTCGAGCGCGCCGCGCATCGCCAGCGTCTCCGTGAATGGTCGCGTGAGCGCGGAGGCCGCCGGCGTCGCGCGGGTGATCGTGCATGGCGGCGCGCTCGCGGATACGGTCGTCGTCATCGTCGCGCCGGTGCCGTCGCCGAACGCGCCGGTGATCGGCGCCAGCGCGCCCACGCTGGCCGTCCCGGGGCAGTCGATCGTCGTCAGCGGCGACCGCTTCTCCTCGTCGCCGTCGGGGAACACGGTGCACATCGACGGCGTCCCCGTCGCCGTGACCGCGGCGTCGCCACAGCAGCTCACGCTCGCGTTGCCCCCGGCGTCGCAGTTCGGGTGCGCGCCCACGGGCATGGCGACGCTGCAGGTGAGGACGAGCGCCGGAATCGGCACCGGCACGGTCGAGTTGCAGGTGGCCACGCAGCGTGCGCTCTCGCCGGGCCAGTCGCTGATCATGAGCACGGGCGTCGACACGCGGTGCATCGAGCTCGCGCCGGCGACGGCGCGCTACCTCGTGACGGTACAGAACTCCGGCCGCTCGCTCGGCGCACTCGCGCAGGGGCTGACGCTGGGCGGCGCGCTGACGCTGCCGGTGGGGCTGGTGGCCGCGGGGGGCGCGGTCACAGGGGGCGCGGTCGCGGTGCAGCCGGCTCGCTCCGTGCGCGAGACCCCGGCCGCGCGCCGGTTGCGCGCGCACAGCCGCGTGCTCAACAGCGTGCTCCAGATGCCGCCGCCCGTTCCCCCTACGCGACCGATGCCAGAGGCCCGCGCCTCGCTCGCCGTGCCGCCGGCCGGTTCCATCCACACCATCCGCGTGCCGAACCTCGAGAGCGCGACGGACATGTGCGGGTCCACCTACAAGGAGATCGGCGCCCGCGCCGTCGCCATCGGCGAGCGCGTCATCATCCTCGAGGACACCGTGCCCTCGGTGAACGGCAAGCCGACGCTGCAGGGCACGATGGACGCACAGTACGCCATGCTCGCAGCCGAGTTCGATGCCGTCGTCTGGCCCATCGCGCTCAAGTTCGGCAACCCGCTGGTGATGGACGGCCAGCTCGACCGCAACCAGCGCGTGGTGATCGTCTTCACGCCGCGCATGAACCAGTTCTTCGACGGCGCGCTCCTCGCCGCGACGACCACCTGCGACCTCTCGCCGCGGGCCGTGCGGCCGTCGAGCAACTTCGGCGAGTACATCTACGCGCAGGTGCCGACGAACCCCGCCGCCACCAACGAACCCGGCACGCGCACCCAGTGGCTGGCCGACATCCGCGCCACGATCGCCCACGAGACCAAGCACATCGTGTCGTACTCGGAGCGCTTTGCGCGCGCCTGGCCGCTGGAGCACGACTGGCTCGAGGAGGCGGGGGGGCGCGTCGCCGAGGAGTTGTTCGCGCGGGCGGTCTACGGCACGCAGCAGTCCGCGAATCACGACTACACCGCGACGCTGGCCTGCGAGGCCACGCTCGGCGCTCCATCGCCGCGCTGTCCCGGGCAACCGCGCGCGATGCTGCCGCACTTCGACGCGCTCTGGGATTTTCTCGACGCGCCCAACACACGCTCGCCGCTCGGGCCGGTCGCCGCGGGCGACGTCTCGTACTACGGCTCCGCCTGGTCGCTGCTGCGCTGGATGCTCGACCACGCCGGCACGCCAGAGCAGGCGTTGCTCCAGGAGCTCACGGTGAACCAGGCCACCGGCGTGGCGAACCTCGAGGCGCGATTCGGGCGCGAGTGGAGCGAACTGCTCGCCGAGTGGTCGATGGCGCTCGCCACGGACGACCTGCCGGGAGTCAGCGCGCAGTCAGCGCGCCTCTCGTTCCTCTCGTGGAACCTGCCGTCGATCTTCGCCGGGCTCTGTGCGGATCTCGGCCCCTGCGCGAACCCGGCCACGACGCCGTCCTACTATCCTCGCGCGCACCCGCTCCAGCCGCATCGCGTGTCGCCGGGCGATTTCGCGGTCGAGTTCAAGTCAGTCGCGCCAGGCGGATTCGGGGCCATCGAAGTCATCGGCACCCCCACCGCCCGGCAACTCCTCTCGCTCCGCGGCTACCGCGGTGCCGCGCTTCCGGCCGAAGCGCGGCTCGCGATCATTCGCATCGAGTAGGCCTCTCACACCGCTCACGCCTCGCGCAGCGCCGCCATCGGCGTCTCACGGAACACATCGCGCCCGGTCAGGAATCCGATCGACACCGCGAGCGCGGTCATGGCTGCGGCGATCGCCAGGGCGGGCCCGGGCGCCGGCGCGAACGTACCCTCGAAGACGAAGGTCACGAGCGCCCATGCGCCGACGAACGCCAGCAGCATCCCGGTGAGGCTGCCGAGCACGCCGAGCAGCGCGTATTCCGCCAGCAGGATGCGGCCGATCTGGCCGCGCGTGGCGCCCAAGGTCTTGAGCAGCACGCCCTCGCGCAGGCGGTCGCGGCGCGTCGCCGCCACCGCGCTGAACAGCACGGGGATCCCCATCGCGAGGCTGAAGAGCGCGAGGAACCGCACCGTCAGCGTGACCTTGTCCACCATCTGCGTGATCGTGCGGCGCACGAGCGAGAGATCGATGCTCGACACGTTGGGGAAGGCGCGCACGGCGTCGCGCTGCAGCAGCGCCACCGCGGCATCGCTCTCCACCGACGCGATCATCACGTACTGCTTGGGTGCCCGGCTGATGGCGCCCGGCTCGAACACGGCGAAGAAGTTCGGCTCGAACCGTCCCCAGTCCACCGTGCGAAGGCTGGTCAGCCGCGCCTTCACCGGCACGCCCTGCACGTCCCATGTGGTCGTGTCGCCGAGCTGGAGCTTGAGGTCGGTCGCGATCTCGTCCTCCATCGACACCTCGAACACCGAGTCGCCCGGTGCGTTCGCGGTGAACCAGGCGCCGGCCTTCAGCGTCTCGGTGGGCACGAGCGAATCGCGATACGTGCTGCGATACTCGCGGCGCAGCGCCCAGTAGCGGTTGGGCAGCGCGCGGCTCGCCGCGTACTGCGTGGCATCGTACCCGTTGGCACCGGCAAAGCGCATGGTCACGATCGGCGTGACCGACACGACCTCGTGGCCGCCCGCGACGATCAGCGAGTCGAGCCGTTCGCGCTGGTCCACCTGCACGTCGAAGAACACGAGGTTGCCGCGCGACGCCGACGCCGAGAGCTCGAACGACTTGAGCAGGTTGGCCTGCACGAGGACGATTGTCGTCACGAGGAACGAGCCGAAGCCGAGCGCGATCACCACCGCGCGCGTCTGGCTGTGCGGACGGTAGAGGTTCGCGATGCCCTGGCGCAGCACGTATGGCCAGCTCGGCCGCACCAGCCGGCGCGCCAGCCCCGAGAGCGCCGCCGCGCTGCCGCCGAGGAGACCGATCACGAACAGGATCCCCGCCGCGTAGAGCAACCCCTGCTGCGTCGTCTCGGCGCGGTCGATGGCCAGCGCGAGGATGCTCGCCAGCAGAGCGAAGTTGGTGACGTAGGTCCAGCTGTCGCGCCGGCGCGAGGCGTTGAGCGCCACGTCGTCGCGACGGATGGCCTGCAGCGGCGACACGCGCCGCAGCACCAGCAGCGGCCGGAGCGCGAACACGATCGCCACCCAGACGCCGACGCCGAGCCCGAGGAGGATCGCCCGCGGCACGATCCGCACCGCGACGTCCACCGGCAGGAACTCGCCCATGAGCTGCGGCAGCGCGAACTGGATGCCGATGCCGAGCAGCGCGCCCACCGCGGCGCCGGCGAATCCCATCGCGCCGGCCTGCACGAGGTAGATCGTCAGCACCTGCGCGCCGCTCGCGCCGAGGCACCGCAGCACGGCCACGGTGTCGATCTTCTTCTGCACGAACGCGTTCACGCCGCTCGCCACGCCGATGCCGCCCAGCAGCAGCGCGATCAACCCGACGATGCCGAGGAACCGCGCCAACTGCGAGATGGCGTCGTTGAGGTCGATCTCGTTCTCGACCGAGGTCTGCACGCGCACGTTCTCGGCGCCGAAGCGCGGCCGCAGCGGCGCCACCCAGAGCGGGCTCTTGGTGCCCTCCGGCAGCTTGATCACCGCCTCGTACTCGGCGCGGCTGCCGAGGCCGAGGAGCTGTGTCTCGGCGACGTAGCGTTCCGGAATGAAGATGCGCGGGCCGATCGTCGCCGAGATGCCGGGGTCGCCCGGCACGTTCGTGAGCGACGCGAGGATCTTGAACTTGGCGTAGCCGATCGTGAGCGTGTCGCCCACCGACGCGTCGAGCGCGACGAGCAGCGACGGGTCGACGAACGCGTATGCGCCCCGCTGCATCTCGTCCCACAGGCCGGCCGGCGCCGTGATGACGCGTCCGTAGAACGGATATCCCTCGCTGACGCCGCGCACCTGCGCGAGCCGCGTGCCGCCCGACGGCGTGGCCGTGGCCATCGACGCAAAGCTGATCATCCGCGCCGACGGGATGCCCGCGGCGGCGAGCGAGTCGAGGATCGTGTCGAGCGCGGGCGTGAAGCCCTGCCGCGCGCGCAGGTTCACGTCGCCGCCCAGCAACTCCCGTGACTGCTCCGCGATCGACTCCTGCACGTTGGCCGCGAACGAGTCGATGGCGACCAGCGCCGCCACGCCGAGCGAGATCGAGCTCATGTACAGCATGAGCCGGCGCCGCGCCGTGCGGCTCTCGCGCCAGGCGAGCCGGAAGAGCATCGGGACGCCGGCGCTCATCGAATGCCGGCTTCGCGCTCGGCGAGCGCGAGCGCGGCGGCGTGCGCCGCTTCCGCGAACCCGCGTCCCTGCCGGTCCTCCACCACCTCGCCGTCCTTGAGGCGGATCACCCGCTTGGCATGCTCGGCGAGGGTCAGGTCGTGCGTGACGATCACGACCGTGGCGCCGGACTCGCGGTTCAGGAGATCGAGCAGCTCGACGATGCGCGCACCCGTGGCGCCATCGAGATTGCCCGTGGGCTCGTCCGCAAAGAGGATGCGCGGCTGGTTCGCGAAGGCGCGCGCGATCGCCACGCGCTGCTGCTCGCCGCCGGAGAGCTGATTGGGGAAGTGGCGCGTGCGGTCGCCGAGGCCGACGCGCTGCAGCAGCCCGAGGGCACGGTCGCCGGCATCCGAATCGCCGCGCAGCTCGAGGGGTACCTGTACATTCTCCGCAGCGGTCAGCGTCGGGATGAGTTGAAAGCTCTGGAAGATGAACCCAACTTTCTCCCCACGGAGCTTCGCGCGGTCATCCTCGTCGAGTCTCGTGAGGTCGGCCCCGTCGAGCGTGACGGTCCCGCGGGACGGAAGGTCGAGGCCCGCGAGCAGGCCGAGCAGCGTCGTCTTGCCGCTTCCGGAGGGCCCCACGATCGAGACGAAGCTCCCCTGCGGGATCTCGAACGTGACGTTGCGCAACACCGCCAGGCGGGAATCGCCGCTCTGGTATTCCTTCGTCAACTCTCGGGCAGCGAGCATTTGAATGCGTGAGTTGTATTCGTTCTGCGCCGGGGGGGTGGTCGCGTGCGTTCTCTTCGCGACCGCCGCCTGCGGCGGTGACCGGGCAGGAGAACCCGGCCAAGGAGGCGGGACCGGCGACGGGCAGTCGAGCGTCGCGGCCAGGGAAAGCGGAACTGCACCGGAATCAACCACGGGGGCCACGGCCGGGGCAACCAATGGGGCGCGCGTGCTCTTCATCGGCACGAGCCTCACCGCCGGCTTCGGGCTGGACCCAGACTCCGCATACCCCGCAGCGATCGGCCGGCTCGCCGAAGCGGCCGGTTACGACGTGACCGTTGCCGCCGCGGGCCTCTCGGGCGAGACGTCAGCCGGGGCGTTGCGCCGCATCGACTGGCTGCTGAACGACAAGGCCGATGTCGTGGTGATCGAGACGGGCGCCAACGATGGGCTGCGCGGCCTCGACCCCGACACGACGCAGGCGAACATCGTCGGCATCATCCAGCGCGTGCGCGCGGCGAATCCCCAGGCGCAGGTGCTGCTGGCGCAGATGGAGGCGCCGCCCAATCTTGGCCAGCGATACACGCGCGAGTTCCGCGATGTGTTCATGAACGTGGCGCGCGAGCAGCAGGTGGTGCTCGTGCCCTTCTTCCTCGAGGGCGTGGCGGGCGATCCGTCGCTGAACCAGGCCGATGGCATCCATCCGAACGCCGAGGGCGCGCGGCGGGCCGCGGAGAACATGTGGAAGGCGCTCGCCCCGGTGCTGCGGCAGGTGCCGGGGGCGTTCACGCGGTGATGGGCCGTTGCGGGCGCGGGTGAGATAGGGTAAACTTCGAGGCTGTCGTCGTTTAGGCCTCGTTGAGCATCTGCGGCGCCGCTCCTTCTTACCCGTTTCCTCGATTCCTATGGCGTTTCCGGCCACGCAGATCCGTCGGGGCATGGTCATTGTCTTCGAAGGCGATCCATGCCGCATTCTCGAGTTCCGCCACCACACCCCCGGCAACCTGCGGGCGATGGTGCAGGCGAAGCTCAAGAACCTCCGCTCGGGCAATAACTTCGAGCACCGATTCCGCGCCGATGACGCAGTGCAGAGGGCGGACATGGAGACGCACGAGCTCCAGTTCCTGTACAAGAGTGGTGACAGCTACCACTTCATGAACACGGAGAACTACGAGCAGCTCGAGATGGACGCCGAGGCACTGGGCGACGACGCCCCGTGGGTGCAGGACAACATGATGGTCATCGTCGAGTTCTATAACGGCAAGCCGATGTCGGTGCAGCTGCCGCAGTTCATGAACTTCACCATCAAGGACACGGCGCCGGTGATGAAGACGGCGACGAAGACGGCGAGCTCGAAGCCGGCACTGCTGGAGAACGGCGTGACGATCAACGTGCCGGAGTTCATCGCGTCGGGCGAGCGGGTGCGGGTGAACCCGAGCACGGGCGAGTACATGGACCGCGCCAAGGACTGAGTGGCGAGACGGGAGAGATTCGAGGCCGGCCGAAAAAAACACCTCGTGTTCTCCCCCGGTTGATTCACCACCGTGGCTCGGTTACGTTTGACTGCTCCCGGGCAAGTTGCCGGGAGAGCATGGTGGCTGTAGCTCAGTCGGTTAGAGCATCGGATTGTGGTTCCGAGGGTCGCGGGTTCGATTCCCGTCAGCCACCCCTCAAGGAAGGGTTGGAGGTGGCAGGTGGGAGACGGGAAGGTGCCGTCTCCCGGCGGATTCGCTGGAGGACTGGTCTCTAGGTCCGTAGCTCAATTGGTAGAGCACCGGTCTCCAAAACCGGCGGTTGGGGGTTCGATTCCCTCCGGGCCTGCTCGCGAAGTGCAGGGAGCTGGTAGAGGTGGCAGGGCGCAGGTGCAGGACACGAGGCGGTATCGTCTAGGGGACTAGGACACGGCCCTCTCAAGGCTGGAACACGGGTTCGAATCCCGTTACCGCTACTCTTGGGAACGCAGGATGTGGGGAGAAGGGTGTGAGATGGGAGATGTAAGACCGTTGGCCCCATCGTCTATCGGTTAGGACGGCACCCTTTCAAGGTGCAGAGACGGGTTCGATTCCCGTTGGGGCTACTTGAGCCCAGTGGGCGATGGGTGAGGCAAGAGGGAGCTGTGCATGGAGAGAGACACGACGCAGGGCGAGTACGGGTTACCGTCACCAGCCTGTTGCACGGTCTAAGGGTTTGGGGGCGTAGCTCAGTTTGGTTAGAGCACTCGACTGTCACTCGAGAGGTCGCGGGTTCGAGCCCCGTCGCTCCCGTAGCAAGGTTGTGGTTTTTTTTTCGGAGAGGTGAGAAGCTCATGGGCGGAGAGGATCCTCACCTCTCGCAGTTCCCATCTCACCTCTTCACGTTCGCCCTGGTGGTGAAATTGGTAGACACGCCATCTTGAGGGGGTGGTGCCGCAAGGCGTCGCGGTTCGAGTCCGCGCCAGGGCATATCTACAGGTAGCAGGTGTGAGGTAGCAGGTGTGAGGGCGTTCGGGTCACCGAATGTTTTCGGATTCCGCCACAGTAGCTCAGGGGTAGAGCACTCGATTCGTAATCGAGCGGTCGTGAGTTCAATTCTCACCTGTGGCTCTCAGTGAAGGCAATGAATGCAAGACGGGCGGCGCACTCTCCGGTGCGCCGCCCGCTTCGTTATCGCCCCGTCGCGCGCACTCACCCCAGCGAGCCCCGCGAGAACCGCAGCACGCTCGCCACCGCCACGCCCGTGAGCGCGAGCGCGCTCAGCCACTGCCACCAGTCGAGCCCCGCGCCGGCGTCGTAATCCATCACCGCCTCCTCGAGGTACTCGGCGACCCACGTCTCGATCGGGCGTCCCTCGAGCGCGGCGTACGCCTCCGCCGGAGCGGCATCGCTGGCCCAGATGGCGCGGAAACGCTCTGGCCCCAGCGACCCCGCGAGCGAGGCGAGCAGGCCCTGGCTCACGCTGCTGCGACCGCTGCCGAAAGAGGTTGGCGTTCCCGTCTGCACGTCCCGCGGCGGCGGCTGGACGCGTCGGTCGCCGGAACGCCGAGTTCTCCGTGGGCGCGTCATCGGCGGTGAACAGTCGCGCGCAGCC
>DATLLD010000077.1:0-13139 GCA_035538035.1 Gemmatimonadaceae bacterium | reverse complement strand
CTTCATGGCCGAGACCGCCGCGATCCTGTCGCCGTCCAAGCGCGTGCTGCTCCCCGATCTCGCCGCCGGCTGCTCCCTCGCCTCGACCATCGACGCACACCAGCTCCGCCAGTGGAAGGCCGAGCATCCCGGCGCCGTCGTCGTCTCGTACGTCAACACGACCGCCGAGGTCAAGGCGGAGAGCGACTACTGCTGCACCTCGGGGAACGCCGTCGAGATCGTCAACTCGATTCCCGCCAAGCAGGAGATCCTCTTCCTGCCCGACATGTTCCTCGGCGCCCACGTGCGTCGCGTCACCGGGCGGGAGAACATCCGCGTGTGGATGGGCGAGTGCCATGTGCACGCCGGCATCGACCCCGAGAACATCCGGCTGCAGCGCTCGCTGCACCCCGGGGCCGAGTTCCTGATCCATCCGGAGTGCGGCTGCGCCACCAGCGTCGTCGAGGCGGTGAGCGCGGGCGATGTGGACCCGTCCGGGGTACATATTCTCTCCACCGAAGGGATCATCAAGCGTCCCGCCGAGTCGGAGGCCGACAGCTTCATCGTCGCCACCGAGGTCGGGATCCTTCACCGTCTGCGCAAGGCGTATCCCGATAAGATGTTCCATGCGGCCAACGAGCGCGCGTCCTGCGCCTACATGAAGGTGACGACGCTGCCGAAGGTGCTTGCCTCGCTCGAGCACCTGCAGCACCGCATCACCGTGCCCACCGCCGTGGCGGACCGCGCGCGGCTCGCCATCGAGCGCATGGTCGCGGTCGGCGGCGGCGCGCCGCCGGTTGACGCGCCGGGCGTGGATCCCGGCGAGTGACCCCGGCAGGGGCGGAGGCGCCGCGGCGCATCACGCCGCTCAAGGCGCCCGTCTTTGCGCCGACGGGGTCCGGATTTCCCCTGTCCGAGGACGAGATCGCCTCGAGGGCGCGCGCCGCGCTCGAGGAGGATCGCGCCGCCGAGGATGTGACGACGATCGCCACCGTCATCTCGTCGCGTCATTCTCGCGCGGCGCTCGTGGCGCGGCAGGACGGCGTCCTCGCCGGCGTGCCGCTCGCGCTCGCGGCGTTCCACGCGATGGATCCGGGAGTCGAGATCCGCGTCGATGCCGAGGATGGCCGCCGCGTCTCGCGCGGGGACCTCGTGCTCTTCCTCACGGGCGCCGCGCGCGGCCTTCTCTCGGCCGAGCGCGTCGCGCTCAACTTCCTGCAGCATCTCTCGGGCATCGCCTCGCTGACGTCGCGGTTCGTCGAGGCGGTCGAGGGCACCTCCGCCACCATCGTCGACACGCGCAAGACCACGCCGGGCCTGCGCGCGCTCGAGAAGCACGCCGTCCGCTGCGGCGGCGGGGCGAGCCATCGCGCGCATCTCGCGGCCGCGGTGCTCATCAAGGACAACCACATCGCCGCCTGCGACGGCGACGTCGCCCTCGCCGTCGAGCGCGCCCGCGCCTTCGCTCCCTCCGGCATGCTGCTCCAGGTGGAGTGCGACACCATCGCGCAGGTGCGCGCCGCGATCGCCGCCGGCGCCGACGCGCTGCTGCTCGACAACATGCCGATACACGCGCTGCGGGAGAGTGTGCAACTCGCCAAGGGCGGCCACTGCTGGACGGAGGCTTCCGGAGGCGTGACGCTCGCGACGGTGCGCGAGATCGCCGAGTGCGGAGTCGACCGGATCTCCATCGGCGCCATCACGCACAGCGCACCGGTGCTCGACCTGGGACTCGACTTCGAGTGAGGGACGGTCTGGAGTCATGGCGCGCCGACACCCCCGGTGTGCTCCACCGCAACCATCTCAACAATGCCGGCGCCGGCCTCATGACCAGCGGCGTCGTCGACGCCATGGTGGGGCATCTGCAGCTCGAGGCGGAGATCGGCGGCTACGAGGCGGCCGATGCGCGCGCCGACGTCGTCGCCCGCACCTATGACGCCATCGCGGAGCTGATCGGCGCGGCATCGCGCAACGTCGCCATCGTCGGCAACGCCACGCAGGGCTTCGTGCAGTCCCTCTCGTCGTTCGACCTCCGGCCGGGCGACGTCATCGTCACGAGCCGCAGCGACTACACGTCGTACCAGATCCAGTTCATCTCCCTCGCGCACCGGCTCGGCGTCCAGATCGTGCACGCGCCCGATCTTCCCGGCGGTGGGATCGACCCGCAGGCATTGCGCGAGATCCTCCGCAGCACGCCTTGCCGGCTCGTGCACATCTCCTGGGTGCCCACGCACTCGGGACTCGTGCAGGACGTGGAGGCCGTCGGCGCCATCTGCGAGGAGGCGGGCGTGCCGTTCCTCGTCGACGCCTGCCAAGCCGCTGGCCAGATCCCGATCGACGTCGCGCGCCTGCGCTGCGACTACCTCTCCGTCACCGCGCGAAAATTCCTTCGCGGTCCGAGGGGCATCGGTTTCCTCTACGTGTCAGACCCCGCGCTCGCGCGCGGCGACCATCCGCTCTTCGTCGACATGCGGGGCGCCACCTGGGAAGCGCCGGACCGCTACCGCCTGGAGGACACGGCGCGCCGTCATGAGGACTGGGAGTTCCCGTATGCCCTCGTCGTCGGCCTCGGCGCCGCGGCCCGTTACGCCACCGAGGTCGGTGTCGCGGCTGGCGGGGAACGGGCCTTCCGCCTCGCCGCGGACCTGCGACGGCGCCTCAACGCGATCGACGGCGTGCGCACCCTCGACCCTGGCACCGACCCCTGCGCGATCGTGACCGCGGCCGTCGACGGCTGGCATGCGAGCGACATCGTGAGCGCACTTCGCGCTCGGCGCATCAACGCCTCCGCGACCTTGCGGTGGTTCGGGCTGCTCGACCTCACGGCGCGCGGCGTCGAGTCTGCCGTGCGGCTCTCGCCGCACTACTACAACACGGACGAGGAGATCGACGAGGCGGCGAACGCCATCGCCGACCTCGTGGCGACCCGCAAGTCAGAGCGCGCCTGACGGACCTCAGGTCGAACGGCGCGGATCCTTTGACGCTGCATCGAGCTGCTTGCGCAGCGTGACGGGGTCGGCGGTCGGGAGTTCACAGGCGTGGTTGCGGCAGACGAACGCGAGCGCCACGCCCGGAGCCGCGTTCCGTTCCTCGAGCAGCGGCAGGCCCGACACCGCCGCGCCCTCGCCGCCCACGAGCACGAGCGAAGGCGCGTAGACAGGGGCCGCCGCCTCGACGAGATCCCTGAATGGATCGCTTGCCGGATCTCCCGCGATCGCCAGCTCCACCGTCCCGCTCACCGCCGTGTCCGCCGCGCCCATCAGGTGCCCGAACGCCATCGCGCTCCGCTTCATCGGCTCGGCGAGCGACGCGAGCACATAGTCGGCCCGACGACGCATCGTCGAGTCTCCCATGATCGAGGCCACGGTCAGCTGCAGCTCCACGGCGAGCGAGTTGCCAGAGGGGATCGCGTTGTCCGTCACGTCGCGCGGCCTCGTCACCAGCGCCTCCGCGTCGTGCGCCGTGTCGAAGAACGCGCCCGCCTCGTCGCTCCAGAAGAGCCGCACGCACGACTCGTTCAACTCGAGCGCGGTGTCGAGCCACTCCCGCTCGAACGTGAGATGGTACAGCGCGATGAAGCCGAGGGCGAGCGCGGCATGGTCCTCGAGGAAGCCACCGATGCGTGCCGTGCCGTCGCGCCAGCTGCGCAGCACCCTGCCGTCGCGCACGAGTGCCTCACGGAGGAACCCGCCCGCCCTCACCGCCGCCTCCCGCAACTCCGCGCTCCCGAACGCGCGCGCGCCGTCGGCGACTGCGCGCAGCATCAGGCCGTTCCATGAGGCGATCACCTTCTCGTCGCGGCCCGGGCGCACGCGCTGCTCCCGTGCCGCCCGCAGCGTCTCGCGCGCGCCGGATATCGCCAGCCGCACCTGCGCCTCGTCGAGGCCAAACTGCACCGCGAGGTCGGCGTAGCGCGTGGCGACGAGGAGGATGTTGGTGCCGGTGTCCTCGAAGTTGCCCCCGGCGGTCGCGCCCCAGTGCGCGATCGCCAGCTCGGCGTTCGGGCCGAGCAGCGCGTGCAGCTCGTCGAGCGTCCACACGTAGAACCTTCCCTCGCTTCCCTCGCTGTCGGCGTCGAGCGACGAATACCACCCGCCCTCCGGCGACGTCATCTCGCGGCGGAGCCAGGCGAACGTCTCCTCGGCGACCTGCCGCGCCCCCGGATCGTTCGTGACCTGCCAGAGGTGCACGGCCAGCCGCGAGAGCAGCGCGTTGTCGTAGAGCATCTTCTCGAAGTGCGGCACCGTCCACGCCGCATCGACGCAGTACCGATGGAAGCCGCCACCCACTTGGTCCCAGAGTCCGCCGCGAACCATCTTCGCGAACGAGTGGCGCACCATCTCGAGCGGCTCATCCGCCCCCGTGCGCGCATGTTGGCGCAGCAGCACGTCGAGCAGCTGTGGCTGCGGGAACTTGGGCGCGCTGCCGAACCCGCCTTCGCGCGGGTCGTACCAGCGCTTCAGGCCGCGGATCGTCTCATCGACGAGCCCGTGCGTGATCGAGTCGGCGGCCGACGTCGGCGCCTCCGCGCCGGCGTAGATGCCGCGCAGCGTCTCGGCGCCCTTCATCACCTCGTCGCGCCGCGTGCGCCACGCCTCCGACACTGACACCATCACGCGCCGGAACGACGGCATCCCGTGACGGTCCTCGGGCGGGTAGTACGTGCCGCCGTAGAACGGCACGCCGTCGGGCGTCAGGAACATCGTCATCGGCCAGCCGCCATGCCCGGTGATCGCCTGCACCGCCTGCATGTAGATCGAGTCCACGTCGGGGCGCTCCTCGCGGTCGACCTTCACGTTCACGAACAGCTCGTTCATGATCCGCGCCGTCTCCTCGTCCTCGAACGACTCGTGTGCCATCACATGGCACCAGTGGCACGCGGCGTAGCCGATGCTGAGCAGCACCGGCTTGTCCGCGGCGCGTGCCTCGGCGAACGCTTCCTCGCCCCACGCATGCCAGTCCACCGGGTTGTCCGCGTGCTGCTGGAGATACGGGCTCGATTCGGCGGCGAGTCGGTTTTGTTTCGGCATCGTTTCGTGAGGGTTAGATTCCGGCGTCGTTCCTAAATCAATCGCGCGTCGGTCGTGGGGGTTCGCGGCGGCGCATCGGAGATGCCGATGGATCGCTGGAGGCAGGCGCTGTGGATTCTCGCGGCGTCCACGATGTTGCGGATCATCCTCGGCGCCGTCGTGCCGCTCTTCCCGGACGAAGCCTACTACTGGGAGTGGTCGCGGCGCCTCGCCGGTGGGTACTTCGACCACGCGCCGATGATCGCTTGGCTGATCGCCGGCGGCACTTCGTTGCTGGGCGACACGCCACTCGGCGTGCGGCTGTTCCCGATCCTCGCCGGCACCTTCGCCGGCTTCTGGCTCATCCGCGCCGCGTGCCATCTCGCGGGGCCGGCGGCGGCGCGCTTCGCCGCGATCCTCTTTGCCGTGCTGCCGCTCGCCGCCGCCGGCCTCGTGCTCGCGACGCCGGACGCACCGCTCCTCGCGTTCATCGCGTGGACGCTGTACGCCGTGGTGCGCGCGCTGGGCGATGAGCCGCGCCACACCGGCTGGTGGCTCGTCGCCGGCCTCGCGATCGGCCTCGCGATGGCGTCCAAGTTCACCGGCGTCTTCATTCCCATCGCCATCGTCATCGCGATGGTGGCGCAACCGAGGCTCCGCCCGTCGCTCGCCACGCCGGGGCCGTGGCTCGCCGTCGCCGTCGCGTCGTTGGTGATGGTGCCCGTCCTCCTCTGGAACGCGCAGCACGACTGGATCGCCTTCCGTTTCCAGCTCGGCCACGGGCTGGGCACCACGGCGCGCGGCAGTTGGTACCAGCGCGAACTCGAGCTCATCGGCGGGCAGGTGGGACTCGTGACGCCGATCCTCTTCGTGCTCGTCGTCGGTTCCGTGTGGCGCGCACTCAAGCCCGGGCGCGACGCCGAGCCCGTGCGCTTCACGCTCGGGGTCGTGGCGGCGTTCTGCGCGGCGTTCTTCGTGTACAGCGCCACGCGCAAATCGGTCGAGGCCAACTGGCCCGCCATCGCCGTGATGCCGGCCCTGTTGCTGCTGGCGAGCGCACACGAAGGCGCTCGCACGACGTGGGAACGCCGCGGCGTGTGGCTCGCTGGCGTGCTGACGGCGCTCGCGCTGACACATGTGGTGCATCCGATCTTCCCGCTGCCCGCACGTCGCGACCAGGTATCGAAGGCGCATGGCTGGGACGCGCTCGCCGCTGCGGTCGATAGTGCAAGGCGCGCCATCGACTCGACCGCCGGGTCCGCGGATGACTTGGATGGCGCAGGCTCACGCGCCGGCGCGATCGTCGCGACCAATCGTTACCAGGACGCGGCGATGCTCGCGTTCCACCTGCCCGGCCACCCAGAGACCTTCGCGCTCAACCTGGGCGCACGCCGCAACCAGTACGACCTCTGGCCGCGTTTCTTCGACAGTGCCGCGACGGGCAGCACGATGCTGCTTGTCCTCGACGAACCTGCCGAGGGCGTCCCCGGCCCGATCCGTCGGCTCGACGGTCACTTCGCGTCGATGACCGCCGGACCGTTGATCTCACTTCATCGCGGCGACGAGTACGTCGGTCGACGACGCCTCTGGACACTCGACGGCTGGAAGGGCACATGGCCAGCCGACTCAACCGACCCGATCCGACCATGACCGCGAAAAAGGATATCAGTACTCCTGTCCGCGCCCTCGCGCCCGAGCTCGGCAATTGGTTCGACGACCACGATCAGTCGCTGCACGATGACCTCTTTGAGTTCCTGCGCATCCCGAGCGTGAGCGCGCGCTCCGAGCACAACGCCGACACCGCGCGCGCCGCGGCGTGGCTGCATGCGAAGCTCGCCGGCATCGGCTTCACGACGGAGACGCTGCCGACAGCAGGGCATCCGATCGTCCTCGCCGAGTGGCGGGGGGCGCCCGCCGGCGCGCCCACGGTCCTCGTCTATGGTCACTATGACGTGCAGCGCCCGAGCCGCTCGAGCTCTGGCACTCGCCGGCGTTCGAGCCGGCCATCCGCGACGGCAACATCTACGCGCGCGGCAGCGTCGACGACAAGGGACAGCTCTGGCTGCACGTCGCGGCGCTCGCGGCGCACCTGGAGACGCGCGGCACGCTGCCGGTGAACATCATCGTGCTGGCCGAGGGCGAGGAGGAGGTCGGGTCGGATCACCTCGCGCCATTCGTCGAGCAGCATCGCGAGCGGCTCCGTTGCGACGCCGTCGTGATCTCCGACAGCACGATGTTCGCGCCGGGCGTGCCGAGCATCCTCTCGTCGCTCCGCGGCTTGGCGTACCTGCAGATCGACGTGACGGGGCCGAACTCCGACCTGCACTCCGGGATGTACGGTGGCGCGGTCGTGAACCCGGCCGCCGCGCTCGCGCGCATCATCGCGAGCTTCCACGACGCCGACGGCCGCATCGCCATCAAGGGCTTCTATGACAAGGTGCGCCCGTTCCCCGACGAAGTTCGTACCGCGATGCGCGCGCTGCCGTTCGACGAGGCGGATTTCGCGAAGCAACTCGACGTCGCCGCGCTCGGTGGCGAGCCGGGTTATACGACGCTGGAGAAGCTCTGGACGCGGCCCACCTGCGAGGTGAACGGCCTGCTCTCCGGCTACACAGGCGAAGGCGCCAAGACGGTGCTGCCCGGCACGGCGATGGCGAAGGTCAGCTGTCGCCTCGTCCCCGATCAGGATCCGGTCGAGATCGCACGACTCGTGCAGGATCACATCCGGTCGGTGACGCCCAAGGGCGTGATGGTGAAGGTCACAACCCTGCATGGCGGCCACGCCTGGCGCGCCGACCTCTCCGGCCCACTCTACGACGCCGCCTCGCGCGCCCTCGAGTCCGCCTTCGGCCGCGCTCCGGTGATCACCGGCGAGGGCGGCTCCATCCCCGTGGTGAGCGACTTCGCCCGCATCCTGAACGCCCCCGTCCTACTCGTCGGCTTCGGTCTCCCCGGCGAGAACGCCCACGCGCCGAACGAGTGGATCAGCCAGGAGAACTTCAGGAAGGGCATGCGCGCGATGGCGGCGCTATGGGACGAACTGCAGGTGGCAGATAGCAGGTAGCAGGTGAGAGGTAACGGCAAGGACACATAGCTCACACGGAAAGGAGGCCGCCCGAACGGGCGGCCTCCTCACACCTGCCACCTCCCACCTTGGCCGGCCTATAGGCCGGCCAACTAGAGGCCGGCCAACAGTGCGTCATTCGAAGTCGTCCCCGCGATCCGCTTGATCAGCCACTCCATCGCGGATTGCGGCGGCATCTGCTGGAGACCACGGCGCAGCGTGTAGATAGCCTCGATCTGCTCCGCCTTGTAGAGCTTCTCCTCGCGCCGCGTGCCCGACGTGGCGATGTCGAACGCGGGGAAGATGCGCTTCTCGGCCAGCGAGCGGTCGAGCTTGATCTCGCAGTTGCCCGTGCCCTTGAACTCTTCGAAGATCACGTCGTCCATGCGCGAGCCCGTCTCGACGAGCGCCGTGGCGATGATCGTCAGCGAACCGCCGCCGAATTCCGGCGCGATCGAGCGCGCCGAGCCGAAGAACGCCTTGGGGCGAGCCATCGCCGAGGTGTCGAGGCCGCCGGAGAGCGTGCGCCCCGTGCCGCGCTCGGCGGTGTTGAACGCACGCGCCATGCGCGTGAGCGAGTCGAGCACGATCACCACGTCCTTGCCCTGCTCGACGAGGCGACGCGAGCGCTCGAGTACCATCTCGACGACGTCGACGTGGCGTTTTGCCGGCTGGTCGAAGCTGGACGCGACAACCTCGCCGACGCCCCACGAGATCGCCTCGCTGACTTCCTCGGGGCGCTCGTCCACGAGGAGGATCAGGAGTGTGGCCTCGGGATGGTTGATCGCGATCCCTTCGGTGATCGCATGCATCAGCATCGTCTTGCCGGCGCGTGCCGGAGCGACGATGAGGGCGCGCTGTCCGTAGCCGATCGGCGCGATGAGGTCGATGGCGCGGCGCGTCAACTCGGGACCGCCCTTCGCGGGGCGGCCGGTCTCGAGCGTCAGGCGGCGCTCGGGATACGAGGCGGTCAGCGTCTGGAAGTCGGGCCGCTTGAGCGCTGGCTCCGGCTCGCGACCATTGATCGCCAGGATCTCGGCCACCGTCAGGCGTCCGCGATGGTCACGACCCGTACGTGCCTCGATCTCGTCTCCGCGACGCAGTCCGAACTCGCGGATCAGGTGTGGCGGAACCCAGGCGTCATTGGGATCGGCGAGGTAGCTGTGCTCGGCGCGTCGCACGAAGCCGGCATCGCGCGCCGCGTCGAACCAGCCGCGCGTCTCGCCATCCACGACCAGGATCACCGGCGGTGCGGCGCTGGCCGGTTCGCGCTGCTCGCGCGGTTCGCGGACATTGTGCGCTTCGCGCGGTTCACGCGCTCCGTCGCGCCCGCGCGGCCGCTGGCGGCGTCCACGGCGGCCACGACCTCCGCGGTCGGGGCGATCACCGCGGTCCGGACGCTCACCGCGGTCGGGTCGGTCACCGCGGTCATTGTAGGGTCGTCCGTTCCCGTTCCCGTTCGCGTTCACGTCGCGCGTGCTCGAGGCGCTGTCACCGCGCTCAGCGGCGGGCGGCGCGTCGGACTGTGCGCTCGGCGCGGGCGGCGGCGCAGGCTCGCTCACCGGCTCACTGGCTGGCGTCTCGGAGGCGTCACGGTAGGGATCCGCCTCGGCGAATGCGTCAGGCAGGTTCTCGCCACGCGGGCGCGCACCACGCCCACGGCGGGGCGGACGACGACGTTCTGTCATGTATAGGGCTCTGGATGTAGCACGTAGCGACCTGACGTATCCGTCCAAGTCCCGGCCGGTGTTGCCGGGGTGCGCCGCGCACATGAGCACGGCGGGGGAGCGTCTGGGATCGCAGCCGTCCGGGTGGGCGATAGTCTCGGCCTCACCGCGACGGGCGGTTGTATCAGTATGCGTGGTTCGGCCCGACCGCGCAACCCTCGTCGCGGCGGTGCGTGCGCGCGTCACTCCATCGAGGGGGGAACCCGTTCACGCACGATCGTGATGATGCGGCGGCAGAGTTCGATCGCGCGTTCCACCGACTCGCGATGCTCGGCCGGCAGCTCCTCCATTTCCAGGAGCTGCAGCTCCGCGAGCAGCCCGGCAAGCGGGTTGTTCAGCGAATGCTGCAGGCTCTTCCTCGGCAGGTCGTCGCTCACGGGCTTCCTGATGGCGGCGGGTGCCTGCAGGCAGGGCACCCGATAGCTTTCGCAGATGGTGAATACGACGGGAAATGCGGCCGGGGCGATCGCCGCCGCGGTGAAACAATACCGGACGGATGCGGACATTGCGAGACTGCTCGAGCGAGTCGATGCCGTCTGCGCCTCGACCTCAGACTCACGGGAATTGCTCGACGCCGTGGCGCCCTTCACGGAGATGCACGAAGTGGCTGGGCCGGTCTACGAACGCGTGGTCGAGCGCGAGCCGGACAATGCGGCCGTGCTCGTGGCGCTGGCCAACGCCTACTGGCTCACCGGTCGCGGTCCTGATGTCGTGGGCGGGCTCGCCTCGCGCGCGCTGGCGGCAGACCCTTCCAACCGTGCGGCGTGGCATCTCTGGGCGCTCACCGAGCCGTCGCCGCGAGGCCGTATGACCCGCTGGCACCAGATCACCACCCGCTTCCCCGACGACAAGCTCGCTCACGCCGCCCTCGCCGACAACGCCACCAGCGTCGCCGATGCGGAGCATGACGCCGTCGCGCTCAAGCTGGCGATAGGCACCTACGAGATGCTGCTCGCGGACGCGACGTCGGACCAGGAGCGCGTGGCGCTCTCGGACGCGCTCTCGACGCTGCGGAAGTGGAAATACTGAGTCAGCCGGCCCGCGAGGCGAGCGGCGGGTACGGCACGAGGAGCATCAGTTCCGCGACCATCGCTTCGGCGCGGAACGGCTTCAGCAGGAAGTGGCAGCCCGTGTTGGCGATGATCGTCTCCGCCTGCTCCGTGATGTCGCCGGTGACGAACAGGGCGCGGCAGGTCAGCCACGGTTGCCGAACGCAGGCCAGGTAGTAGAACGCATCGCCGCGCATCTCGGGCATGCGCAGGTCGAGCACCATCGCATCGAACCGCTTGGCGAGCAGGTCCTCCGCCTCGCTGGCGCTGCCCGCGATCGTGACGTCGAACCCCGCGCGGCGCAGCACCGTCGCCAGCGCCTTCGCGACGGCAGGGTCATCGTCCACCAGCAGGACGTTCGGAGCCCGGCGCTCAGTCATCGACTTCGAGCGGGGTGGATCCGGTGGTCTCCGGCATGAGGCGCTCGGCGAGAAGCGATACAAAGTCGTCCGGGCTGATGCGGTCGCGTGCGCGCGCCGTGGTCATGCCACAGGCCCAGCGCATCGTCTTCGTCAGGTGGTGCGGGCTCGAGAACCGCAGGTGTTCGGCGACGTCTTCGATGGCGTAGTCCGACTCGCGCAGGAACGCGTACGCGCGCAGCACGCGCGCGCCCGCGATCAGCTCACGGGGCGATGCCAGCGACGCCCGTTCGCACTCGCGGTAGATCGTGCGGCGCGAGACGTTGGCGGCGGCCGCGAGGTCCGGGACGCCCTTGAAGGCCGCCGGCGTGTGGATCACGCGCTCGATCGCCCGCGTCACCTCGGCGGGCAGGGAACGGAACTTCGGCCGCAAGCGGCTGATCAGCTTCGCGGCGAGTGCGACGCCCGGCTGCCGCTCGAGCGTACGCCGAAGCTGCCGCGGATCGTCGTCGACGCCATAGAGCACCAGCTGCTCCATGCCGTCGCGCCCCAGGTCGATGAGCGGCTTGAGGGTCTGGGCGGCGAGCACCGAGTAGACCACGAACGGCACCGAGCGGTACTGCGCGCGGAGCGAGCGGATCGAGTCCGTGCGCGGTTCCGTTGAGCCGAAGTGCGGATCTACAACGAGCACATCGACCGGCTGGCGCCGGATGATGCTATCGGCGTGCTCCCAGTCGAGCGCCACGTGCAGGCGGTGCGACTCGCCAACTGCCCCGCGTAGGCGGACCAGTTTCTGGGGCTCGACACAGGCTGCAACGATCATGGACCATCCCAGAAGAGGAAATTGCAGCTAACGCAGGCACAAAACCCATGATTCAAGACACATATCAACACTTATCAACCACTTGGCTAGGCCTAGCTTTCGAGTACCCCGCTGGTCGTGCTTCCCCCCGTTCGGAGTCCTCAAATGCGCGCAGTCCGCCTGGTCCTGACCGTCCTCTTCGCCGTCGCCGCCCTTTCGACTGCCGCCTGCACCAATCCGGCTGGCCCCGCGCCGGCTGGTGATGACATCCTGACTTCCGGCATCTGAGGATTCGCGGGTTCAGCCGACAGGCGCGAGCTCGGCAAGGAGCTCATGCAGTACGGCAGAGATATCGTCCGGAGCCGCCACGGTTTCCGGGCGATTCTTGTCTGCTGCGGCGCGTGCCGGCTCCGTCTCCTGGTTCTGGACTGCGACCTTAAGTGAGGTCAGCGCCTCCTCGACTTCAAAGATCCGCTGATTTTGTCCGGAGGTCTCGGCAAGCCCAAGAGCCTCCGACAGCGCCCTCTTGGCATCCTTGAAGTGACCGAAGCCCGTCAAACCCTTACCCGCGTCAAGCAGATAGCTCGTGCGCTGGGTAACGGGCAGTTCGGCGTCAGACAGTCGCCGGCGATATGACTCGAACAGCGGTTCGTTCCTCATCTGCGAAGCGAGCACCATCATTCCGATCTGCGCCACCCACCGGTTCTGCTCGGACTTCGTGCCGAGCTCCATGAGCTGGAAGGCATCCTTGGCACTCTCGAGCGCACCTAGGCGCATCAAGAAGACCGCAAGGTCGCCGAGTACTCGCTCTCGGTCATAATCGACTGTGGAGCGCTGGAAGGACTCGAACGCAAGTCGCACCGCGGCCTGGGTGTCGCCTCGACGATGTGCAACTCCTGAGCGGTCGTGCATGATGTTCGCGAGGAGGCGCGATGCGTCGAGCTTGGCCGCCTCGGCGGCGAGCTCAGCGAGTGCCTCGTCCGCTGACGGAAGATTGCCTCGCGCAAGATCCACCTTCGCCTGGCCCACGCGCGACGTCAGCACCCGCACCCTGTCCTTCGCTCTCGCGGCCAACGATCCGGCCGTCGCGTAGGCCTGCTCCGACCAGTCGAACTCGCCCGCGAGTCGCAGGCAGAAACCGCGGCGCATG
>DATLLD010000076.1:0-7650 GCA_035538035.1 Gemmatimonadaceae bacterium | reverse complement strand
CAGTCGATCTGCCCGTTGACCACGAACTCGGCGAGGTTGATCGAACCCAGGTTGCACACGTCGTAGGGGAGCAGAGGCTGCTCGCCGCACGGGTTGGTCGCCTCGTAGGAGCCCAGGTGCGGCACGGGGTTGTAGCGGTTGGCCTCGTCGATGAAGAACACGCCCGGCTCACCGGTGCGCCACGCGCCCTCGATCATCTTGTCCCACACCTCGCGCGCGAGCAGCGTCCCCGTGACCTGCTTGGTCACCGGGTCGATGAGCTCGTACGTCGTGTCGGCCTTGAGCGCCTCCATGTACTTGGAGGTGATGGCGACGGAGATGTTGAAGTTCGTGATCTTCGTGAGGTCTTCCTTGCACCGGATGAACTCCATCACGTCCGGATGATCGACGCGCAGGATGCCCATGTTGGCGCCGCGACGCGTGCCGCCCTGCTTCACCGCGTCCGTGGACGCGTCATAGAGCTGCATGAAGGAGATGGGGCCGCTGGCGACGCCCGTGGTCGAACGCACCATCGAACCGCGCGACCTTAGGCGCGAGAACGAGAAGCCCGTGCCACCACCCGACTGATGGATGAGCGCCATCGACCGCAGCGTGTCGTAGATGCCGCTGTGCCCATTGGACAGCGCATCGTCGACCGGCAGCACGAAGCACGCCGAGAGCTGCCCCAGGGGGCGCCCGGCGTTCATCAGCGTGGGCGAGTTCGGCTCGAAGCGACGCTGCGTCATCAGTTCATAGAACCGGTTCGCCGTCGCCTCGACCTGCTTGTCCGTGGCCCCGTACTTCCTGTCCGGCTCGGCGACGACCGTCGCGACACGCCAGAACATCTCCTCCGGCGTCTCGATGGCCTTGCCTGTCTTGTCCTTGACGAGATAGCGCTTGTCGAGGACCGTGCGCGCGTTCTGCGAGAGCGTCGCCGGGGTTGCTGGGGGTGTCACGGGCAGGGGCATATCCACTTCTCCGAATAACAAAAGGTATAGAGCCAAACCTGAGTTGCACCGCTCGGGTCCCAGCGAGATCCCGCGCGGCTCAGGGGTCGGGTCGTCCAAGCTACCCCGCTCGTGAGGCCGCGCAAGCGTTCGGTAAGCGTCATGTAAGACAACGACTTAGGGAACGAGCATCACGAATCGGAAAGGACTGCGGGCTTTTCCACGGCTGTCCACTGTCGCCTGTGCCCTACACTTTGGCGACACCGTGCCGACACCCACAAACCGATCTGGTCGCAGCATGCAACTATCTATTTACTAATGACTTAGCACGTATTCAGGTTCCCGGGCTTCGGCTCCGTTTCGCCCGGGGGAGGGATAGTACCCCATCCCCGATTGTGACGCTAGACCTTGCCTGCTTCCGCGTATCGACTGGTGGATTTTGCCGACGGCAACACCCGTTACAGCATCGGCGCAGTTCATTGCGGGAAGTATTCACCCGCCCGATGTCGCTCCTTCAACTCGACATAAGTCTGGTAGCCCTTCGCCACGCGCGCGCGTTGCTCCTCATCCAGCTCGCGCAGCACGCGGCCCGGCACGCCCATCACGAGCGAATGCGGCGGGATCTTCTTTCCCTCGCCCACCACCGCGCCCGCCGCGATGAGCGCGCCCGCGCCGATGACCGCCCCATTCAGCACCACCGCGCCGATGCCCACGAGCGCGCCGTCGTCCACCGTCGCGCCATGGATCACGGCGCGATGACCGATCGTCACGCGCTTGCCGATCACCGTAGGCAATCCAGGATCGCAGTGGATCACGACGCCGTCCTGCACGTTGCTCTCGTCGCCGATGGTGATGGAGTCGCGGTCGCCGCGCAGCACGGCACCGGGCCAGACGCTCACCTGCTCGCCGAGCGTGACGTCGCCGATGACCACCGCCGACGCATGGACCCACGCGCTGGCCGCGATGCGCGGCCGCCCGGTCGACTCGCTCAAACCGTTCGCCAGAGACTCCTTCATGCTAGAACGTGCTCCCCAACGTGAAGTAGAGTGTGGTCGTGCGCGCGGCGTGCTCCTGGCCCTTCACCGGATGCGCCACGCCCAGGCGAAGGCGATACACCTGGTCATACTGCAGCGCCGCGTCGAGCGCCAACTCGCCGCCCACGGACGCCATCAACACACTCGGCGGCACAGGCGACGGACAGATGAACGAGTCGGCGACGGAGAACGAGCACCACGCGCCGCCGCCATCGGCGAATGCCGTAAGCGACGCCTTCTGGAAGAACACCGGCAGGAACGAGAGCCCGCGCCCGCCGAGGAAGAGCGGCGCGCGATACTCGACGCTGCCGGCCGCGGCGCGCACGCCGATCTGCGCCGAGCTCTCGAAGCCGCGGACGAAGAAGGTCCGGCGCGCGCCGCCGATGGTGACACCGTTCAGGATCTCCATCTGCGAGCCGCTGACACCACCCGCCGAGAACGCGTTCGTGGTGTGATGCCCGGTGACGCCGTACGCGCCGCGCACCGCGACGACATGACGCGCGTACCCGGGCAGCGGCAGCGACTTGGCGGCGCTCATGGTCACGATCTGTTCCTGCACGTCCTCGAACTGCACGCCGACGCCGAGCCGCGCTCGCTGCGTGAACGCGAGCGCGAACCCGTCCTCGACGGAGACGGCGAGGCCCGGACGCTGCATGGTGCTCAGTCCGACCTCCGCCTCGAAGAGTTCCGTCCTGATGGGCCGTCGGTACGCGGCGTTGTTGAGCCGCTCGAGCAGCGAGTCCGGGTCGGTGCCGAACGCGAACTCCTCGACCTCGGCCGCGAGCACCGCGTAGGTGGAGAGCCGCACGCGCGGCCGCTCGACAAGCGCCGCGATGCGGGCGGAGCGTTCGCGCACGATGAGCATGCCGGCGGGCGCACCGGCTTGGTTCTGCACTCCAGCGTGATGCCAGCCCTGCGTGGCCGAGGCGGTGAGGATGGGATTTCCGAGCCCGGCCCAGCTGTAGCCGACGTCGGCGGTAAGCTCACGCCTTTGGTCGACCTCGAGCGAGGCAGCGTATGCGTGCCGGCCGATCACGTCGTGCCCGCCGGTGAGGATGCCGAAGCGCCGCGTGTCCAGGTCGGTGGAGGTGACGACGGGCAGCCACCACTGCGGAAGCAGCGAATGGAACGCGGAGTAGCGGCTCTCCTCGGCGGTGGTGTCGGCGGGAAGCATCAGCGCGCGCGCGGTCGCCTCGCGTGCGGTGTCGGCCGCCGAGTCGGCCGCCGGCATCGGCAGGTCGATGGCGCCCGGCATGTCGCGCGTGACGACGCGGTAGCCGTCGCCACGCAGCTCGACGGCGGCGATGCGCTCGCCGCTGGGGGAGATGTCCGGCGTGTGAAGCGCGGTCGCACTGCGCCACACGGGAGCGAACCCGCCGGTGCGCACGTCGCCGCGGTACACGGTCGCGCGACCCTCGTGGTCACTGACGAAGAGGATGGTGGTGTCGCCGGGCGCCCAGACGGGGGACGAGACGACGCTCAGCGCGCGCGGCGAGAACTCGCGGAGCGTGCGCCCCTTTGAGTCCAGCACGACGATGCTCGCGCGCCCTCCGCGCTCCCACCGCGCGGCGGCGATGCGCGTGCCGTCGTGCGACCAGCGCGGATCGCTCCAGTTGCGGTCGAGCGTGCCCGCCACGAGCAGGCGCGGATACTCGTCGCCGTCGAGGTTCATCGTCACCAACTGCGTGCTGCCGGGGATGGTCTGCACGGCGACGACGCGCCGCGTGGCGCGATGCACGTCGGGGCTGGAGAGACGTTCGTTCCGCGTGAGGCGGCGATGCGATGCGCCCGCGCCGAGATAGAGATCGCTGCGCAGCGTCCAAGGGTCGCTCCACTCGAGCTCTCCCTGCACGGTGCGACGGCGGTCGAGCGGCGAGTTGGCGTCGATGCCGTTGCGCCGGCCGAGCCGCTCGCGGTGCGGCGCAGCTGCGTCGTCCGCGAGACGGTAGAGGCCGGTAGTCTGGCGCGCGTCGTTGGCGACGTAGATGAGGGTGGTGTCGTCGAGGAAGCGGGGAAAGCGCGCCTCGAAGCCGTGGTCGGTGAGGTCGCGCGAGTCGCTGCCGGCCACAGCGACCACTGACGTGGTGACCGAATCGCGCCAGCGCGCCCAGTAATCGCTGAACGACTCGCCGAACGCCGCTCGTGCATTGGCGTTGATGCGCCACGGGATCACGCGGCCGCTCGAGACCTCGACGAAGCGGCCAAGCGCGCCGGCGCGGGGGCGCGTCATGGCGAACGATCCATACACGTACGCGACGTTGCCGCCCGGAAAGCGCGGCGCCGCGAGCGAGAGCTCGTGCAGCGCGGGCAGGTCTTCATCGATGGCGGCGGCGCGCACCATCGCCGGGAACTCCGTGCCCGAGAGGCGCCCGCCGCCGGCGAAGCGCGTCTCGTAGTGCACCGCGAGACCCTCGACGACCCACGACGGCGAGTAGGTGTTGGGGAAGAACGGCGCGGCGCGGCCGAACACGGACTGCGCGACGCGCCACCAACCACGCGTGCGGTCGAGATGGAAGATGTGCGCGAGCTCGTGCGTGACGAGGCTCAGGTTCCAGTCGACATGATTGCGCAGGGACATCGACTCGACCGGCGGCCGCGCGTAGATCACGATGCGGTTGGACGGATACGGCGTGGCGTAGCCGTTGGCGTAGTCGACGTTGTCTGCGACGACGATGTCGATGGGGCCGCGCGGAGGGACCAGCTCGGTGGCGAGCCGCGCGTACGCGAACTCGGCGTTCGCGGCGGTGCGGCGCGCGAGATCGTCGAGGCCGGGACTGAAGTGGATGCGGAAGTGCGTCGTGCCCAAGGTGCGCCAGTCGAGGTCCGGCTTGACCTGGGCGGCCAGCGGAAAGGCGACGACGAACAGCGATGCGAGCAGCACTGCGACACGGCGCATGGCGGGCATAGTGAACGGAATATGGCCTCCGCTCGCACGGCTCGGCATCGGCCTCCGGCTTCCGGTGCCCCAGTCACCGTCCGTATATTCGCCAAACTCCCCCGACGACCAGGAAATGAGCCCGTGACGCTTTGCGCGTTCTGCGGTCGAGAGAATGACCCGGCTTCGAAGTTCTGCATCGACTGCGGCAAGCCCGTCGTGGCGGCCGGCGGTGCGCGCGTCGTTCCCGTGCCCGGTATCGCGGCGAGTGGCGCGGATGGGGGACGGTTCAGCGTGCCGCAGACGCGCGTCTCGTCCAAGGGCCCCGTGCGCGCCTCGTCGAACGTGGGCAACGGCGCTCCGGCGGGCGCTGCATCCGGGGGCGCGGCGACATCGCCCTGCCGTTATTGCTCGACGCCAGTCGACCCCTCGCTGCCCTTCTGCCCCAAGTGCGGCGGCCGCGTAGCCGAGGCTCCCGAAGCGCGATCGGCGACCTCCGACGCGCTCTGCGCATCCTGCGGCAAGCCGGTCACCATTGGCGTCGATGTCTTCTGCGCGCGCTGCGGCGCGCGCGTCGCGATGTCCGCGTCGCCGCCGAGCCCGCCGGCGGGGACGGCCGTGTTCAGCGCCAAGGCGACGGTGCGCGGTCCCAAGATCTCGGTACTCGATGCGGCCGGCACGGTCACGCGCACGGTCACGCTCGAGGGCACGGAAGCGACGATCGGCCGCGCGGACGGCGAGCTCAAGTTCCCCGACGACGTCTTCATGAGCCCGGTGCACGCCCAGCTCTCGTGGCGTGACGGACAGCTCTTCGTGCGCGACCTCGGCTCGCGCAACGGCACCTGGCTCTTCACCGACGTGCCGTACAAGCTGCAGGACGGCGACACGGTGTTGATCGGTTCGCAGCTGCTGCGCTTCAGGCGCCTCGGCTACCCCGGCCCTCACCCGCCGGAAGCGGACGCCACCCGCCGGCTTGGCTCGGCGACGCCGAGCGCCGACGTCGCCGTGCTGCAGCAGCTCCGTTCCGACGGCAGCGCGCGCGACTCATGCCACCTCTCGCCCACGAGGTCGGTGGTGATAGGGCGCACCGACGGCGACTGGATCTTTCCCTATGATCAGACGATGAGCGGCCGTCATGCCGAGGTGCGGAGCGAGGACCTCGAGTTCATCGTGCTGGACCTGGCGAGCCGCAACGGCATCGCGGTGGCCGTGCGCGGCGAGAAGCCGGTGCATGCGGGCCAGCGCGTGCTGCTCGGCGACCAGACACTCCGTGTGGAGAGCATCTAAGGGTGAGTGACCAGAAGATCTGTCCGACCTGCGGCACCGAGTACCCGCTCAGCGAACGATTCTGCCCGCGCGACGGCACGGCGCTGCGGTCGGCGAACACGCAGGCGGACCTGCTCGGGTCGGTGGTCGCGGACCGCTATCATATCCTGAAGAAGCTGGGCGAGGGTGGCATGGGCACCGTCTACCTCGCCGAGCATGTGAAGATGGGGCGCAAGAGCGCGCTCAAGGTGATGAACCCGGGGATGAACACCGACCCCGACGCCATCGCCCGGTTCAACCGCGAGGCGTCGAACGCGAGCCGGCTGAGCCATCCGAACATCTGCGGCATCTACGATTTCGGCGAGACGCCCGACGGACTGATCTACCTCGCGATGGAGTTCATCGAGGGGTCGGCGCTGTCGGGGCTGATCGAGAAGGGCGGGTCGCTGCCGGCGCCGCGCTGCGGCAGCATCATCCACCAGACGGCCGACGCGCTGCAGGTGGCGCACGATGCGGGCATCGTGCACCGCGACCTGAAGCCGGACAACATCATGATCACGAAGACGCGCGATGGCGCGGACCTCGTGAAGGTCGTGGACTTCGGCATCGCCAAGGCGAGCTCGAGCGATGCGCAGAAGGTGACGAAGACGGGCCTCGTGGTCGGCACGCCGGAGTACATGAGTCCCGAGCAGCTCGCCGGCGACAAGCTCGATGGCCGGTCGGACATCTATTCGCTGGGCCTCGTCGCCTTCAACTGCCTCACCGGCAAGCTGCCCTTCCCGGCCGAGACGGCGCAGGAAGCGATGATCATGCGGCTGACGGACCGCCCGCGCACGCTCGCGGAGACGCGGCCGGACGTGGCGTGGACCCCGGAGCTGCAGCGCACGCTGGACAAGGCGCTCGAGCGCGACGAGACGGAGCGGTACCAGAGCGCGGCGCAGTTCGGGCGCGAGTTCGCGGCCGCCATCGCGGCGATGCCGGTCACGAAGGCGGTCGAGGCGGGCACGCTGGTGATGGGTGCGGCCGGCGCGGGTGCGGCGGGCGCGGGTGCGGCGGGCGCGGGTGCGGCGTCGGTGCCGGCGACGCGGGTGCATGGGGGCGGGGCCACCGTGCCGATCGAGGCGGTGCCGGCACGAGAGGCCGCGGCGAGAATGCCGGCTGGTGCGGATCGCGCGACGGCGCCGGCCGCGAAGAAGAAGGGGCCGCTGGTTCCGCTGCTCGGCGTTGGCACGGCCGGAATCGCGGTGGTCGCGCTCTACATGTCGGGCGTGATCGGCGGCGCGCCGGCGGGAGGAGCGGGGCTGGCGGACTCGACGGGCGTGCCAGTCCCACAACCCCCAGCGGTACTGGCAACCGACTCAGCGCCCGTGCAGGCGAACACGACGCCCGGTACGACCCCGTTCAGCAGGCCGCAGGACGCGGCACCAACCGGCAGCGGCAACGCGCCGGCGAATGTTGCCGCGAAGACGCCGACCAACGCCCCGACTTCGCCCGTTTCGGAGGCAGCCGACAACTCGGACGATGACGCCGAGGCGAGCCCGGAGCGGGT
>DATLLD010000075.1:0-2297 GCA_035538035.1 Gemmatimonadaceae bacterium | reverse complement strand
TGGAAGTTCCCGCTCGTGATGTCGGGACTGATCCTGGCGACTGCGGCCCTCTTCGTGTGGTCGGCGTACGTGCAGTTCACCACGGCGCTGTTCGATGAGACGGGGCAGCGGCTCCGCTCGGGCGCGACTCTCGTGGCGCCGCTCGTCGTGAGCTCGGCCCCGGCGCGGCGAGCGCAACACATGGCGATCGCCGACGACCCGGCCGTGCGGCGCGCGCTGCGGCAGGGTGGAAGCTCGTTGGCCGTGCAGGCAGGGCGGGCGATCCGCGCGACGCTTGGCAGCGCGGCCGACTCCACGCGGCTCGGCTTCCAACTCTTCACTGCCGACGCGCAGGAAGTGATCGCCGATGGCCTCCGCGCCGCCGAGCCATGGCCGGCTTGGGCGGTCGGCCGGATCCGCGCCGACTCGCTCCTCGCGTGGCATCCGGTCGCCGAGTACAGCCCGGTGTTCGACGTCGCTGGCAAGCCGGTCTACCAGGTGGCGACCGCCGTGGTGGCGCGCGGAGACGAGGCCGTCGCCGACACGACGCTCGGTTACTTCGTCGAGACGCGCAAGCTCGTGGGTCAGGGTCAGGCCGCGATCCGCGAGCTCGTGGGCGCCGGCACCATCATCGTGGGTTCACCCGGCGCCGGCGTCTGGACCGACCTTGAATCGGTCCTGAGCGGTCCGCCGCCGATCCACGCGACGGACTCGGTGATGGTGTTCGACGTGTCGCCACGCGGTCCGGGCGTCGGCGTGGCGGAGCCGATCCCCGGCACGCCGTGGGTCGTCTGGCTGCAGCAACCGCAGTCCGAGGCGGCGGCGCCGGCGCGCGTGTTCATTCTGCGGGTGATCCCGGTGGCGGCGGCCATCGCACTGCTCGGCGCGCTGATCGTCTGGCTCCTCAGCCGGCAGGTCACCAACCGGCTGGTGGCGCTCACGGACGAGGTCGACCGCATGGAGGCCGGGCACTCCGGCCCGCCGATCGTGCAGGACGACGTCACGGACGATGAGATCGAGCGGCTCGAGAACGCGTTCGACCGCATGAGCGCGCGCGTGGAGCAGCAGCAACGGCTCGAGGCGCAGCTGATGCAGTCGCAGAAGATCGAGGCGGTGGGTCGACTCGCCGGCGGCATCGCGCACGACTTCAACAACGTGCTGACGGTGGTGCGCAACTACACGGAGCTCGTCCGCTCGGACATGCCGGCGGAGAGCGAGTCGGTGCGCGACCTCGACGAGGTGCTGCGAGCCACCGAACGCGCCGCCGGGCTCACACGGCAGTTGCTCGCGTTCAGCCGCCAGCAAGTGATCGCGCCGCAGCAGGTCGACGTCAACGACGTGATCGCCGGCGCGCAGCGCATGCTGACGCGCGTGATCCCGTCGAACGTGGTGTTCGAGGTGCACCCCGACGCGTCGCTCTCGCATGTGAGCGTCGACCGCGGCCAGCTCGAGCAGGTGCTCCTCAACCTGACGCTGAACGCGGTGGACGCCATGCCGAACGGCGGCCGGCTCACGATCCGCACGCAGATGGCGCCGCTCGACGAGCGTCCGGAGAGTCCGCTGCACGCGGCGGAGGGCCGGTTCGTCTGCATCATCGTGAGCGACACCGGCACGGGGATGGACGCGACGACGCTCTCGCGGATCTTCGAACCGTTCTTCACGACGAAGGCGGTGGGGAAGGGGACGGGGCTCGGGCTCGCGACGGCGCATGGCATCGTCACGCAGAGCGGCGGTCACCTGAGCGTACAGAGCGAGCCAGGGGTCGGCACCACCTTCAAGCTCTACTTCCCGCCGGTCGAGGGCGCGCACGTGCGGCGCCGGCCGCGCGAGGACGCGACGATCTCGATGTATGCGGTGGCGCCGCCCACGGGCCGCGCGCCGCTCGCGACGGTGCTGGTGGTCGAGGACGACCCCGCGACCCGCGAGGTGACGCGCCGCCTGCTCGAGCGCGGCGGTTACCGGGTGGTCGAGGCGGAGCATGCGGGCGTAGCGCTGGCAAAGCTGGGGAGCAACCCCGGCATGATGGACATGGTGCTGACGGACGTGATGATGCCGGGAATGAGCGGCGTGGATCTCACGTCGCGGGTCGCGGAGCGGTGGCCGACGCTGCCGGTGCTGATGATGTCCGGGTACTCGGACGCCGAGGTGCGGGCGAAGGGCGCGTTCGGGCGGCAGGTGTCGCTGATCGAGAAGCCGTTCACTGCTGCTGGGTTGCTTTCTGCCGTGGAGTCGACGTTGCGGGGGGAGTAGGGAAACACAAGCCAACACAGAGGACGGCGGAGGACACGGAGGGCCACTGAGCAAGCAACAGAATTAGA
>DATLLD010000074.1:0-11886 GCA_035538035.1 Gemmatimonadaceae bacterium | reverse complement strand
TACTCTATCTCGTTACAACCAAAGCAGTTACGCGATAGTCTGTAACGTCTGGCGGCTAGGAAAAGTCTGCCGGGTGGAAGAAACTTCCGGCGACATTCGTCAGCCTGCTCATTCGCTCGACTCCCCCTCGAGGGCCTCGCTCGTGTTCAGTTTCGAGCGCAGCGTCCGCGACGAGATGCCCAGCAGTTCCGCCGCCCGCGTGCGGTTACCGCCCGTCCGCTGGAGCGCCTTCTCGATCAGCGCGCGCTCGGCCGCCTCCACGTTCAACGCGTGGAGCACCACGGGCTCGTTGGCCTCGGCTCCGAGCGTGGCATCGACCGGCCGCTGGCGCACCGGCACCTGCCGCGCGCTGGTGAAGACCGCCGACTCGAAGGTGTGCCGCTGCAGCATCGTGTCGTGCGAGAGTATCACCGCGCGCTCGACCGTGTGCTGCAGTTCCCGCACGTTGCCCGGCCACTGCTGGCCCTGCAGCCACTCGAGCGCGTCGGGCGCGATGCCCTGGATGTCCTTCGCGAGCTCCGCAGCCGTGCGCAGCGCGAACCGCATGGCCAGCACGGGAATGTCCTCCGAGCGGTCGCGCAGTGGCGGGATCATGATCGGGATCACGCTGAGGCGGTAGAACAGGTCCTGCCTGAACTCGCCCTTGCTGACGGACGACGCGAGGTCGCGGTTGGACGTCGCGATGATGCGGGTGTCGACGCGGATCGGCGTGTCGCCGCCAACGCGCTCGAACTCCTGTTCCTGCAGCACACGGAGCAGCTTGGCCTGGAGGTCGAGTCGCATCTCCGTGACCTCGTCGAGCAGCAGTGTGCCGTGGTGCGCCCGCTCGAACGCCCCCTCGACCCTCCGGTGCGCGCCGGTGAATGCGCCCTTCTCGTGGCCGAACAGCGCGCTCTCGACGAGCCCTTCGGGCAGCGCCGCACAGTTGAGCTTTATGAACGGCGCGTCGCGCCGGTCGCTCTGGTCGTGGATCGCGCGCGCGAACAGTTCCTTGCCGGTGCCGCTCTCGCCGAGCAGGAGCACGGTGGCGCGCGTCGGCGCCGCCATCGCGACCTCCTGCAGCGCGTTCCGGATGGCCATGCTGTCCCCGACGATCAGCTGGTCCTGCCGCAGCGTCATGACCTCGCGGCGCAACGACGCGTTCTCGCGCCGGAGCTTGACCACGTCGAGCGCCTGTTCCACCGCGAGCTCGAGCTGCTGCGGGTTCACCGGCTTGGTGATGTAGTCGATGGCGCCGGCCTTGATGGCAGCGACCGCGTGCTCGATGCTCGCGTAACCCGTGAGCATGATGAGCGGCACGTCGTACCCATCGCGCGCGAGCAGGCTCAGGAACTCGAGTCCCGTGAGCCCCGGCATGCGGTAATCGGAGATGATGAGGTCGACCCCGCCTCGGGCCAGCACCTGCACCGCCTCCGAGACTGAGCGCGCGCCGATCGGCTTGTGTCCCGCACGCTCGAGCGTGTCGTCGAGCAGCATGCCGATCGCGGGCTCATCATCGACGTAGAGGATGGTGGCCATTGTAGGGGTGAAGCTAGCTTGCAAGCATGCCCCCACGCCACGCTGCCGCACTCGAACACCTCCGCTCCGCCGACCCGCGCCTCGGCGAGTGGATCGACGTGGCCGGCGCGTGCGGGCTGCAACGGCAGCGCCGCGGCACCCATTTCGACGCGATCGCCCGCTCCATCGTCTATCAGCAACTCAGCGGCAAGGCTGCGGCGACGATCCACGGCCGCGTGCTCGGCCTCTACGGCGGCCGGCATCCGACGCCCCGCGAACTCGTCGCCACGCCCGTGCCGAAGCTGCGCGCCGCCGGCCTCTCGGGGAGGAAGACGGAGTACCTGCAGGACCTCGCGCGCCACGCCATCGACGGTTCCGTGCCGTTCGACCAGCTGCATGAACTCGATGACGCCGAGGTGATCGAGGCACTGACGCGCATCCGCGGCATCGGCGAGTGGACGGCGCAGATGTTCCTGATGTTCCGCCTCGGCCGGCCCGACGTGCTGCCGGTGCTGGACCTTGGCGTGCAAAAGGCGATACAACTCATTTACCGGCTGCGGAGACTCCCGACGCCGGAGCGCGTGGCGACGATCGGTGCGCGCTGGGCGCCCTACAGAACCATCGCTTCCTGGTACCTATGGCGCAGAGTGGACAACCCACCGGCGTGAGCAAGACGGCGACGGGGATGACGGCGGCGGCGAAGGGAACGCCCGTGGAGTCCCCGCCTTCGGCGCGCGTCACCGAGGTCGTGTTCCGCTCGTCGATGCCGGCGAGCGCCGAGGAGGTGTTCGCCTGGCACGAGCGGCCGGGCGCGCTCGAGCGGCTGATCCCGGCGTGGATGCCCGTGGAAGTCGTGAGCAGCCAGGGCCACATCCGCGACGGCGCGCGCGTCACGCTCAAGGTGCCCGTGGGCCCGCTCGACGTCCGATGGGAGATCGAGCATGTGGGCTACCGCACGGGGCGTGAGTTCCGCGACGTGCAGCGTTCCGGCCCGTTCGCCCAATGGGAGCACGTGCACCGCATGGAGCCCGCGGGGCCGGGCACGAGCATGCTCGAGGACCGCATCTCGTACCGCTTGCCGCTGCCGCCGTTCGGCCCGGCGCTCGGGGGTGCGTTTGCGCGCGCACGCATCGAGCGCCTGCTGCGCTGGCGGCACGCCATCACGCGCGCGGACCTGGAGCGCCACGCCGCCTTCGCCGCGCGCGGGCCACACCGCATCGCCGTCACCGGCGCCAGTGGGTTCGTCGGCCACGCGCTCGTGCCGTTCCTGAGGGGCGGGGGACACGACGTTCGCACCGTCGGCCGGGGTCCGAGCAGCGACATCCGGTGGGATCCCGAGCGACTCGCCATCGACGAGGAGTCGCTCGAGGGCGTCGACGCGGTGATCCACCTGGCCGGCGCGCCGATAGCGACGCGGTGGACGAGCGAGTCGAAGCGCGCCATCCTCGAGAGCCGAGTGAAGGGCACGCGGCTGATCGCCGAGGTCTGCGCGGCGATGGACCCAAGGCCGGACGTGCTCGTCTGCGCATCGGCAGTCGGTTACTACGGCGACCGCGGTGACGAACTGCTCGATGAGCGCAGCGCGCCGGGTGACGACTTCCTCGCCGATGTCGTGCGCGCGTGGGAGGAGGCCGCGGCGCCGGCGCGCGATGCCGGCATTCGCGTGGTGCACCTACGGTTCGGCGTCGTGCTCAACCCCGGCGGTGGTGCGCTCGGGAAGATGATCAAGCCCTTCCTCGCGGGCTTTGGCGGAAGGCTCGGCAGCGGCCGCCAGTGGATGAGCTGGATCTCCCGCGAGGATCTCATCGGCGCGATCCACTTCGCGCTGCAGTCGCCGCAGGTGCACGGTGCGCTCAACGCTACGGCGCCGGAGCCGGTCACCAACGCGACCTTCGCCTCGACGCTCGGGCGGATACTGCACCGGCCGGCGATCGCGCCGGTACCGGCGTTCGTGCTGCGGGCCGTCTATCCGGAGATGGCGGAGGCCACGATCCTTGCCGGCCAGCGTGTGCGCCAGGGTGCGCTCGCGGATGCGGGCTTCCCGTTCCTGCACCCGACGCTGGCGTCGGCGCTGCGCCTCGAACTCGGGCTGCTTTGAGTTCCGTCCGCCCGTCACCGCGCCGTAGATTGCGAGCATGACCCTCCGTTGCGCTCGAGTGGTGGTGGCCGGCGAGGAGCCGGCATGAGCGGCATCGTCGATTTCCATAGCCACTTGATCCCGGCGGTCGACGACGGCGCGCCGGACGTTCGCCATTCGCTCGAGGCCCTCCGGCTGTTCGCGGCGCAGGGCGTGACGCGCTGCATCACCACACCGCACTTCGACGGCTCGGTGACGAGGTCGGCCGAGCGGTGCGCGGCTCGGCTCGATGAACTCGACACCGGATGGGAGGCGTTGCGGGCCGCCGTCGCGCTCGAGCCGGGACTCCCCGCGCTGTCGCGGGGCACGGAGGTCATGCTCGACGACCCGGACCCGGACCTCTCCGACCCGCGCATCCGTCTCGCCGGCGGGCCATTCGTGCTCTGCGAGTTCCCGGCGATGAGGCTGCCGCCCAATGCCGAGTGGGCGATGGAGAACATGCGCGCCAAGGGATGGCGCCCGATCATCGCTCACCCCGAGCGATACCGGAACCACGACGAGCGCCTCTCCGTGCTCTCGCGTTGCCGCGCCGCCGGCGCATACCTGCAGGTGAACGCGGGATCGCTGCTCGGCCAGCACGGCGAGCGGGCCACGGCCATCGCTCGCATCCTGCTCGAGCAAGGCTGGGTGGATTACGTCGCGAGCGACCACCACGCGCGCGGCACGCCGGCGACCGCCAGGGCGATCGCGCTGATCGCCGAGCGCGGCGGCATGCAGCAGGCGCGGCGCCTCACGGAAGAGAATCCGGCGCGCATCCTCACGGGCGAGGATCCGCTGCCGGTGGCGCCGGTGGCGCCGCAGGCGGCTCGCAAGCGCTGGTGGTCGCGCTTCTTCGGGTAGCCTTCAAAGCGCCGGATGCCGCGTGTGATGCGGCGTCGAGCGCTGGTACGCCATCGCCACGCGCAGCATCGCCTCCTCCCCGAAGAGCCGCCCGATGAAGGTGATCGAAACCGGCGTGCCGTTGTCGGCCCGGAATCCGTTCGGCACGATCACGGCGGGATGCCCAGTGAGGTTCGTGGCGAGCAGTTGCCCTGAGTTCGTCGGCGCGATGATGGCGTCCACACCCTTCATCAGGTCGTCCCACGCCTCGATGGCGAGCGTGCGCACGCGGTTGGCATTCACGTAGTCGACCGCCGGAATCAAGCGCGCCGTGCGGAAGGAGTTGGGCCATGCGTTCGGCCCCTGCTGCGCGAGCTCGCGCACGCGCCCGCTCCGGGTGAGCGCGTCGAACGCCGCAGCGGCCTCGGCGGTCAGGATGATCCGCATCGCGTTGTATTCGATGGCGGGGATCTCCACCGGCACGAGTTCGACGCCGAGCGTGCGCATGGTCTCGAGCGCGGCGTCGTCGAACGGCTTGGTGGCGTTGCGCTCGAGCGGCGCGGCGAACGCCGATTGCACGTAGCCCACGCGAAGTCCGCGCGCGCCCGTCGTGCCCGTGACGCCGCGCCAGTTGAACGCCGCGTTGTGCACCGACTGGTCGCGACCGTCGGGACCATTGATCACGGAGAGCACCAGCGCGCAGTCCTCCACCGTGCGGCAGATGGGACCGAGCTTGTCCATGCTCCACGAGAGCGCCATCGCGCCGGTGCGCGGCACGCGGCCGAAGGTCGGACGCAGTCCCGTCACGCCGCAGCGGGTGCTCGGCGAGGAGATCGAGCCGAGCGTCTCGCTGCCGATGGAGAAGCCGACGCAGCCCGCGGCGGTGGCCGAGGCGGGGCCAGCCGAGGAGCCGCTCGACCCTTGGTCGAGCTTCCACGGATTGCGCGTCATCCCGCCATACCACTGGTCGCCCTGCGCGAGCTCGCCGAGCGTGAGCTTGGCGATCAGCACGGCGCCGGCGGCGTCGAGCCGCTGCACGACGGTCGCGTCCTCGTCCAGCATCTGATCGCGGTAGGGCGCGGTGCCCCAAGTGGTGGGATATCCCTTCACCGCGAGCAGGTCCTTGGCGCCCCAGGGGATGCCGTGCAACGGCCCGCGATACCGGCCGCCCGCGATCTCCGCGTCGGCTTTCTGCGCCTGCGCGAGCGCACGGTCGCGCGTCAGCGTCGTGACGCAGAGCAGTTGAGGGTCGAGTCGTGCGAGTCGCGTGAGGTACATCTCCGTGAGTTGCGTGCTCGTCACCTGCCGGCGTCGGACGAGGTCCGCGAGCTCGGTGAGCGAGGCGTAGGCGAGCGACTCGAGATCCATGGGTGCGCGACGTGCGGCCACCGGCGACGGCACGACCTGGCGTTGTGGTTCGGTGGGCACGGCACCCGCGCGCGGGAGCGGCGAGAAGACGATCGCCGGCGCCACGGAGTTGGCGAGCGGCACGGCATGCAGCGCCGCGAGCCGCCGCGTCTGGCCGCGCAGCCCGTCCAACATCTGGTTGCGCTCCGCGTCGGTGAACTCCACGCCGGCGATCTCGGCCGCTGCGGCGATCGACGATTCGGTGATCTCCTCCCCCTCGCTCACCTTGGCCCAAAGCACGCCGGGAAAGAGCGCCGACGTGACGCCCATGGCGCCGATGCGTTCGAGGAAGGCGCGGCGGTCGGCACCCAGGCTGTTCGACATGCGGTCTCCGGTGGAAGGTCGTCCGCGTGAATCTGCGGCACGGCATGACGCGTGCGCGAGCCTGACTTCATATTGGGATCGTGATCGCCGAACCCGGAGCCACCGCTCTCATAGTCGCCGTCTTCGGGCTCTTGCTCGGGGTGAGCGTGCTCTCGAGCCGCGCCTCCGACCGCACGGGAATCCCGGCCGTGCTGCTCTTTCTCGGCGTCGGCATCCTCGCGGGATCCGAGGGCCTGCTGGGCATCGAGTTCGCGGACTATCGCTTCGCGTTTCGGATGGGCACCGTCGCGCTGGTCTTGATCCTCTTCGATGCCGGCCTGAGCACGCCGCTCTCGCACGTTCGCCGGTTCTGGGCGCCGGCCGCGGTGCTGGCGACGTTCGGCGTGCTCGTCACGATGTTCATCGTCGCCGGTGGCGCCTGGTTGCTCGGCGTCGAGTGGCAGATGGCATTGTTGCTCGGGGCGATCGTCTCGTCGACCGATGCAGCGGCCACCTTCAGCGTGCTGCGCAGCAGCGGTCTCTCGCTGCACCCGCGCGTCGGCTCCACGCTCGAGCTGGAGTCCGGGCTCAACGACCCGCTGGCCGTGATGCTGACGGTCGCGCTGACGACGGCGCTGATGGGGAGCGCCGAGTCCGTCTCGTGGGTGGGCATCGGTGGCGGCGCGCTCCTGGAACTCACCGTCGGTGCAGCGGTGGGCCTGGTCGCCGGTTACCTCGGCACGTTGATGCTGGCGCGGATCCAGCTGCAGACCACCGGCCTCTACCCGGTGCTCACGCTGTCGGTGGCGCTGCTCACCTTCGGCATCGCGACGCTCGTGCATGGCAGCGGATTCCTCGCCGCGTACGTCGCCGCGCTGGTGCTCGGCAACGCGGCGCTGCCGTACAAGACGAGCCTGACCCGCTGGCACGCGGCCATGTCGTGGCTCAGCCAGATCGGGATGTTCCTGATCCTCGGGCTGCTGGTCTTCCCGACGCGGCTGATGGAGGTCGCCCCGCTGGGCCTCGCGATAGCGGCGATACTCGGGTTCGTCGCGCGGCCGGTGGCCGCGCTCCTCTCGTTGTTGCCGTTCCGGATGCCGTTGCGCGAGAAGGCGTTCATCGGCTGGGCGGGCCTGCGCGGCGCGGTGCCGATCATCCTCGCCGCGTTTCCCGTGCTGGCCGGCGTGCCGCAGGCGGAGTATCTCTTCGACCTCGTATTCTTCGTCGTGGTGGTGAGCGCGCTCGTGCATGGAGGCACGGTGCCGTGGGTGACGCGGCGGCTCGGCCTCGAGTCCGATGCGCCCCCGTCGCCACCGGCGGTCCTCGAGATCATCTCCACGAGGGCGCTCTCCGGTGAACTTCTCGCGTTCTACATCGACGAGGCGCTGGACATCACGGGGGTGCCGCTCAGCGAGCTGCCATTCCCCGAGGGCACGGCGGTGACGCTGATCCTGCGTGCCGAGCGCCTGATCGTGCCGCGCGGGCACACGACGCTCGAGGCCGGCGACCACGTGTACATCGCGACGGAACCCGCGGACAAGGCGTTCGTGCACCTTCTGCTCGGCCGGCCCGACGCGGCCTGACGGCCCGCGCCAAGCCGGCCGGACGCGGCGTGAAGGCTGGCCACGGGGCGGGCGGCGTTAGATTCATGGACCAACGGCTCCACCGGACCTACGGATCAGCCCATGCCTCTCGTTCCCTTCGAAGCCCTTCCCGACGACGCGCGCCTCTGGATCTTCGGCGCCCGCACGCCTCTTGATGAAGTCGACACGCCGCGCCTGCTGACGGCGGTCGACCGTTTCCTCGCCGGATGGAAGGCGCACGGCGCGCCGCTCACCACCGGCCGCGAGTTCACGCAGGAGTTCTTCCTCGCCGTCGCCGTCGATGAGCGCGCCTCCGATGCGTCCGGCTGCTCCATCGACGGGCTCTTTCGCGTGCTGCAGGAGATCGAGGCCGGCATCGGCACCTCGATGGTCGGCGGCGGCCTCGTGTTCTTCCGCGACAGCGCCGGCTTCGTGCATTCCTGCACGCGCGCCGAGTTCACGCACATGGGCGCGATGGGCGAGGTGGACGCTGCCACGCCGGTGTTCGACACCACGCTGACGACGGTTGGCGAGTACCGCGCCGGCTTCGAGCGACCGGCAGGTGAGAGCTGGCAGGGCCAGCTCTTCACCGGGGGTCACACCCGCAAGTAGTCCGCCTGCCAGTCGACGATGGCGCGCTTGATCTCCTTCGTGTTCGGGAACTCGCCGGCGAGCACGCGCTCCACCAGCCGCGGCAACTCGGCGTCACTGGCGAAGCGCAGCGCGGCGAGTTGCCGGACGCCCAGTTCCCGGATCCGCGGCTGCAACGCCGCCGGCAGCACCTCACGCAGACGCAGCCGCATCTCGAGCCGGATGACGCGGTTCTGCACCGTGATCGCCATGGTGCGCGAAGCCATGACGGCGGCTACGATCGCCAACGCGTAAATCGCCTCGAACCAGTGCGCGCGGCTCGGATATCCCAGCGCGTGCGCGATGGAATGCAGGGCGAAGAGAGCCGTGACGGGGAAAGCGAAGAAGTGGAAGAGCGCGTTGTAGCGAGTGTGGTTGCCGAAGTGCTGCTGCTTCACTCGATCGGTCATCGGTGGCCGGGATCCGGTTCAGTGGTGGTCTTGGGGGAAGGGGACCTCTCCGCCTCGCGCGCGTGGCGCTTGAGGCGCTCGACCATCGCCGTCAGGCCGCGTTCGCGCGCGCTCAGTCCGAGGCCGTGCATCATGCGCTGCACGAAATCATCGGGGATCGCCAGCGTGGTCGCCGGAGGGTGGTCGTTGACGGCCGCGAACACGATCGCGAGGAACGCCGCGACGGTCGGAGACTGTCGCAGGTTCACGTCCGCGTAGAAGTGCATTCGCCCGTCGCGTGCCTCTGGGAAGAGGTCGACGCGCGTCTGGCACTCGGGCACGGTGAACGGGGCGCGGTCGAGCGCCGCGAGCTCCGGGGGCAGCGGCTCGAGCTTCTTCGCATAGGCCACGAGCGACTGCATCTTCTCCTCGCGACCCATCGAGGCGAAGCGGTCGAGGACGCGGCTGATGGCCGGCGGGAGCGGTGCGGGTGTCGCGTGCATAAGGGGAATATGGCAGGTGTCGGCCCTCGCGCGACGGCACCGATTGGAGGCGCGCCTCAACAGTGCGACGGTGGACGCGTAATCGCGGGAGGGACATCCTGTCATTCGGCGAGTGGACGACGTCTGCCGCGGGAACACACTGGGAAGGCGAGCGATAGATATGACCATGACGAGACACGACGGAAGGGAGCTTCCCTCGAGCGAGATCACGTCCGAGTCGCTCTGGCTGAATCGGCGGTCGTTCATCGCCGCGGCCGGCGTGCTCGGCGCGGGACTCGTGGGGGCAAGGGCGGTCGCGGCGAACGAGTCGCGCGCGGCGCTGCTCGGCACGCTCGCCGGGGGACCATCCTCCCAAGGACAGGATGCGCTCGGCAAGCCGTACGGACTCCAGCCCAACGACCGTCCCACCCCGTGGGAGGACGTCACCGGCTACAACAACTTCTACGAGTTCGGCACCGGCAAGGACGACCCGAAGGAGAACTCGCAGGAGTTCGTCGCCAAGCCGTGGACCGTGAAGGTGGAGGGGCTCGTCGGAAAGCCCGGCAACTACCAGCTCGAGGACTTCCTCAAGCCCTCGAAGATGGAGGATCGCATCTACCGCATGCGCTGCGTCGAGGCGTGGTCGATGGTCATCCCGTGGCGCGGCATCCCGCTCGCGGACGTCATCAAGCGCGCACAACCCACCGCGGGGGCAAACTTCGTCGAGTTCACCACACTGCTCGATCCCAAGCGGATGCCGGGCCAGCGCTATCCCGTGCTCGACTGGCCTTACAACGAAGGACTTCGCCTCGACGAGGCGCTGCATCCGCTGACGCTGCTCGTCACCGGCGTTTACGGGAAGGATCTTCCCAACCAGAACGGCGCGCCCCTGCGGCTCGTCGTGCCATGGAAGTACGGCTTCAAGGGCATCAAGAGCATCGTGCGCATCCGGCTCACCTCAACGATGCCGCCGACCGCCTGGAACGAGGCGATCCCCAACGAGTACGGCTTCTATGCCAACGTGAATCCGGCCGTCGACCACCCGCGCTGGAGCCAGGCGAGCGAGCGTCGCATCGGCGAGTTCCGCCGCCGGCCGACGTTGCCGTTCAACGGGTACGCGGACGAGGTCGCATCGCTCTACTCGGGCATGGACCTGCGACGCAACTACTGAGATGACGCCGTTGGCAGGGCTCGAGCGCCAGCCTCGCGGGTTCGGGGTGGCGCTCGTCGTCGCGGCGCTCGTGCCCGCGTCGCTGATCCTCATCGCGCTCCTCTCGGACCTGTTCCTCTACTCGCGGCATCTCGGCTCCGACCCGATCAAGGAAGGCGAACACCTCCTCGGCAACTGGACGCTGCGGTTCCTCGTGCTCACGCTCTCCATCACGCCGCTGCGCCGGCTCACGGGGTGGAACTGGCTCGCCAAGCATCGCCGCACCCTTGGCCTGTTCGCCTTCGGCTATGCGTGCCTGCACCTGCTGACCTGGGCCCTGCTCGACATGCAGATCGGCATCAGCGAGTTCGTCGGGTGGGATGACATCGCCGAGGACATCCTCAAGCGGCCGTACATCACCATCGGCATGCTTGCCTTCCTGCTGATGGTGCCGCTGGCGCTGACCTCGACCAAGCGAATGATCGCCCGGCTCGGCAAGCGCTGGCGCAAGCTCCATCGGCTCATCTACGTGATCGCCCCGCTCGGCGTGATCCATTTCTGGATGTCGGTCAAGCGCGACATCGCCGAGCCGCTGGTGTTCGCGCTGATCTTCGCCGTGCTCCTCGGGTGGCGGGTGATGGACTCGCGGCGGGCTCGTGAGGCGGCGCGCGCCCGCGCATAGATTGACGGGGTGACCGCCCCTCTCCCGCCCGCCCGCCGCACATACGACGCCTGGGCGGTCGCCGCTCCCGGCCTTGAGGCGCTCGTCGCCGCGGAGCTCAAGGCACTCGGCTTCCCCGATGCGACGGCATCGCCGGGTGGCGTCTCGTTCCGCTGCGACGCGGCCGGTCTCGCCCGCGTGCATCTGGAGCTGCGCATCGCCAGCCGTGTGACGGTGCGCCTCGCGGGGTTTCGGGCGCTGGCGTTCCACGAGCTCGAGCGCGCTGCACGCAAGCTCGAGTGGTCGCGCATCGTCGCGCGAGGCAGCCTGGTGCGCCTTCGCGTGACCTGCCGGAAGTCTCGTCTGTATCACTCCGATGCAGTCGCCCAGCGGGTGGCCGCGGCGATCGAGCGCGCAGTGCCCGGCGTGAGCTTCGCGACCGCCGCGAGCGCCGACGAGGATACCGATGTCGTCGAGACGGCGCCGTCCATCCACGCGCCGTCGCAGCTCTTCGTGGTGCGCGTCGATCACGACCGCTGCGTGATCAGCGCCGACGCTTCCGGCGAGCTCCTGCACCGACGGGGCTACAGGCTCTCGATCGCGAGGGCGCCGCTCCGCGAAACGCTCGCGGCGGCGATGCTGGATGGAGCGCGCTGGGACTCGCGAACGCCACTCCTCGACCCCATGTGCGGCTCGGGCACGATCACCATCGAGGCCGCCATGCGGGCGCGGCGGATCGCGCCGGGCCTCGAGCGTGACTTCGCCGCCGCGCACTGGCCGGAAATGGAGACTGCCGTCTTCGAGGACGCCCGTGCGGCAGCACGGGAG
>DATLLD010000073.1:0-11755 GCA_035538035.1 Gemmatimonadaceae bacterium | reverse complement strand
GAAGGTCGAGAACGTGTCGTGGATGTCCTGCAGGTCCCGGTAGATGTCGAGGTGGTCCGCCTCGACGTTGGTCACCACCGCGACGGTCGGCGTCAGCGCGAGGAACGACCGGTCGTACTCGTCCGCCTCGACGACGAAGATGGCATGGTCGCCTCGCGAGAGATTGCCGCCCCACGAGGTCACGCGCGCGCCCACGACGCCGGTCGGCGCGAGTCCGGCCGCGGCCAGTGCCTCGGTCGTCATCACCGTCGTCGTACTCTTGCCGTGCGTGCCGGCCACGCCGATCAGCGCGCCGCCCGAAGTCGCCTCGGCCAACGCCTCGGCGCGCCGCACGACGGGGATCCCGAGTGCGCGCGCGCGCTGCACCTCCGGATGATCCTTCGGGATGGCGCTCGAGACGATCAGCGCGCGTTGTCCCTCCACATGCGACTCGTCATGACCCTTGCTGACGCGGATGCCGAGGGTGACGAGGTCCGAGGCTCCATCGGGATTCTGGTCGCATCCGGTGACCGCCACGCCGCGCCGCTGGAAGAGTTCGGCGAGCGCGCTCATCCCTGCGCCCGCTATCCCCATGAAGTGGATCGGCTCTTTTCGCGGATCGGCGGAGTCGAGGAGTGGCATCGCGTGAAAGATAGGACCCGGGCTCGCTTCGGGCACCCGCGCACGCCGCTCAGCCGTGCGCGTCCAGCAGCCGCCCGATATGTGCCGCGATCTCCGCCGCCGCGTGCGGACGCCCGCGCGCGCGCGCCGCCGCCGCCATCGCCTCACGCCGCGAAGGATGGTCGAGCAGCGCGCTGACCTCTTTGTCCAGCCGCTCAGCCGTCAGCACCGACTGCGGCAGGTGTACCGCCGCGCCTGCGCGTTCGAGCACCATCGCATTGGCCGTCTGGTGGTCATTCGCCGCGCTCGGCAACGGCACGATCACCATCGGCACGCCCCATGCGCTCAGCTCGCTCGTGCCCATCATGCCACCCCGGACGAGGGCGACGTCGCTCGCGGCGTAGGCGTCCGCGATCGGCGCGAGGTACGGCACGACGCGCACGTCCGCACGGTCGAGCTGCTTGAAGCCGTCATGCTGCGCGCGGCCGGTGGCCCAGAGCACGCAGAGGCCGCGCGGCAGGCCGCGGTCGATCCACGCCGCCATCGCTTGGTTGAGCGCCCTCGCGCCCTGCGAACCGCCGAACACGAGCAGCACGGTGGCGTGTGCGGGAAAACCCCAGCGCGCCCGCGCGGCCGCAGGCTCGGGCCGGATGTCCGGCGGCGGTTCGATGGGGTTGCCAGTGTCGCGGTACACGCACTTGCCGCGAGGCAGGTACTGCTCGGCCTCCGGATAGCCGAGGTACGCCTCGCGCGACAAGCGAGCCGCCCAGCGCGCGGTGATGCCCGGCACCGCGTCGCCGATGTGCTGCACCACGGGAACGCCGTGGCGCGAAGCCCAGAACATCGTGAGGCCCGCCGCGTAGCCGCCGGTGCCGACGACGAGCGCCGGCCGCCGTTCCCGCGCGAGCGAGCCGAGCGCGCTCCAGCCGCGCAGCGCGCCGCGCAATGTGCGCCAGTTCTTCCAGACCTGCGGGCGGTACAGCGGATGCAGGTCGAGCAGCAGGTGCGGGAACTCCGTGCCCGGCAGCACGTCGCGTTCGATGCCGCGCTGCGCGCCCACGAAGAACGGTTCGACCTCCGGCCGCGCCCGCACGAGCGCGCGAGCGATCGCGAGACCCGGATACAGGTGGCCGCCGGTCCCGCCGCCCGTGAAGATGACGCGCATGACTATCTGGCGGGTGACGCGACCGGATCGGTCGCGACGACGCCGTCGCCGGTCACGCGTTCGCGCGTGCTGCCGATGTTCACCAGGATCCCCGTGATGAGCAGCGAGAGCAGGATGTTCGAGCGGCCGTACGAGATGAACGGCAGCGTCAGTCCCGTCGTCGGCAGCAGGCCGGTCACGACGCCGAGGTGCAGGTAGGCGGTCACGAGCATCGTGACGGTGAGGCCGATGGCAACGAGCTGCTGGAACGGCGTGCGCGCATTGCTCGAGATGCGGAACCCGAGCCATCCCCAGAGCGCGTAGAGGAGGATGAGCCCCGAGAGGCCCATGAACCCCCATTCCTCGCCGACGTTGCTGCCGATGAAGTCGTTGTATGGCAGCGGCAGGAACCCGTACTGCTGCCGGCCCTGCCCGAACCCGACGCCGAACAGCCCGCCCGAGCCGACCGCGATCAACGACTGCTTGAGCTGATAGTTCACCGCCGACGAGTCGACGCCGTCGGCGAAGCCGAGGATGCGCCGCATGGCATACTCGACCTTCGAGACCTGTGTCCACGCGAGCGGTATGCCGACCACGCCGAGCAGCACGAAGTGCCCGATGCGCGCGCCGGCGGCGAACAGCATCACGCCCATCACCAGCGCGTAGAAGAGGATCACCGAGAGGTCTGGCTCCAGCGCGGCGAGGAAGCCGAGCACACCGAGCACGATCAGGAACGGCATCAGGCCCTTCGACATCCTGCGCAACCCCTCCTCCCCGCCCTTCTTCACGATCAGCATCGCGGTCCAGACGACCAGCGCGAGCTTGCCGAGTTCGGAGGGCTGCAGTGAACCGCCGAGCAGGAAGCGCCGCGACCCGTTGATGGGCGGCGCGATCGAAATCGTGAACGGCAGCACGGTGAGCAGCAGCAGGAAGATCGAGAGTCCCATCAGCGGCCACGCCCAGCCGCGCCAGCGTTCGGCATCGATCTTGGCGACGATGGCGAACGCGACCATGCCCACGGCCACGCCCACGAGCTGGCGCAGCAGGAAGTGCCAGCTCGGCCGTCCGGCGGACATCGCCTCGATCGAACTCGCCGAGTAGAGCGTCGCGAGGCCAAACGCGATCAGCGCGGCGGTGAGCATCACGAGGACGCGCGCCGCGAGGCCCATGCGCCAGCGTTCACGGCTCATGGCGGTCATGATGTCGGCAGCGCGAGGGCGCGGAACGCGGCACCGCGCTCCTCGTAGTTGTTGAACATGTCGTAGCTGGAGCAGGCGGGAGCGAGGAGGACGACGTCGCCCGGCGCGGCAAGGGCGCGCGCGCGCGCGATCACTTGCTCGAAGGACGACCCGAGACGCTCCACCGGCACGTGCGGCGCGAGGTCGGCCTCGATGCGCTCGGCGGCCTCGCCATACGCGAGCACCACCTTGGCGTGCACCCGCGCGGCGTCGAGCAGCGCGGTGTACGGCTCGCCCTTGTGACGCCCGCCGAGCAGCAGGATGGTGGGACGCGTCATGCCCTCGAGCGCGACGCGCGCCGCGCCGATGTTCGTGGCCTTGGAGTCGTTCACCCAGAGCACGCCGTCGCGCTCCCCGACCGGCTCGAGCCGGTGCGGGAGCGCGCGAAAGCTCTGCAGGCCAACGGCGAGCTTGGCGCGCGTCGCCGCCGACTGAGCGGACGGCACGGCGAACCAGGCGGCCGCCGCCGCGGCAAGGGCGTTGGCGACGTTGTGAGCGCCGAGCAGCGACAGCAGCGAGCGCTCCACCAGCGGAACGCCGGCGAGCATCAGCACGCCATGGGCGGCATCGAACCAGGCGTCGGCTCCGGGGTCGCGCAATGAGAAGGTGCGCGCGACGCCGGGGACGGACGCGGTGCGGCGCATCACCTCCGGGTCGTCCGCGTTCACCACGCGCACCGACGAACCCGTGGCGTTGCGAAAGAGCAGCGCCTTGTCCGCGTAGTACTCCTCGAGCGCCTCGTAGCGGTCGAGGTGGTCGGGAGCGAGGTTCGTCAGCACCGACACTGCAGGCTGGACGGATGGCGTGTCGTGCAGTTGGAAGGACGAGAGCTCGACGACCATCCACGCCGGCTTCTTCGGCGCCAGCGCGACCTCGCTCAGCGGCGTGCCGATGTTGCCGGCCTCGACGGTCTCGAGCCCCATGGCGCGCAACAGGTGGGCGATCAGCGCCGTCACCGTCGTCTTGCCGTTGGTGCCGGTGACGCCGATGTAGGGCACGCTGGAGAGCGCGCGCAGCGCGACCTCGATCTCGCTGAGCACGGGGATGCCGCGCTCGCGGGCGACACGGAGCGGCGGCGCGCCGGGCGGCACTCCGGGGCTCACCACCACGGCCGAGGCGCGCCCGATGCGTTCCAGGTCATGCCCGCCCACCTGCGTGGTGATGCCCTCGGCCTCGAGCGCGGCGGCCGTGGCGACTACCCCGGCGTCGTCGCCCGCATCACTGGCGAACACATCCGCACCGGCACCGCGCATCAGGCGCGAGACAGCGGCACCGCTCCGCCCAAGGCCGATGACGGCGAAAAACTTCTCGCTCACCGGATCTTCAGCGTCGAGAGCGCGGCGAGGGCGCAGAGGATGCCGATGATCCAGAACCGCACGACCACCCGCGTCTCCGGCCAGCCCTTCAGCTCGAAGTGATGGTGCAGCGGCGCACGCAGGAAGACGCGATGCGTCTTGGCGTACTCGAGGCCGTAGCGCTTGCGACGGTACTTGAACGCGGTGCGCTGGATGATCACCGACATCGTCTCGGCGACGAACACGCCACCCACGATCAGCACCAGGAACTCGCTCTTGAGCAGGATCGCGACCGCACCGAGCGCGCCACCGAGCGCGAGCGACCCCGTGTCGCCCATGAAGACCTGCGCCGGATGCGCGTTGTACCAGAGGAATCCGACCGCCGCGCCGAACACCGCCGAGCAGAAGATCGTGAGCTCGCCGGCGCCGCGCAGGTAGTAGATCTGCAAGTACTCGGCCGCGTCAAAGCGGCCCATCACATAGGCGAAGAGCGCCATCGTCAACATCGCCGCGGCCATGAGGCCGGCGGCGAGACCATCAAGGCCGTCGGTCAGGTTCACCGCGTTGCTCGTGCCCGTCATCACGAAGGTCACGAACGGCAGGTAGAGCCAGGGCTGGGTCGGGATGATCAGCACGTACTTGTAGAACGGCAGCGTGGTGGAGGCGCCCGGCAGCGTATTGAGCGGCAACTGCCAGAGATAGAGTCCCAGGAGCAGGCCGATCGACACCTGCCCCGCCAGCTTGTAGCGCTCCACGAGCCCGCGATTCTCGCGACCCTCGCGCTTCTGCTTCAGCTTGAGGAAATCGTCGAGGAAGCCGATCAACCCCATCAGCAGCGTCACGATCAGCGCCAGCCAGACGTACTTGCTGTCGAGGCGCATCCAGAGCAGCGTCGAGCCCGCGATCGCGGCGAGAATGATGAAGCCGCCCATCGTGGGCGTCGTGCCCTTGCCGGCGTGCGAGTCCGGCGTACCCGCCCGCACCACCTGGTGGATCTGCATCGACTGCAGGCGGCGCAGGATCGCCGGCCCGAAGATGAAGCAGAATAGCCCTGAGGTGATCGCCGCGCCCGCTGCCCGGAACGAGATGTAGCTGAAGATGTTGAACCCGCTCACGATGTCGGTCAGCGGCAGCAGGAAGTATCTCAGCATCGATGGGTCAGCGGGTCAGGGGAGTCGGTTCATGCCGTCGGCGAGTGCTGGGCGGCCCAGGCGGTGAGGAGCGGCACGATGCGTTCGAGCCGCACGCCTCGTGACGCCTTCAGCAGGATAGCAGCATCCGGTAGTAATCGGGGCTCGAGCAGTGGCCAGAGGTCGTCGACGTCGCCCGCTGTGACGACGCGGTCATCCGCGGGCGCCAACCGACGGAGCGCATCCGCGAACTCCCCGATGCCGCAGACGAGGTCCAGGCCGGCCGCCAGCGCCGTTTCCGCGACCTCCCGATGTGACCGTTCCGCGTGCGTTCCCAGCTCTCGCATCGTGCCAAGCACCGCTACGCGTTGACGCCCCTGACCCGCATCACGCAACAGCTCGATCGCCGCACGCGCGGAGCCGGGGTTGGCGTTGTACGCATCATTTAGCAGCAGCGCGCGGTGGAGCGGCCCGACGTGCGACCGCATGGGCGGTGCGCTCATCCGCGCGATGCCGGCCGCGGCATCTTCGGCTGCGACGCCGAACTCCGAGGCGACGGCCATCGCGAGGGCGGCGTTCCTCAGGTTGTGCGCGCCGTGCAATGGCAGCTCGACAAGCGCACCGTCCCAGCGCATCCAGCCGCGGCCATCGGGGTGCAGCCCGTGCCCGGACGCATGCCGATCGCCATCGTCGAGCCCGCCTGCGACGACTCTCGCCGCGCGGCGGCGCGCCTCGGCTACCACGCCGGGCTCTGCCGCGGGCACTATCGCGAGCGGCACCTCGTCGCAGAGCGCGAGTTCCTCGGCCATCACGCCGGCCAGGTCGCCGAGCCCCTCGAGATGCTCTTCCTGCACCGTCGTCACCACCGCGACGTCGGGCCTGATGATGTCGCGCAGCAGCGCGATCTCGCCGGGTTCGTTGGTGCCGGCTTCGATCACCGCGATCTCGGCGGCGTCGTCGAGCGCCAGCAACGTGAGCGGCACGCCGATGCGGTTGTTGAGGTTGGCGGTCGTCGCGTGAACGCAGAAGCGGGAGCCGAGTGCGGCCCTGAGCAGTTCCTTGGTGCTCGTCTTGCCGTTGGATCCACCGACGGCGATGACCGGCCGGTTCCATGCGTCGCGCCGGTAACGCGCGAGCTGGCCCAGGGCGACGAGCGTATCCTCCACCTCGTAGACCGGCACGCCGAGCCCGGCGGCGCGGCGCGCGTCGTTCACGACGAGCGCACCGGCGCCGGCCTTCACCGCGTCGGCGAGGAAGTCGTGCGCGTCGAACCGCTCGCCGCGGAGCGCGACGAAGCAGGGGCCGAGCGCGGATCCGGCTGCGCCCGCGATCGTGCGCGTGTCGGTCGTGATGCCCTGCACTGCGCGCGCATCTGACGGGCCGTTCTGCGTACCGAGCGCGCGCGCGATGCGCTCAAGCGTCCAGAAACTCATCGCGCCCCCGCGTTCTTTTCGGCGGGGCCGCCGGGCAGGCGAAACAGCTCGTTCACGATCTCTTTCTCGTCAAAGGGATACGTCGTCGTGCCGCGAATCTGGTAGGTCTCGTGTCCCTTGCCGGCGAGCAGCACCACGTCGCGCGCCGGGTCGGCGAGCGAGATCGCGCGCGCGATCGCCGTGCGTCGGTCCTCGATGCGGTCGTAACTGCCCGGCGCGAGCGGCGCGACGATATCGTCGAGGATCCGCTCGGGGTCCTCGGTGCGCGGGTTGTCGCTGGTGATCACGAGGTGGTCGGCACCCGCGCGCGCCGCCTCGGCCATCAGCGGACGCTTGCCGCGGTCACGGTCGCCGCCGCAGCCGAACACGACGATCAGCCGACCAGGCGTGAACGGGCGCAGAGCGGCCAGCGCACGGTCCAGCGCGTCCGGCGTGTGAGCGTAGTCCCGCAGCACCGTCGGCGACTCATGGAGCACCTCGAGGCGGCCGGGCACCTGCGGCACCGTCGCCAGCCGCGCGGCGATCTGCGCGGGCGGCATGCCCAGCGCAAACGCGGCGGCCGCCGCTGCCAGCGCGTTGGCCACGTTGAACGCGCCGATCAGCGGCACGCGCACCTCGTGCGACTCGTCGCCGGCGATGAGCGTCCAGCTGCTGCCGCGCGGCGCGAAACGCACATCGGCCGCCCGCACATCGCGCCGGCCCTCGGCGGTCGCGGCGTCGATGCCATAACGCAGCATGCGCGGCGCCGCGGGCATGCCGTCCCACGCCAGGTCGTCGGCGTTCACGATCGCCGTCCCCGTGGGCGCCAGCGCGCTGATGAGCATCAGCTTGGCCGCGAGGTACTTCTCCATCGTGCCGTGGTAGTCGAGATGGTCGCGCGTGAGGTTGGTGAAGACGGCGGCATCGAACGGCACGCCGCGCACGCGCTGCTGCTCGAGCGCGTGCGACGAGACCTCCATCGCGATGCGCGTGACGCCGGCATCGGCGAGCACGCGCAGCAGGCGCTGCAGCTCGATCGGTCCCGGGGTCGTGAGGCCGGCACCACCGGGCAGCGGCGTGCCCTCGGAGCCAACAAGCACGCCGAGCGTGCCGATGCTCGCGGCGCGCGCCGTGGGCCCGTCGAGCAGGTGCCGAAGGATCCCGACGGTGGTCGTCTTGCCGTTGGTGCCCGTCACGCCGACGAATCGCATGCCGGCCGCGGGTTCGCCGTAGAACGCGGCGGCGGCGACGGCGGCCGCGGCCCGCCCATTGAGCACCACGAGCGCAGGCAACTCCGTGCCCGATGCGTCCTCGCAGATCACGCACGCCGCGCCGGCTTCCGCCATCCCCGGCAGGAACGCATGACCGTCGCGCGCGCTCCCCCTCACCGCGACGAAGCAAGCCTTCTCGCCAGCAGTGACGCGGCGACTGTCGTCCGTGAGCGCGTCGATCTCGCGGGGCAGCTTGCCACGCACATCAACGAGCAGGCCGGCGCGCTCCAGCGCGTCCCTGAGCGCTGAGGTCTTCATCGCTGCGTTCCCAGCCTCACGACCGAGCCGGCCGGAAGCATCGTCCCCGCGGCGGGAGAGGTCGCGAGATCGACCTGTCCGTTGCTCACCGTCGATGTTCTTCCCGCCGAGGGTGCGATGGTCACGCGGAACCCTGCGCGATGCAATGCGCGCACCGCCGACCGCGTCTGCAACCCGTGCACGTTAGGCACGGCGCGCGCAGTCACCACGCGCCGCGGCTCCGGCAACTCCACGCCAAGCTCGAAGACGAACGGCGTGCTCGACGCCGCCGCCTCGCGCGCCGCGGTGTCCGCCGCGTGCACGCTGTCTGGCACCACCGCCTGCGAGGTGGCGATGCGCTGCGGCACGACCGAGAGCTGCTTGCGGTCCAGCGCGGCGTCGCGCGCGGCGATGGCGGCCTCGAGCACCGCCTTGGTCACGGGTGCCGCCGTGCGGCCGCCGTAGTAGGCTCCGGCCGGGTTGTCGAGCTTCACGAGAATCACGATCTGCGGCGCCTCCGCCGGGAACAGTCCAACGAAGCTCGCCGTGTAGTGCCCCTGCTCGTAGCCGCGTCCGTCGCTCCCGGTGCGGCGCGCCGTGCCGGACTTGCCCGCCACCTGGAAGGTCGAGAGGTCCGCCGACGAGCCCGTGCCGGACGCCACGACGTCGCGGAGCAGGCCGCGCACCGTGCGCGCCGTCTGCTCCGTCATGATGCGGCGCACCACGCGACGCTGCGCGCGGAAGGTGACCTCGCCGTCGGAGGTGCGCACCTCCTTCACCAGCTGCGGCTGCAGAAGCTCGCCGCCGTTCGCGATCGCGGCGTACGCGCTGGCGAGTTGCATCGGCGTGACGGAGATCTCGTAGCCCATGGACAGCGACGCCGGCGAGAGGCGCGACCAGTCGCCCGGTGCGCGCAGCCGGCCCGACGACTCACTCGGATACGGCAAGCCGGTCGTCATGCCGAACCCGGCGTCGCGCAGCGCCTCGAACAGCTCGCCCGGGGTGAGACGGTCGGAGACCTGCGCCATGCCGATGTTCGACGAGAACTGGATCACCTCGGCGAACGTCATGCGCGGCGCGCGGTGCACGTCGTTGATCGTGCGCCCGACCATCTTGAACGTGCCGTTGTGCGTGTCGATCGACTCGTCCAGGCGCACGCGTCCCTTCTCCAGCAGGGCGGCGGCGACGAACGGCTTGAGCGTGGAGCCCGGCTCGAACGGCTCGGTCAGCGCCGTCGCGCCGCTGGCGTCGGCGCGGGCGCGGCGGCTCGCGAGGGCGCGCACCTCGCCGGTGTGCGGGTCGAGCACGACGATGTCGCCGCCGGTCGCTTCCATGCCGGAGATGGCGTCGGCGAGCGCACGCTCGGCGATGTCCTGCAATCCCTGGTGCAGCGTGAGGGCGACCGTGTGCCCGGCCGTGGCCGGCACGATCTTCTCCTCGGGCGAGGCGAAGCGCCGGCCCTTCCCGTCCTTCACCAGCACCGTGCGGCCGGGCGTGCCGCGCAGCACGTCATCGAGCGCCGCCTCGACGCCGCCGATGGCCCTGCCGTCGTTGTCCGTGGTGCCAAGCAGCCGACGCAGGCCATCCGTCGGCGGCGGCACGCGTTCGAGCACGGGGCGTGCGTGCACGCCGCGCATCGCCATCAGGTCCGCGACCTCCGTCGTGAGGAAGCGGCCGGGCAACTCGACCCACTTTCGCTTGCGGTCCGTCGCGCGGCGAATGAACTCGGCGCTGACGCCCTCTCTTGCGAGCGCGGCACGCAGCGGCTCGACCTTGCGGATCTCGGTCGGCGCGATGTCCAGCCGCACCAGCGACCGGCTCTCGACGAGCACGTTTCCCGCCGCGTCGACGATCGCGCCGCGGGCCGCCGGGATCTCCGTGCTGGTGGCCTGTTGCCCGCGCGCGAGCGTGCGCCAGCGCTCGGTCTGGCCGAGTTGCACCCACGCCGAACGTCCCACCAGCGCGATGGCGAACACGACGAAGGCGGCGTGGACGGCGCCGACCCGGCTGACCCGGATCACCGCGGTGGGACGGTGGCCCCGCGGGAGTTGCCAGCTGGGCGCGAGAGAAAGGTCACGAGAGTCTCAGGAGGAATGCGCATGCCGAGGCGGTCCTTGGCGATGCCAACGAGCCGGTCGCGGCTCGATGCGTCACGGATCGCCCCTTCGAGGGCGGCCTGCTGGGCTTCGAGCGCGGCGCGGCGTTCTTCGAGCGCCCGGAGTTCGCGAGCCATCGCGATGCCGGTGCTGCGCCTCCATATGACGCCCGTGGCCACCAGGACGAAACCGAACAGCGCGAGGAAGACGATCGATCGCCCGCGCATGGTCAGCCTGCCTTGCGCCAGATGCGCAGGTGCGCGCTTCGTGCGCGGGGGTTGGCCGCGATCTCGGGGGCCGTGGCGAGCACCGGCTTGCGGGTGACCGCTTCGCCGAGTGCGATGCCGCCGCAGGTGCAGATCGGCTGGCGCGGCGGGCAGATGCAGGCCGTGCTCCAGTCGCGGAACGCGTGCTTGACGATGCGGTCCTCGCCCGAGTGATAGGCGATCACCGCGAACACGCCGCCAGGCGCGAGCCGTTCGCGCAGCGACACGAGCCCGCGCGAGAGTCCGTCGAGCTCGTCGTTGACGGCGATGCGCACGGCCTGGAAGAGCCGCGCGAAGTCGGGCGCGCCGCTGCGGGAGCCCAGCGTGGCGCGGATCGCGCCGACCAGGTCGTCGCTGATGGCGAACGGCTTGCGCGCGCGGCGGTGCACCACCTCGTGCGCGAGGCGGCGCGCACGCGGTTCGTCGCCGAACTCGCGGAAGATGCGTTCGAGCTCCGGTTCCTCGAGTTCGTTGAGCAACTCGGCCGCGGTCGCGCCGGCGTTGCCGTCCATGCGCATGTCGAGCGCCACCTCCTCGCGGAACGAGAAGCCGCGGGCATCGTCGTCGATCTGTCGCGACGACACGCCGAGGTCGAGCAGCACGCCGTCGAGCTGCCGGCCCGCGAGCGCCGTGACGTCGTCGATGGCGTCATGGTTCCCGGCGACCGGCTCGAACCGCCCCTCGCGTTCGTACGCGGCCAGCCGCGTGCGCGCGGTCGCGAGCGCGGTCTCGTCCCGGTCCATGCCGATGACGTGGTGTCCCCGCTCGAGCAGCGCCTCGCTGTGCCCGCCGCCGCCGAGCGTGCCGTCGAGGACCGTCGCGCAGCCCTCGAGCGCGTCACACACCTCGTGCACCAGCACGGGGGCATGCCACGCGGAGCCGTAGGCCGGCGGCGTCTTCGGTGCGTTCTCTGCGGGGGCGCTCATCAACCCGAAAGATGACATGGTGGGGGCCAAAACGCAGACGCCCGCCGTCGCATGAGCGACGGCGGGCGTCTGCGATGCTTTCTGCTGCGGCGTTACTTGCAGTACGCCTTGACCGACTGCTGGAAGAACGGGAAGAGCTG
>DATLLD010000072.1:0-2290 GCA_035538035.1 Gemmatimonadaceae bacterium | reverse complement strand
GCGGGCCCGGCAAGGTGCTCGCGGGGATGACCAAGCGCATCGCGCCCGGCGTGAAGTCGTTCGCCGCCGCCGACCGCGCGTCGCTCGAGGAGGCGCTCAAATGCTAGAGGGCAAGCTCGCGCTGGTGACGGGCGCGTCGCGTGGCATCGGCCAGGCGATCGCCGAGGAGTTGGCGAAGCAGGGCGCGAAGGTCATCGGCACCTCCACCACCGAGGAGGGCGCCAAGCGGATCAACGGCCGAGTGCTCGACGTGCGCAATGCCGAGCAGTGCGACGCGCTGGTGAAGGAGCTCGGCGATGTCGCGATCCTGGTCAACAACGCCGGCATCACACGCGACAACCTCGCGCTGCGCATGAAGGACGAGGACTTCGACGAAGTGATCGCGACCAACCTGCGCTCGGTGTTCCGCCTGTCGCGCGCGGTGATGCGCGGCATGATGAAGGCGCGCTGGGGGCGGATCATCAACATTACCTCGGTGGTCGGCGCTTCCGGCAATCCGGGGCAGGCCAACTACGCGGCCGCGAAAGCCGGTGTCGTGGGCATGACCAAGTCGCTGGCGGCCGAGCTCGGCAGCCGCAACATCACGGTGAACTGCGTGGCGCCGGGCTTCATCGACACCGACATGACGCGCGCGCTGTCGGACGAGCAGAGAAAGGCGCTGCTCGGCCACATCCCGCTCGGGCGCCTGGGCACGCCGCAGGACGTGGCCGCGGCCGTCGCCTACCTCGCGTCGCCCGCCGCCGGCTACGTGACGGGCGCGGTCCTGCACGTCAACGGCGGCATGTACATGTCGTAAAATACGCACCCCCTTCGGAAGGAGCAGTGATGGAAAACGTCGAACAAAGAGTCCGGAAAATCATTGCCGAGCAGCTCGGCGTGAACGAAGGCGAGATCAAGAACGAATCGTCCTTCGTCGACGACCTGGGCGCCGACTCGCTCGACACCGTCGAGCTGGTGATGGCGCTCGAGGAGGAGTTCGAGACCGAGATCCCGGACGAGGAGGCGGAGAAGATCACCACCGTGCAGCAGGCGGTCGATTACATCAAGGCCCACTCCAAGGCGTAAGTGAATCGACGCAGAGTAGTGGTCACGGGGCTGGGGATCGTCAGCCCGATCGGAAACACGGTCGCTGAAGCCTGGGAAAACGCCCTCGCGGGCAAGTCCGGCATCACCCGCGTCACGCGCTTCGACCCGTCGCGCCTGTCGAGCCAGATCGCGGGCGAGGTGAAGAACTTCGACATCGCGCCCTACATGTCGCCGAAGGAAGCGCGGCGCATGGACGTGTTCATCCATTACGGCATGGCGGCGGCGCTGCAGGCGTGGCGCGAGTGCGGCCTGCAGATCACGCCGCAGAACGCCGAGCGCGTCGGCGTCAATTTCGGCTCGGGCATCGGCGGCCTGCCGCTGATCGAAGCGCAGCACCATGAGCTCGAGCAGAAGGGGCCGCGGCGCATCTCGCCGTTCTTCATCCCCGGCACCATCATCAACATGACCGCCGGGCTGCTGTCGATCGAGATCGGCGCGAAGGGCCCCAACGTCGCGATGGTGACCGCGTGCACCACCTCCACGCACTGCATCGGCGAGGCCGGCAAGTCGATCCGCTACGGCGAGGCCGACGTGATGATCGCCGGCGGCTCCGAGGCGGTGGTGACCGAGCTCGCGATGGGCGGATTCGCGTCGGCGCGCGCGCTTTCCACGCGCAACGACGACCCCGCGACCGCGAGCCGGCCGTGGGACAAGGAGCGCGACGGCTTCGTGCTGGGCGAGGGCGCGGGCGCGCTGGTGCTGGAAGAGTACGAGCACGCAAAAGCGAGAGGTGCAAGGATCTACTGCGAGCTGATCGGCTACGGCATGTCCGCCGACGCCTACCACATGACCCCGCCGAGCGAAGACGGCGACGGCGCGTTCCGCTGCATGCGCAACGCGCTCAAGGATGCCGCCATCGAGGCTTCCAGGGTGGACTACATCAACGCGCACGGCACTTCCACGCCGCTCGGCGACGTCGCCGAGACCAGGGCGGTGAAGCGGGCGCTGGGCGCGCACGCCTCGAAGGTGGTGGTGAACTCGACCAAGTCGATGACCGGGCACCTGCTCGGCGCCGCCGGCGCGGTGGAGGCGGTGTTCAGCATCCTCGCGCTGCGCGACCAGGTCTCGCCGCCCACCATCAACCTGCGCACGCCCGACCCGGAGTGCGACCTCGACTACGTGCCCAACACGGCGCGCAAGATGCCGATCCGCGTTGCCATGTCGAACTCGTTCGGCTTCGGCGGCACCAACGCGACTCTGATTT
>DATLLD010000071.1:0-5438 GCA_035538035.1 Gemmatimonadaceae bacterium | reverse complement strand
CCCCTCCGCGTACCCCGTACCGCCCGTGCCCCTCCGCATCGCCCTCCGCTAGATTGCGGGGTGACCCTGATATCCTGCTCCAACGTCGGCATCAGCTTCGGCGCAACGACCCTACTGGAAAACATCACCTTCACCGTCGGTGAAGGTGACCGGTGGGGCATTGTCGGGCGTAACGGCTCCGGCAAATCCTCTCTCTTCAAGATCCTGACCGGCACGATGCAGCCCACCACGGGCAGCGTCGCGCGGCAGCCGGGCCTGCGGCATGCGCTGCTCGACCAGCACCGCGCGTTCGAGGGCGTGAACACGGTCTGGGAAGCGGCCGCGACGGCCTTCCGCGAAGTCAGCGAGCTCGAGCAGTCTCTCGCCGAGCAGGCGGCGCAGCTCGCCGAGCTTGGTGAGAAGACGCCGGACAGCGTGCTCAACAAGTTCGGACGCGACCAGGAACGGTTTGCCGACATGGGCGGCTACACCTTCCACGCCCGCGTCGACGCGGTGCTCCAGGGACTCGGCTTCGACGCCGAGGAGTCCAAGACGCGCTCCATCAAGACGCTGAGCGGTGGTGAGCGCGGACGCGTGGGGCTCGCGGCGCAGCTGATCGCGCCGGCGGAGTTGTTGCTCCTCGACGAGCCGACCAACCACCTCGATCTCGACACCACCACCTGGCTGCAGGACTGGCTCAAGGAGTGCGACGAGACCGTCATCGTGATCAGCCACGACCGTGCGTTCCTCGACGTCGTCGCCGACCACATGCTGCACCTCGAGGGCGGCACGGGCGAGTCCTACCGCGGCGGCTACTCGAGCTTCGTCTCGCAGCGGGCCGAACGCCGCCTCTCGCGCGACCGTGAGGTCGAGCGCCAGCGGAAGTTCATCGCCAAGGAAGAGGACTACATCCGCCGCAACATCGCCGGCGTGAACACCGCGCAGGCCAAGGGCCGCCGCAAGCGCCTCGAGCGCCTGCCCCGCCTCGCGCCGCCACCGGGTTCCGAGGGCGCCATGTCGCTGCGGCTCGAGCCGGGCGAGCGCGGCGGCGACCGCGTGATCACGGCCAACAAGCTGACGGTGAAGGTCGACGACCGCGTGCTCGTTGACAACTTCACCGGCGTCGCCCAGCGCGGCGACACGATCGCGCTCGTAGGTCCCAACGGCGCCGGCAAGTCGACGCTGCTCTCGACGCTGCTCGGCTACCGCGCGCCGGCAGCCGGCGAGGCGAAGGTCGGTGGGTCCATCTCGCCGGCGTGGTTCCGGCAGGACCTCGCGGATCTGCCGCTCAACAAGACGATGTACGACGCCATCGCCGACCTGCGGCCGCTTTGGACCCGTGGCGCCATCCAGAACCACCTGGGCGCGTTCGGCTTCACCGGCCAGGAAGTCATGCGCGGCATCTCGACGCTCTCAGGCGGCGAGCGGGCGCGCATCGCGCTCGCGATCATCACCTTGGCGCACGCCAACCTGCTCGTGCTCGACGAGCCGACCAACCACCTCGACGTCGAGAGCATCGAGGCGATCGAGGACGCGCTCGACGAGTACGAGGGTACGACGATCCTGGTGAGCCATGATCGCGCGTTCCTCCGCGAACTGGCCACGCGTGTCTGGGCGTTCGACGGCACGCGCATCGAGGACTTCGACGGGCCGTTCGTCGACTGGGAAGCGGCCGTGAAGGAGCGCGCCTCGCGCGCGGCACGTGCGGAGGCCGACGCGGCCGGCGCGCGCAAGGCGCAGGAGAAGCAGAAGGAGAAGCAGCAGTCGAAGAAGGGCGCCGCCGCGCCGAGTCTCGACCAGTCAGCCGGTCGCAATCGCAAGCGCGCGGCCGAGGACGCCGAGAAGGCGGTGCAGCGGCACGAGGCGCGCATCGCGCAGCTCGAGGGTGAGCTCGCCGACCCCGAGTTGTATGATGGGTCGCCGGAGGCGGCGCGAAAGGCGGGGAAGCTGGACCAGGATTTGGTGCGCGCTCGCCGGGAGCTCGATGCGGCGATGGCGGCGTGGGCGGAGCTGGCTTAGTTCACTGCGTATTCGATGATCACCGGCTCGCCTGACTCGAGCGTGATCGTCGCGGCTTCACCTACGCCGATTCCGGTCGCAGCGCCGCATACGTCGTCATCGCCTGCTTGAGCGCCAGCCGCGCCGACATCTCCAGTTCGTAGTCGAGCGCGATCTCGCCGAACTGCGCCGAGTCGTGGCGCTTGAACCGCGCACCCGCCGCATCCGAGGCCGCGTGCCGGCGGCCGTACTCGCGGCTCGCCATCCAGAGCGCGTTGGCCGCGTGCCAGAGGTCCTCGCTCTCCTTGCCACGGCCACCCGCCGCCGCCAACTCGTAACGCTTCACCTGGTCGCAGAGCAGTCGGTCGCAGACCGCGGTCACTTCGCAGACACCGTTGAACTCGACATCGTCGGCGTCCTTCTCGTGCAGGAGACTCAGGCGCTGGTGCTGGTGGCAGCTCTCGCGCGCGGTGCGGTACAGGGCATCAGCGGCGTCGCGAAGCGGATGCGCGCTCTTCTTGGGCGCGCGTGCGGGGGCGGACTTTGTGGGCATGGGGTCCTGCGAGGTGGGGAGGCGACTCTGATTCAACCTCGCGGGATGTGCGAGCGCCGCGCAAGCGGGTCAGCGAACCTCACCCGCGCGGATCACCATCGGCCAGCTCACCATCCGTCGCGGCACCGGTCCCCAGCGTTCCCCGAGTGCCTGCTCGAACGCCTCGACCTCCGCCGCGCCTCCCGCCTTGAGCATCCGCTGCGTCGCCGACCACGTCCGCAGGAACCCCACGAACTGCGCGAGCGTCCACTCCTCGCGCATCTCGAGCGGCGGCGGCACCAGCTCGTCGATCGGCAGGGCCAGCGAGCGATACCCCTCGTGGATCAGCATGTGCTCGCGCGGCCAATGGCGCCCGAGCGTCACGTCATGATGATGCCGCACGAGCGCGTCGATCTCGGGCGCGACGCGATTATGGCCGTACGCGAACGCCGCCAGCACGCCTCGCGGCTGCAGCACGCGCCGTACCTCGCTCGTGAACGCGCCGAGATCGAACCAGTGCAGCGCCTGCCCCACGGTCACGAGCTGGGCCGATCCCGCGACGATTCCGCTCTCGTAGCTCGTCACTGCGTACGTGATGCGTGGGTGCGGCGGCGCATGGGACAGCTGTTCGACGCTTGCGTCGGTCGCCACCACGCGCGCGAACCGCGTCACCAGTCCGTGCGCGACTTGTCCGTTGCCCGTTCCGACATCCCACGCCAGCTGCGTGCCCGGCGCGATGGTCGCCAGCCAGTGAAAGAGCGCTGCGGGGTAGCGTGGCCGGTACGCCGCATACTGGCCGGCGTGCGCCGAGAAGTGGTCGGCGAAGGAGAACTCCCTGGACGGACCGACGCCCGCTGGCTGCGTCATGGCGACGCGCGATCCTCCGCCACGAAGGCGAGACGGTCACCCGACGGACTCAACGCCAGCCTAGAGATGCCGCGCACACCGACCTCCGAGAAATCCCGCAGCAGGTCCCAGCGGCCGTCTATCCACACCCAGAGGCGCGAGTCCGATGCCGAGACAAGGCGGCCGCCCGACGTCCACGCGTGGTAGTCGGCGCGAGCCGGGGCCGGCGCCACCTTGCGGACAGCGCGCGTGCGCACGTCCATCTCGACGATCCAGTTCGTGTCGCCACGCGTGCCGGCCTGCACGTAAGTGAACGCATCGCGGCCGGGCACGCGCACCAGCGCACGCCCGATGTTGCGCGCCACCGTGTCCGCCTTCTCCGTCCGGGGGTCCACCAGCACCAGCGCGTTCGGGGAGCCGAGCACGAACGCGCCGACGGTCGCGTCGCCCACCCACACGTGGTAGCCCACCGGGCGCAGCGCGTTGAGAACGAGGCTCGGGGCCCCCGTGGCGAACGGGAACTTCCAGAGCCGCTGCGTCGAATCATGCTCCACGCGGATCACCGAGTACGACACGCCGTCAGGCATCGGCGTCGCCGAGTACTCGCTCTCGGCTGTCGCGGTCAGCCGCGTCGTCGCGCCGTTCGTGAGCAACACGCGCCAGATGTCGGCCTGGGAGTCCGCGCGCACCGAGGTGAACAGGATCGCATCGCCCGCCCGAGTGAACGCCGGCTGGTTGTCGTAGCCCTTCCGCTCCGTGAGGTTGCGTGGCATCCCGACCTCGATGCTGGCGCCGAGTTCGCGGAACGGCGCGACCCACACGTCGGTGCCTCCCTGCGCACCAGCCGCAATGGGCGCGAGCGCGAAGATGATGCCCCTGAGGGTGCTGCTCGTTGTCCGCTTCATCATCCCCAAAAAAACCTCGGTCAGCCGTTCAGGATCCCGCGGCACTCCCCCAGTCCTACTCTCGCGGCGCCGGCACGTTCGCACCAGCCCTTCATGATCACCTCGTCCCCATCGGCGAGGAACGTTCTCGTCTCCCCATTCGACAGCGTCACCGGTTCGGTACCGCGCCACGCCAGCTCCATCATCGAACCGCGCGAATCCTTCGTCGGCCCGGAGACGGTGCCGCTCGCGAGCAGGTCGCCCGGCCGCAGGTTGCACCCGTTGCTGGCATGATGCGTCAGCATCTGGCCCAGCGTCCAGTACATCCGCTCGAACGTCGAGTGGCTCAGCCGCTCGGCCGGTGCGCCCGCCTCGCGCATGTGCGCCGTCCGGAGCCACACCTCGAGATTGAGCGCGATGCCGCCCTGCGCCCGGTCGCCTGCATCAGTGAGATACGGCAGTGGCGAGGGCTCGTCCGCGCTCAAAGAACGCTCGCGCGCCGCCGTGCGGTAGGGCGCGAGCGCATCCATCGAGACCACCCACGGCGAGATGGTCGTCGCGAAGTTCTTCGCCAGGAACGGACCCAGCGGCTGGTACTCCCACGATTGCAGGTCTCGCGCCGACCAATCGTTCACGAGGACGATGCCGGCCAGGTGCGAGTCGGCGTCGGCGAGCGCGATCGGTGCCCCGAGCGCGTTTCCCGTGCCCACGAACGCGCCCACCTCGCACTCGTAGTCGAGGCGCTGGCTCGGCCCGAACGTCGGCGGTCCCGTGGGCGCGGCGACGGTCTGCCCGCTCGGCCGCCGGACCGGCGTGCCGCTCACCACGATCGACGACGCGCGCCCGTGATAGCCGATCGGCACGTGGCGATAGTTGGGCAGCAGCGGATTGTCCGGGCGGAACATCGACCCGATGTTCGTCGCGTGCTCTACGGAGGCGTAGAAGTCGGTGTAGTCCCCGACCTCGGCCGGCAACAGCATCTCCGCGTCGGACATGCGCACGAGCAGCACCGCATCCGCCCGCGCGCGCGCACTCTCCGGCGTGTCCGTGCGCAGCATCGCGCTCACGCGTGCGCGGAGTGTCGCATGCGCGAGCCTGCCAAGCCCGAACACCGCGTTCAGCGACGTGCCGCCGAGCGCCTCGAGCAACTCGGCCTTGAGCCCGTCGAGATAACCCGTGTCGCGCGCATGGCATAGGTC
>DATLLD010000070.1:0-5250 GCA_035538035.1 Gemmatimonadaceae bacterium | reverse complement strand
CAAGCGCGGCACGCGACGACGTCCCAGAGCTCGCCCCCCAGAGTAAACGTCGTGACCGCATCCCCCAACGATGCTAAGGGACATCCGTCAGCGAACGCGCTTCTTCAATCGCCCTTTTGCCTCATACATCGCAAGATCGGCGTTCTTGAGCAGCATCGCCACCGTGGTACCATCGCCCGGATACATCGCGAGGCCGACGCTGGCGGTGACGGAGAGTTCAACGCCACTGATGAGGACCGGCTGGGCAATCACTTCGATGATACGCTGGGCCATGGCGCGCGCGTTGTCTTCATCCTTGGCCTCGAGCATCAGGAAGAGGAACTCGTCTCCGCTACGACGGCTGACGGTGTCGCCGCCGCGGACGAACGCTTGAAGGCGCTCTGCCACGAGTTGCAGCAAGGCGTCGCCCATGTCGTGGCCGTAGGTATCGTTGACCTGCTTGAATCCGTCGAGATCGATGAACATGACGGCGATGCGCCAGGAGTGCCGCCGCGCCTGGGCGAGCGCCGACTTCAGCCGATCCCTGAACAACGCCGCATTCGGCAGCCCCGTCACCTCGTCATGCAGCGACTCGTGGCGTGCGCGTTTTGCCTGCTCGCGGCTGATCGCCAGCGCTTCGTGGCTCAGCAACAGCCTTTCCTCGATCGCGTGCCGCGCGTCAATTTCGCCGGAGAGCGCTTCGTTGACCACCACGAGTTCATCGGCGGCCTCCTGCACTTTCTCCTCGACGTCAGCGCTCTTCTCCAGTGCCTCGACCATCGCTGCCGCTGGCGCGCCCGTTTTGGTTTCTTCCTTGAGCACCTTGTTGACACGGCCGAGGTTGATGCCCGCCGTCTTTACCTTGCCTTGCACTCCTTTGCTTTGGTCAAGGACTCGTGCCAGCGGGCGAGCCTTGAGGACGGCGCTGCGCACGGCCTTGGCCTTCGCAGCGACTTTCGCCTTGAGCTTGGATCGCTTCTTGATTGCCATCGTGGTGAGGCTCCTGCCGCTGGGTCGATGTGCGGATGCTCTTCTATGGTTGTACCCCGCAGATCGAGTCTGTCGGCGTTCGCTGGCGGCTGCGCCGCCGCATCGTGTTCTAGCTGCTCGCAGCTGAGATTTGCGTTAGACTGCGAAAGTCTTCACTCGAGAGCACGCATATGCTTTCTGCTACCATGGTGACCGCGGTAGCCTGGTTCGTCAGCTTGGCGCCGCCATCGCGTTCGGCGGCGGACACGCTGCGCGTCGCGCGTCTCGACAGTGTCCCCCTCCTCGACGGGCGGGTGGACGAGCGGGAGTATGGAACGCCGGCGCTGGAATTGGTGACCGCGGCTGGCAGGGCGCGCGTCTGGATCGGTCAGCATGAAGACTTCGTGTACATTGCCGCGGACCTGCCGGATTCATTCCAAAGGGATCAAGCCATGACTCCAGATCTCCATGTGATCTTCGGAACCGGACCCGTTGGTTGCTGGACCGCGCGAGCGCTGCGCGGCCAGGGAAAGCAGGTTCGGGCCGTGAATCGCAACGGCGCGCGTCCTGACCTCATGCCCGCTGATGTCGAGATAGTCAAGGCGGACGCTTCGGATCCGGTGCAGGCACGCAAAGCTGCCAAGGGAGCGGGCGTGGTCTATCAGGCGCTCAACCCGCCATACCATCTCTGGGGCGAGTTCTTCCCGGGGTTGCAGACCAGCGTGCTGGGTGCGGCCGTGGCCGAGGACGCCAGATACGTGTCGATCGAGAATCTATATATGTACGACTCCTCGAAGCCGATCACTGAGGACTCGCCGATTGCACCAGTGTCGAAGAAAGGGACTCTTCGCCAGAAGATGGCCGAGGAGGTGATGGCGCTCCATGCGCGCGGCGAGCTGCACGCGGTCGCCCTTCGTTCGAGCGACTACTACGGGCCCGGAGTAGTCGGCTCGGCACTCGGCGAAATGGTCTTTGGTAACCTGGTTGCCGGGAAGAAGGCCCAGATGATTGGCTCGACGAGGCTGCTGCACTCCTTTTCTTACATCGAGGACGTTGGACATGCGGCGGCAGTCCTTGGTACGAACGACACTCCGTCTGGACGGGTCTGGATCGCCCCGCACGCTCCGGCGAAGACCCAGGGCGAAATGGCCGAAGAGGCTTGCCGAGTTTTGGGCACCGAGACCCGAGTCCGCGTGGTCTCGCCATTCATGATGCGTTTGGCAGGGCTGTTCGTCGCCAACGCGCGCGCTAGCGTCGAGATGATGTACGAGTTTACGGCGCCGTTCGTGGTTGACTCGACTCGTATGGAACACGAGTTCAACCTGTCCGCGACCCCGGTACGGAGCGGCATCGAGCGTACAGTGTCTTGGTATATGGATCGCGTGAGTAACGAAGCTCCGGCCCGATCAACATGATCTCGCAAACGGTCGACGTCGAGACCCCGGAACTCGTCGTCCTCACCTACACCGTCGCGGGCGTCGGCTCGCGTGCCGCGGCCGCGCTGATCGATTACCTGATCAGCGTGCTCTTCATCATCATGCTGTTCGTGCTGTTCGTCGCGATGGGCGCGGGCGGCGTGATGGCCGGCGCGTCGCCCGATGCGGCGGTCGGCTGGGCGATGGCGGTGCTCGCGATGGCGCAGTTCATCGTGCTCTGGGGCTACTACGTGCTGTTCGAGGCGCTCGCCGACGGGCAGACGCCCGGCAAGCGCTACATGAAGCTGCGCGTGGTGCGCGACGGCGGGCTCTCCATCACGTTCGGCGCGTCGGCGGTGCGGAACCTCGTCCGCATCATCGACATGCAGCCGGCGTTCTTCTACGGCGTCGGGATCTTCTCCGTCGCGTTCCAGAAGGAAGGAAAACGCCTCGGCGACATCGCCGCCGGCACGCTCGTCGTGAAGGAGGAGGCGCTGGCGGCGCCCGCGGTCGCGATACCGCGACGGGAGGGCGACGCGCCGCCCATGCCGACGGCGCTGCACACCGCGCTCACCGACCGGGAGTTCGACCTCCTGGACCACTTCGCGAAGCGCAGCCCGGAACTCGCGCCGGAGGTGCGCGCGCGGTTCGCGGCGAACTTCCACGACCAGCTCGCGCACGCGCTCAAGGGCGTGGAGGGCGACACGGAGGCGAGTCGCCTGCTGCGCCTCCACGCCGACGAGACGCGCGCGCGCGCGGCGGGCGCGGCCGCGCGGCACGGGACCGGCGCGGCTCGCGAGCGCCATGCGATCATCGCCACCAACGCGCCGCGATGGGCCGGCTTCTCCAACCGGCTCGCGGCCGCTCGCAAGGGCGGGCTGCGCCGGCTCGGCGAGGACGGCGTGCGCGAGTTCGTGCAGGAGTACCGCGAACTCACGGCCGACCTCGCGCGCCTGCGCACGGCGAGCAAGGGCGCGTCGGTGCCGGAGGTGTTCTACCTCAACCGGCTCGTCGCGACGGCGCACAACCTCCTCTACCGTCGGCGCGCGATCCCCACCGGCGACATCGCGGTGTTCCTGTTCGACACGGTGCCGCGCGAGATCCGCGCCTCGGCGCGCCCGATCCTCCTCGCCGCGGCGCTGCTGTTCACGCCGATGGCGGTCGCAGGCATTGCCGTCGCGCGCGATGCCGATGCGGCTGCGGCCTTCCTCCCGCCGCAGATGTTCGATCGGGTCGAGGACGGGCTGCGCGCGGCGGAGCGCGGCACCGGCTACGTCGACGTGCCCGAGATCTACCGGCCCACGATGGCGTCACAGCTCATCGCGAACAACGTCCAGGTCGCGTTCCTCGCGTTCGCAGCGGGCATCTCGGCCGGCATCCTGACGGTGTTCGTGCTCGTGATGAACGGCGTCAGCATCGGCGCGGTCATCGGGCTCTACGTCGCGAAGGGGATACCCGGCCTGATGTTGGCGTTCATCGCGCCCCATGGCCCATTCGAGCTGTCGGCCATATGCATTGCCGGCGGGGCCGGCCTGCTGCTTGGCAAGGCACTCGTGCTTCCCGGGAACCGCACGCGCCGGCGAGCCCTCGTCGAGAACGCCCAGCGCGCCGCAAGGCTCGTCGCGGGATCGGTGTTGCTCCTGCTGTTCGCCGGCCTCATCGAAGGGTTCGTCTCGCCCATCCCCTACTGGCCGCTCGCGCTCAAGCTCGTGTTCGCGGCCACGATGCTGGTGCTGCTGTATGTGTACCTGCGTCTGGGCGCCGGGCGGGCTCCGCTCGCCGGGGTCAGAGCGCCCCGCGCGCCTTGAGTTCGAGGTAGCGGTTGATGACGCCCGCGGTCATGACCTGGGGCGAGACATCCAGCACGATCGCGCCGGCGCGGCGCATGTGCTCGAGCGCCTCCTCGCGCTCCTGGATGAGCTCCTCGGCGGCGGCCCGCGAGTAGAGCCCGTCGGTCGTCGTCGTGCCGTCCTGCGCCGCGGCGAAGATGTCGTCGTTGCGCAACGCGACCACGAGGGCGAGATGGCGCGCGCTGCTGCGTGAGACGTGCGCGAGCAGGGCGCGCGAGGCGCGCACGCCGAGGACATCGGTGAAGAAGACGATCAGCGCTCTCTTGCGCTGACGGCTCGCAAGGAAGCGGAACGCATTCGCATAGTCCGGCTCGGCCGACGAGGCGGTGACGGGCACCAGCGCGTCGCGCACCGCCTGCAACGCGCCGCGGCTCGCGCGCGGCGGCACGTAGGCGCGCACCTGGTCGTCGAACACCATCGTGCCGACGCGGTCGCCGGAGGTCGCGGCGATGTCGGTGAGCACGAGCGCCGAGCTGAGCGCCTGCTCGAACCGGCTCCACTCGCCGGCGAGCTGCGTCATGTTGCGGCCGGCATCGATGAGCGTGAGCACGGTCTGCGAGCGCTCGATGGTGAACTCGCGCGTGATCGGCTTGCCGCGCTTGGCGGTCGACTTCCAGTCGATGTGGCGCGGGTCGTCGCCAAGCACGTACTCGCGGAGTCCGGCGAAGCCCTGGCCCTCGCCGCGGCGGCGGAGCGATCTCACGCCCACGCGGTCCAGATGGTGCTGCATCGCGAGCAGCCGGAACCGTCGCACCCCCTTCATCGAGGGGATCACGCGCACCGTCTCGCCCGGGTCGTAGCGAAAGCGCACGCCGAGCAGGCCCAGCGCCGTCGTGACGCGCGCACCGAACGCGCCGTACGCCACCTCGGCGCGCGCGATGCCACGCACCGGCACCTCGTGGTGTGTGACCGCGCGGCGGTTGACGTGCAGACGGAGGGAGCCGGCGCCGCCGGTGAGCGCCGGCGGAAAGCGGTCGGCCAGCGTGACCTGGAGCGCGACCGGCCCGGGGTTGGATATGATGTACTCGCCGGACGCA
>DATLLD010000069.1:0-22974 GCA_035538035.1 Gemmatimonadaceae bacterium | reverse complement strand
AGCGAGGCCCTCGAGGGGGAGTCGAGCGAATGAGCAGGCTGACGAATGTCGCCGGAAGTTTCTTCCACCCGGCAGACTTTTCCTAGCCGCCAGACGTTACAGACTATCGCGTAACTGCTTTGGTTGTAACGAGATAGAGTATTTCTGCGAATGGCACGGATAGTGAATAAGAGGGGGTCAAGGACCTCCTCTCACTGAGCGCCGCCATGACCGCCGACAAGCCATCGCTGTTCGCCCGCTGCCAATCCGGTGATGTCGAAGCCCGCACCGAGCTGCTCAAGCTCCATGTCGGCATCGTGCACTTCGTGGCGCGCCGGCTGGCTCGTTCGCTCGCCGACGAGGCCGAGTTGGACGAACTGGTGAGCGCGGGGCATATCGGGCTGATGGCGGCGGTCGAGAACTTCGAGGAGGAGCGAGGGCTCTCCTTCAGCACCTTTGCGGCGACTCGCGTCCGCGGTGCCATGCTCGATGAACTCCGTCGCCAGGACCGCGTGCCGCGCTCGGTGCGCGCCAAGGCGCGGCAGCTCCACGCCGTTCGCGATGCCCTCGGCAACCGCCTCGGTCGCACACCGACGCAGCGCGAGCTCGCCAAGGAAGCGGGCATGCCGATCGACAAGCTCTGGCAGTGGCAGTCGGACGTCGACCGCGCGGGCCAAGTGTCGCTCGACGCTCCGGTGGGCACTGCCGGGGACGAGAGCTACTCGTTCGGCGAGCGCCTCGCCTGCCTTACGATGGATCCGGCGGACCGGCTCGACAGCGAGCATGCGCGCGAGTGCCTGCTCGACGCGCTGCGCAGCCTGAGCGAGACCGAACAGCGCGTGCTCTCGCTCTATTTCTTCGAGGACAAGACAATGCAGGAGATCGCGCCGGACATCGGCGTCAGCGAGTCGCGCGTCTCGCAGATCAGGACGCGGGCGCTCGGACGCCTTCGGGACAAGCTGACGGAGCGCGGCATCCGGGCGGCGTGAGCCGAACTAGCCCTTCGCTCGCGCGCGGCTCAGGCCGGGGAGCGTGAGGGTCACCTGAGCGTCGCCGCGCGGCGAGGCTGCGCAGTCCGCCCGACCCCCCTCGACGTTGGCGAATCGCCCCAGGGCGGCGTACTCCGGAGTGGCTCGGACCTTGTCCACCTCCGCGCCGGCGCACTGCGCGGTCAGGTGCAGCCACCCGCCCTCGCCACGGATCGTGACGTCGAGTTCGGGCGCCGACGGCGCCCCGCGCGCGACGGAGAGCAGCAGCAGGACGCTCGCGCGCTCCGCGTCGCGCCCCATCAACCACATCGGTTCGGCGTCCTCCGGCTCCACGATCGGCCCCATCGTCAGGTCGCGGCACTCCGGATGGTGCTCGATCAGCGCGCGTGCTCGCGCGATGGCGTCGCCGGAACGTACGGGCTCGCGACGGCTCTCGACGCCGGCGGGGAGCGCGCGATAGAGCGTCAGCAGGTCGCCCAGTCGCTGGACGTCATCGGAGAGCACATCCTGCATGCCACTCGGGAGCCTGTCCGAACCCTCGACCAGCATCGCCAAGGCGCTTACGGAGGCCAGGCGGTTGCTCAGCGCGTGATTGAGCCCGCGCAGGAGCCCTTCCTGCACCGGAAGCCAGTCCTCGGGGGGAATGGCCGAGGCCGGGCCACGCGCGCCGGCAGCGTGAGGGATCATCGTGCCATTGCCATGGTGGGAGAGCCGACGCGCGACGCATCGACGATCGCGGCTGCGTCCGGTCCCGCGAGGAAGAGCAACTCGGTGTTCCGCAGATGGCTCACCTCACCCACGCGCTCGCCACGCTGGTTGTGGATGCCGATCTGCGCGCCCACATACCGGCGGGAGAGGACGGGCACCACCGCGATCTCGCCGAACCGGTCGATCAGCAACCGCTCGATCGCCGGCGCCGTGAAGAATCCCTCGTCGGAGAACGAGAGCAGCACATGGCGCGCGCGGACGCCGAGCACGACCCGGCACATGGCTTCCCACGAGCGGGCGCGCGCATTGAAGACGCTCTTCTCGGTGCGGCAATCGGCGCGCTTGCGCGCCACGCCATAGGAGTCCGGCGCGTCGCCGCGCACGAGTGTTTCCCAGATGTGGTAGTTCGAGAAGTACGAGTGCTGGTTATACGGCGGGTCGAGGTAGGCGACGTCGTACTCGCCCGGTTCTTCGACGAGCCGCAGGGCGTCCGCGCGACTGGCGCGGCCGGCACCTTCGAGCAAGCCGGGGAGCCGCAGCGTGAGATCGCGCTCGCTGCGTCGCGCCCACTGCTTGAGATACGCCATCTGGATGCCGGTCGTCGAGTCCACGCGATCGGCCGCCTCGAGCATCGCGGTCAGGAGGATCGCTCTCTCGTCGGCATCGCGCGCCACGTCGTCGATGCCGGCGCGGATGGCGTCGATGCGCATGCCGTTCTTCGGCTGGAAGAACCGCGCCTCCTCACAGAAGGTGCGCGTCGCGTAGCCACGCACGCCGGGGAGCGCGTTGAGGTACGCCACCGCCGGCGCGAGGTCGCGCACCGCGCGCGCGTCCACCGCGATGTACGCGCGCGCCAGGACCTCGCTGTAGCTCGCAAGGTCGTTGGCGTGCACATGGAACCCCGCGGCCTTGAGTCCCTGCGCCACGCGCGTCGTGCCGGTGAAGAGGTCGAGCACGGTCCGCGCGCCGGGGATCGCACCGACGAGCGCGACGATGCGCGGCACGAGCCGGCGTTTCGATCCCAGGTACTTGATCACCGTCGCACCCGCGGCCGTTCCTGCACGAGCCGCTCGGCGAGGTCCTCGATCAGCGCGCGCTTGGAGATCCGCATGCGCCAATCGGGAGGGATCGAGGCGACGCCGTAGAAGGCGCCACCGAGCTGGCCGAAGATCGCGGCCGTGGTGTCGGCGTCGTTGCCAAGGTTGGCGGCCGCCAGCGCGCCGCTCTCGAACGATTCGGTCGTCGCGAACGCCCAGAGCGCGGCCTCGAGCGACTCGACGACGTAGCCCGTTCCCTTGATCTCGGGCGGCGCCTTGCGCCGGAACGACCCGCGCGCGACCTCCGCGACGGCGGCGCTGAGCGGCTCGCGCTCGAACAGGGTCGGCACCGGCGACCAAAGTGATGAGAGCAGGACGTCCTTCGGCACGCCGATGGCCGCACCTACCAGCAGTCCGGCGAAGTAGCGGCACGAATCGACCGCCGTCTCCGTCGCATGCGTGACGCGCGAACTGGCGGCGGCGCGCGACACGGCCTCGGCGGGGTCGCCGGCGAACCAGATGGCGACCGGCGCGAGGCGCATCAGCGAACCGTTGCCGGCCGTGCGCGGGTCGGTGATGCCGGCGTACGGCTCCCCGGTGCGCTCATACCGCTCGATCGACTCCCGCACGGTGACGCCGATATCGACGCACTGGCCGGTGCTGGAGAGGTGCCCGTGCCGGTACCAGCGCAGGTACCGCTCCATCTGGTCGTGCGCATCGAAGTGCCCGCAGGTGACGAGCGACTCGGCGAGGCAGAGCGCCATCGACGTGTCGTCCGTCCATTCCCCGGGCTGGAGCCCCAGGGCGCCCCCGCCACGCATCCCGGTCAGCGGCTCGAAGCTGCCGGGCGGCATGAACTCGACCGCGGCTCCGAGCGCATCCCCGGCGGCGAGACCGAGGAGGCTGCCTTTCGCGCGTTCCATCGGGCTGAGGGTCGGAACGGGATTGCGGAGCGTCACGTGAGGTGGGTCTCGAGACGGGGAGGTCGAGCAGAGCCAAGCTACCGCGCCGGCCTTACCTCTACCACCCTGCTCGGGCGTTGTTCGCGCACTAGCTTGAATCACGGCCCTAGCCTTGCGACGGCCGCATGGGAGCAGGCAAAGGAAAACCGCTGGACTCTTCCTTCGGAGACCCAGGACACATGCGAATCAGGAAGGTCGGCATCATCGGTGCGGGCGCGATGGGGGCCGGCATCGCCGCCCTCGCCGCCTCGGCCGGCATCCCCGTCGTGCTGCTCGACATTCCCGGCGACGACGAGCCCAAGTCTCCGAACCGGTCCAAGCCCGCACGCGAGGGGCTCGACCGGACGCGCAAGGCCAAGCCGGCCGCATTCATGGATGCCGCGGCGGCCGCGCACATCACCACGGGCAACACCGCCGACCACCTCGCGCTGCTCGCGGACTGCTCGTGGATCTGCGAGGCGATCGTCGAGAAGCCCGCGCCCAAGCAGGCGCTCCTCGCGCAACTCGAGAAGATCGCGCCGGACGCCATCGTCACCTCCAACACGTCGGGCATCCCGATGTCGGTGCTGCTGGAGGGCCGGTCAAAGCGCTTCCGCGAGCGCTTCCTCGGCACGCACTACTTCAATCCGCCGCGGTACATGCACCTGCTTGAGCTTATCCCGACGGCGGAGACGGCGCCCGGGGTGCTCACTGCGATGCGTCACTTCCAGGAGCGCATCCTCGGCAAGGGCATCGTGCTCGCGAAGGACGAGCCGGGCTTCGTGGCCAATCGGCTCGGCGTGCACGGCATGGTCGTCGCCGGACGGCTGATGATGAAGCACGACCTGACGATCCCCGAGGTCGACACGCTCACCGGCGCGCTGGTGGCGCGAGCGAAGACGGCGACCTTCCGCACCGGCGACCTCTCCGGACTCGACGTGCTCGTGCACGTGACGGCGGGGCTTTCGCAGGCGACCGGCGAGGACCTCGCGCTCGCGCCGTTCGTGCATGAGCTGGTGAAGGCCGGCCGGTTCGGCGACAAGACCAAGGCCGGCTTCTACAAGAAGGAGGGCAAGGAGATCCTCGCCCTCGACTGGAAGACCCTCGAGTACCGCGACCAGGGTCGCTATTCGACGAGCGAGATCGACGCGATCACCAAGCTCGAGCCGGCCGCGCGCGTGGCCAAGGCCAAGGACATCGGCGGCAAGCAGGGCGCGTTCCTGCGCGAGTTGCTGGCCGAACAGTTCCACTACGCCGCGCTGCTCGCGCCGCGTCTTTCGTATGACATCGCCGCGGTCGACCGCGCCATGGAGTGGGGCTACGGCTGGGAGCTCGGCCCGTTCCGCGCGATGGACGCGATGGGACTGGACTGGGTGCGCGCGCTGCTGAAGGAGCACGGGAAGGAAATCCCGCCGCTGCTCGCGAGTGCGGGCGCCGCGTTCTATCGCACTGATGCGTCGGCCGGCGAGACGATTCCATCCCTCGACGCCAAGGGGCCCAAGCGCATACCCGTGCCGGCGGTGCCCGGCCAGGTGTCGCTCGCGCTCCTGCGGCAGCAGGGCAAGGTCGTGAAGGAGAATCGTGAGGCGCGCCTGATAGACCTCGGCGACGGTGTGCTCTGCCTCGAGTTCTGCGGCAAGATGAATACGCTGGGCGAGGGCGTCATGGATCTCGCCGCACGCGCGCTCGACACCGTCGCGAACGGCCCGTTCCACGGCCTCCTCATCGGCAACGACGACCCGCGCACCTTCACCGCCGGCGCGAACCTCGCCGGCGTCGGCCAACTCGTGCAGGCGGGCGACTGGAAGGCGCTCGAGGCGCTGACCAAGCGCTTCCAGGATTTTGTGATGGCGTTCCGGCTCGCTCCCTTCCCCGTGGTGGCCGCGCCGTTCGGCCTCACGCTCGGCGGCGGCACGGAGATCTCGCTGCACTGCGACCGCGTGCAGGCGCACGCCGAGCTGTACATGGGATTGGTCGAGGCTGGTGTGGGTCTGATCCCCGGCGGTGGCGGCACGAAGGAGCTCGCGTTCCGCTTCACCGGCGCGCTCGCGCCGTATGAGGAGGCGGACCCGTTCGAGGGCGCCAAGCGCGCGTTCAAGCTGATCGCAACGGCGCATGTCAGCACGTCGGCGCACGATGCGCGGTCGATGGGTTTCCTGCGACCGATGGCCGACCGCATCTCGATGAACCGCGACACGCTCATCGCGGACGCCAAGGCGCGGGTGCTCGACTTGGCACCAGACTACGTGGCGCCGCTCCCCCGCCGCATGCGTTCCCTCGGCAGCGAGGGCATGGGCAACCTCGAGTACGCGCTCTTCTCGTTCCAGGAAGCCGGGCAGGCATCCGCGCACGACGTCCGCATCGGCCGCGAGATCGCGGCGATCCTCTCGGGGGGCGATGGTCCGCGGCGGGAAGTCAGCGAGCAGGACCTCCTCGACCTCGAGCGGGATTCGTTCTTGCGCCTGCTGGGCACGAAGGAGACGCAGGAGCGGATGATGCACATGCTGACGACGGGAAAGCCGCTCAGGAACTGAGTGAGAGGCGTGATCTCCGATCCTCAAACAATCTCCAGCGAAGCGAGATAACGATGTCCAATGAAGTCGTGATCGTCAGCGCCGCCCGCAGCGCGGTGGCGCGCGGCAAGAAGGACGGGGCGCTCGCCTCCGTGCACCCGATCGACCTCTCCGCCACCGTCATGCGCGCCGTGGTCGAACGCGTGAAGTTCGACACGGCGATGATCGACGACGTGATCTGGGGCTGCGCGATGCCGGAGTCCTCACAGGGACTCAACGTGGCGCGGCTCGCCATGCTGCGCGCGCAGTTCCCCGTCGACGTCTCGGCGATGACGGTGAATCGCTTCTGCTCCTCGGGGCTGCAGACCATCGCGCTCGGCGCGCAGGCCATCATGAGCGGCATGAACGACGTCATCCTCGCGGGCGGCGTCGAGATGATGAGCCAGGTGCCGATGTCCGGCTATCACACGCGGCTGCACACCGAGATGGCGGAGTCGAACATCGGCATGGGATTCACCGCCGAGCGGGTGGCGAAGCGGTGGGGCATCACGCGGCAGGCGCAGGACGAGTTCGCGTTCGGTTCGCAGCAGCGCGCCGCCGCGGCCGTGGCTGCCGGCCGGTTCAACGAGCAGATCGTACCCGTCGGAGTCGAGAAGGCCACGTGGACGGGCGCGAAGAAGACGAGCGAGACGGTGGAGTTCGCGACCGACGAGCTCGTGCGCGCCGGCACGACGATCGAGGGGCTCGCCAAGCTGCCGCCGGCGTTCAAGCCGGGCGGGTCGGTGACGGCGGGAAACTCGTCACCGCTCTCCGACGGTTCGGCGGGCGTGCTGCTGATGTCGCGCGCCAAGGCCGACGAGTTGGGCCTCAAGCCACTCGCGCGATTCGTGCACTTCGCGACGGCGGGCGTCGAGCCGGACGTGATGGGCATCGGGCCCATCATGGCCGTGCCGAAGGTGCTCAAGCGCGCCGGCCTGAAGCTGGATGAAATCAAGCTCATCGAGTTCAACGAGGCGTTCGCGGCGCAGGCGCTGGCCGTGATCCAGGAACTCGAGTTCGACATGTCGCGCGTGAACGTGAACGGCGGCGCGATCGCGCTCGGTCATCCGCTGGGCGCGAGCGGCGCGAAGCTGACGGTGCAGCTCATCCATGAACTCCGTCGCACGGGCGGCGGGCTCGGGATGGTGACGATGTGCATCGGTGGCGGGATGGGCGCCGCCGGGATCTTCGAGGTGTACGCAGCCTGAGATCGCGCGGCGCGTGATTAGATGAGTGCGGTGCCGAAGTAACAGCAACAGCAACAGGAGCCACCGAGAACACAGAGAACGGCGGGAGAACGGCATTGAAATGGGGGCTCCTGGGCACGATCTCGCCCGGAAGCCCCCTATTAAATCTGTTGCTTGCTCTGTGGCCCTCTGCGTCCTCGGTCCCTCTCTGTGGTGAAGCAGGTCAATCACAGCGCCGCGCGGAATTCAGATCACGGCTCGACGACGAGCAACCCCACGGAGCCCTTCTCGCCGTGACCGAACGAGTGATTCACGAACGGGAACTCGCCGGGCACGTCGCAGACGAGTTCGAAGACCATCCCGCCGCCGGCCGGCACCGAGAAGGTCTGCACGCCGTGGATCGCGTTGCCCGGCGGTGCGCCGAGGTAGACCGTCTCGAACTGCTCACCGACGACGTGGAACGACGAGATGTGGTTCGGCCCCGCGGACACGACCCAGAAGCGCACGCGGTCGCCGACCTTCACGCGCAGGGGCTCGCGAATGTACTGGCCCGGACGGCCGTTGAAGCAGACGACGTCCGGCATCGTGGTGAGCATGCGGTTGAAGTCGAACTGGATGACGCCGTCGACGGGATCGCCGAAGTAGTACTCGCTCTGCACGATCACGAACTCCTTGGCCGGCGGCAGCGGCGTGCGCGGCGAGACGATGATCGCGCCGAACATCCCGGCCCCGATGTGCATCAGCACCGGCGCCGTCCCGCAGTGATACATGAACGCACCGGCGTACTTGGGCGTGAAGCGGAAGGTGACCGACTCGCCCTTGGCGACCGAGCGGAACGCGACCTTGGGATCGACCCGCGCCGCGTGGAAGTCCATCGAGTGCGGCACGATGCCGTCGTTGGTCAGCGTGAACTCGACGGTGTCGCCGACGCGGCAGTGGACGACCGGTCCCGGGATGTCGCCCTCGAAGGTCCATCCGTTGACCACGCGGTCCTCCGAGATGCGGACCGGCGCCTCGTTGGCGCGCCAATGCAGGCGCAGCGTGCGCTCGCTCGAGAGCGGCGGCAGCACGGGGTCGTAGCGCCTGAGCGGCGGCGCATTGGCGGGCAACTGGGTGGCCGCGGCGCCGCCTGTCCTTTCGCCACTCGTCATGCCATGCTCGCCGGCCGTCGCAGCATCCTCGGGCGTGCAGGCGGTGAGCATCGCGCCCGCGCCCGGGATGGTCAGCGTGAGTATCGAGGCTCGCTTGAGGAAATCGCGCCGCGATGGCTCGCTCCCGGAAGGCGCCGCTGCGACGATCTTCGTCTCGTCGCTCGACGGAGCCTGGTTCTCTTCATTGACGTGCATCTTATACCTCATCAAGGGTCGGGTCGCCTGCCGCCAAGCTGGTTATACTCACGAGATGAGCAATGCAACCAACGTTCCGGATATCGCGGACGAGGACATCGCGCCGCTGCTCGTGGAGTTCTACGACACGATCGCGCGCGACGAGATGCTCGCGCCCTACTTCGCGCGGATCGACATGACCGAGCACATCCCGCGCATCGCGGACTTCTGGTCGACGCTGATCTTCCACACGGGCCGCTATTCCGGGAACGCCTTCCGTCCGCACCTCGAGATGCCGGGCCTCACCGCCGCGCACTTCGCGCGATGGGTCGCGACGCTGGAACTCACCGTCGACGCGAGGTTCGCCGGCCCGCACGCCGAGACCATGAAGGCGCTCGGTCACCGCATCGCGTACAGCATGCAGCTGCGGCTCGGCATCCATCCGTTCGAGTCATACAACGCCGGTGATCCCGGCGTCGTGCGCATCGACCGGCGGAACCGGCCGCAAGAGGCGTAGGCCTCCGCGGCGGAACAAGACACAGGGCGTAGGCCTCAGCGGCCGGCGCCTCCGCGCGCACCCGCCGCTTCGCGCGTCTCGCGGGCCGTGTCCACCAGCGCCTTCACCTCGCGAAGCAGCGTCGGCCCGTGGTATGGGACGCCACCCTTGATCGTCCACTGCACGCCGTCGGTGCGCGCCTCGCGCCCGTCGACGATGCGCGTCGTGCCACCAGGGTACAGCACCTTCATGTCCTCGAGCGGATTGCCATCGACGACGATGAGGTCGGCGAGGAACCCCGCGCGCACGCGGCCAAGGCGATCCTGCTCGCCGAGCACGCGCGCACCGTTGCCGGTGCAGTGCTCGATCACCTTGAGCGGATGGAACCCGGCCTCCTGGTGCAGTTCCATCTCGCGGATGAGCCCGTAGCCGTAGAGCTGGTAGATGAAGCCGGCGTCGTCGCCGCAGGCGATCGTGCCGCCCTTGCGCTCGAAGTCGCGCAGCGCGCCCATCCAGATGCGATAGTTCTCCTTCCAGTACGTCTCGTCGGTGGAGCTCCAGCCGATGAAGTACGAGCCGTGGTTCGACGGATCCGGCTTGAAGTACTCCTCGAGCGCCGGGTGCAGGTAATCGCGGAACCAGGGCGACGACTGCGCGCGCTGCAGGTCCCGACTGGCCTCGTAGATGTCGAGCGTGGGCACCCACGCGACGTTCGCCTTGATCATCGCTCCCATCACTGAGTCGAGGAGCACGGGGTCTGCCTCGCGCCAGAGGCGGCCGGCCCAGCGAAAGCGATCGGTCTCGTCGTTGTAGTCGTAGTCGCTCGGGAACTGCTGGCGCTTGCCGGGGATCGCGGCGTCGGGAATGCCGTACCAGTGCTCGATCGTCGTCGTGCCGCCGGCGATGTCGTCCCACACGTTCGTCTCCTCGACGCCCACGTGGTGCGCGACGCGAAGGCCGACCTTCTTCGCCTCGTCGAGCATGGCGAGGAGGATGTCGCGGTCGAGTCCCGCGATCTTGATGCCGTCCGCACCCTGCGCCTTGAGCGCGCGCACCCGCTCGCGCGCCTGCGCCGGCGTGCGCGCGTTGCCGAACCGCAGGTACGCGAACACGCGCGGTGATTCCATCTTGCCCGCGCGCTCGGCCGCCCTCACCGAGAGGAGCCCGGCGTTGCTGTCGGCACCGACCTCACGGATGGAGGTGATGCCCGAGGCGAGCCAGAGCTTGAGCGTGTACTCGTACGGCTGCGGATATCCCGCGCGCTGCGATTGCAGGTGCGCGTGTGCGTTGATCAGCCCCGGCATCACGAACTTGCCGGTGGCGTCGATCTCGGCGTCCGCCGGGATGCGCCGCGCGCGACCCGCGCGCACCGCGGCGGCGTCGAGGAAGGCGACCTGGGCGATCGTGTCGCCGACGATGATGATGTCGGCGGGCCCGCGCGCCGGCGTGCCGTTGCCGTCAACGATCGTCGCGTTGCGGATGGCGAGGCGGTTGACGCGCGCCGCGTGCTGGGCGGCGGGAGCTTGTGCGTCGGCGACATCGGCGACGGCGATGGCGCCCAGAACAAGGAGCGCGCGAGCGGTTGCTTGGAACACGTCGATTCTCTCTCTCGGGTGGGGTGCAGGCAGTCCGGATACGTTACGCCGGTGAACGAGAAAGGGCGACCCTCTCTTCTGAGGGCCGCCCTTTCTCACCGGCAGTCGGCTCCGACTGCCTCTCCATCTGCTTCGATTACGCGACCGCTTCGGCCGGCACCGCGACCGCCTCGACCTCGACGCTCAGCTTCACGTCGTCCGAGACCATGAGGCCGCCGAACTCGAGCGCCTGGTTCCACGTCAGTCCCCACTTCTCGCGGGAGAGCTTGCCGGTGGCCGCGAGCGACGTGCGCTTGTTGCCCCACGGGTCCGTCACGACCTGGCTCAGCTCGCCCTTGAGCGTGATGGGGTGCGTGGCGCCGCGGATCGTCAGGTCGCCCTCGATCTTCAGGTCGTCACGGTCGCCAGAGATCTTCTTCGAGACGAAGGTCATCTTCGGGTGATTGGCGGCGTCGAAGAAGTCGGCGGACTGCAGGTGACCGTCGCGCTGCTCGTTGTTCGTGTAGATGCTCGCCGTGTCGATGTCCATCTTGAGCGAGGTCGGCATGCCGGCTTCGTTCGCCTCGGCGGTGCCGCTGAACGACTTGAAGTTGCCCTTGACCGTCGCGATGGCCATGTGCTTGACCGCGAATTCGACGACGGCGTGGGTGGGGTCGATGTTCCAGATCATTGTGTGGCTCCTAGTGGATCGTTGTGATGTTCGTGTCCGTCGCGATTGCGAGCGGTTGTCCGTCCGGCGCGCGGAAGGCGATCGTGGAGAATCCCAACTGCGGGTGCTCGGTCACCGCCGAGACGGCGAGGCCCGTCCCGAGCAAGTGGTCCCGCCATGCGAGCTGCTCGTCGCGATCCTTGGCGCGGAAGGCGACGTGCTGCGACTGTCCGATGCCCTGCCGCACCTTCGGATGACGCGGCGTCCAGCCGAACAGCGTCCATGAACTGCGCGGCAAGACTCGCTTGCCGTCGTAGTTCGCCCAGAACCAATGCGGCGTGTCCGGGTCGTCCTGGTTGATCGTCTTCTTGATCATCCTGAGACCGAGTGCGGCCTCATAGAACTCGTGCGCCCGCTCGATGTCGTCGGTCATCGCCGAGATGTGATGAAGGCTGGTGAGCGTCATCTCCGGCGTGATCGCCGGCACCGGCTCCGGGTGCGTCGTGGAGGCGATCAACAGCTCGTCGCGTCCGCCCGGTAGCTGCGAGAAGTCCTGCTCCATCACCGCGCGTCCGAGCGCGTCGATCGGCTCATCGACCGTGTAGCCCGGGCCAGCGGTCGCGATCTCCACGACCTGGCCGTCCGGATCCCGGAAGTAGAGCGACATGAAGTAGCCGCGCGGCATGGGCCCGCTGACCGCGATGCCCGCGTCGTTCAGGCGGCGCTTCCACATCAGCAGCGTCTCGTAGGTCGCGGTGCCCAGCGCCAGGTGGTGAACGCCGCCCACACCGTACCTGCCGCGCGGAGCTTCCGGCATCTCGACAACGCTGATCAGCGTGCCCGCCTCTCCGGATCTGTCGCTGAACCAGAGGGGCGTCGACTCGGCGCCCTCGAAGTCCACCTTGCCGCTGACCAACCGGAGCCCGAGCACGTCGCCGTAAAACTCGGCGGCCCGACGCGCATCGGCGGTGACCAGCGTGATGTGATGGAACCCAAGCGTCGTGAGTGCGGCCATATGTCCTCCATGTGTGTATCTCTTACTACTGAGATGTACACTACAAGATTGCGTGTGTCAACCTCTATTTTTCAAACCTTTGGGTGGCTCAGGGCTTCCGCCTCGGTGCCCAAGGACTTCAGCAGTTCCGTGACCGTCCGCTGGTCGGCCAACCCCAAGCCGCTCATCGCTCGCCGAATAGCGTCGGCGTGCCCCGGAAAGATGCGCATGATGAGCGTGCGGCCCTCGTCCGTGAGATCCGCGTAGCGGGCGCGCCGATCCGTGGCGCACGGCAGCCGCTGCACCAGACCCCGTTTCTCCAGCTTGTCGACGAGGAACGTTATGCCGCCGCTGGACACCAGGATCTTGCGCTGCAGCTCGCCGAGCAGGAGCGGTCCTCGATGGAGCAACGTCTCGAGGATCCCGAACTCGGTCTCGGTGAGGTCATGCGCCGCGATACTGGCCAGGGAATGCCGGTTCACGGCCTCCATCGCCCGCGACATGACCACGAACAGCCTCAGCGCGGTGGCAGTCGGAACGTCCGCGACAGGCACCACCGGAATGGGCTTCGGATTGACAGGTTTGGTAGACATCTTACAACTAAGATACTCAGTCGGGGCATAGAATTCAACCGGCCGACGAGCTCACGCGATGGTGCCCGCCACATTCTCGAGCCCATCCAGCAGACGCTCTAGATGCTCCTCGCCCGTGCGCGGATTCATGATCGTCACCCGCAGGACGCGCCGGCCATCGAGCACGGTCGACGTGATCCAGCCCTTGCCCGACCGGTTGTACCGTTCGCGCAGTTCCTGGTTGAACGCATCGTCGCCGCCCGCGTGCCGGAAGCAGAGGATGTTCGACTCGGGCACATGGATCCGCTCGAATGCACTCCGCTCGCCGAGCATCGCGTGGAGCGAGGTCGTCAATGCGCACAGGTGTTCGTAGAGCGCGCCGATGCCGTCGGCCCCGAGGCGCTGCAGCGCGACCCACACCTTGATCACGTCGGCGCGCCGCGAGCACTGGAAGCTCCGTGTGCCGAGGTCGACGCTGCGCTCCCCATCCCTTTGGTGGAACAGATAGGGCGCGCGCTGTGCGAAGGCCGCCGTGATGTCGTTTACGTCGCGCGCGATCAGCATGCCGGCCGAGAGCGGCATCAGCATCATCTTGTGCGGGTCCCAGGCGACGGTGCGCGCGCGCGAGAGTCCCTTGAGCCGATGCCGGTGCCTGGGCGAGAGCAGCGCCGACGCACCGTGCGCTCCGTCCACATGCAGCCACACGCCGAATCTCTCACATACCTCGGCGACAGCCTCGAGGTCGTCGAACGCCCCGGTCGCGGTATGCCCCGCGGTCGCTACGACGGCGAGCACCGCGCGTCCCTCTGCGTGAAGTCGCTCGAGCGTGGCGGCGAGTGCCGCCGGGCTGAGTCTCCAGTCGCGCGCGGGCACGGCCACGCAGTTGGAGGTGCCGATGCCGAGTTCGCCCGCCGCGCGAGCCACGGCGTAGTGTGCGTGCTCGCCATGCACGAGTACTGGCAAAGGACCGCGCAGGCCGGACGCCCATGCGTCCGGCTGCCAGGCGGCGCGCGCGGCCAGGAGCGCGGTGAAGCTCGCCTCCGTGCCGCCGGACGTGAACGTGCCGCCGGCTGCCGCGCCGAAGCCGGCGAGCTGTGCCATCCAGCCGATCACGCGCTCCTCGAGCACCGTCGCCACGGGCGACATCTCCCAGACGGGCATCGAGTTGTTGACGGCCGCGATCACCACCTCGCTCCAGACCGCCGCCGCGAGCGGAGCCGAGACCTGGTGGCCGAGGTACATCGGGTGCGAGAGGCGGTTGACGTCGCTCATGACGTCGGTGGCGAGTCGCCCCACGACGTCGCGCAGCGGGCGCGTGCCCATCGGCAGCGGCTCGTCAAAGCGCGTGGCGAGCGCGCGGGCGTCGAGCGGGGTCGAGACGGGCCCTGTTCCGTCGCGCGTACCGCTGAAATGCGCGGCGGCGAGTTCGAGAAACTGGCCGCCGGCCTCGAGCGTGGCGTCGGATTCGAGGGCGGCAAGCAGTGATTCAGGCGCAGCTTCTTTCTCGCGTGTGCTCATCTTCCCAAGTTACACCGTTCAGCGCCGTCACTTCGCCCCACACCCATTACGCTCATGCGCACCCCTACGCGCGTCCTCGCTCTCCTCCTTTCCCTTTCCGCCTGCAGCATGACGCCCGAGGCGCGGGAGCCGGTCACCCTCGCCGTCGTCAACGCCCGCGTCTGGACCGGCGACGCTCGCCGGCCATGGGCGGAGGGGGTGGCGGTTCGAGGTGAGCGGCTCGCGGCCGTGGGGACCAACGCCGAGGTTCGAAAGCTGGCGGGGTCGGCGCGGGTCATCGACGCCGGCGGACAGATGCTGGTACCGGGCTTCATCGATTCCCACGTCCACTTCATCGACGGTGGCTTCCGGCTGTCATCGGTGCAGCTGCGGGACGCCCGCACGCCGGAGGAGTTCGTCCGGCGCATCCGCGGGTTCGCCGGCACCGTTCCCAAGGGGACGTGGATCGTGGGCGGCGATTGGGACCACGAGCACTGGGGCGGGTCGCTTCCCACCCGGGCGTGGGTCGATTCCGTCACCCCCGATCATCCGGTCTGGGTGAACCGGCTCGATGGGCATATGAGCCTTGCCAACACGGCGGCCATCCGGGCGGCGGGGATCAGCGCCTCCACCCCGGACGTCGCAGGTGGGACGATCGTCCGGCTCCAGGGCGGCGAGCCGGCCGGCGTCTTCAAGGACAACGCGATGGCGCTCATCGACCGCGTCGTCCGCGCGCCGTCGAGCGAGCAGGAGGATCGCGCGCTCGACAGCGCGATGACGTACGTCGCCTCCAATGGTGTCACCTCCGTGGTGAACGTCGGATCCATGAACGCCTCGTGGAATGACATTGCGGTATTCGATCGCGCCCGCGCGGCGGGGCGACTCCGCACTCGCATCTATACGGCGGTGCCGCTCACCGACTGGGAGCGCCTGCGCGACACCGTGGCCGCGCGGGGTCGTGGCGATGCCTGGCTTCGCATCGGTGCGCTCAAGGGCTTCGTCGACGGTTCGCTCGGCTCGCACACCGCCGCGATGTGGCGCCCCTTTTCCGACGCGCCGTCCGACAGCGGCTTCTTCGTCACGCCGGCGGAGTCGCTGTATGCCTGGACGTCGGGAGCCGACAAGGCGGGGCTGCACGTCCTGGTGCACGCCATCGGAGACCGAGCCATCGCTACGCAGCTCGACGTCTTCGAGAGAGTGGCGAAGGAGAACGGGGCGCGCGACCGGCGTTTTCGCATGGAGCACGCCCAGCACATCGCCCCGGCGGACATTCCCCGCTTCGCCCAGTTGGGCGTCATTCCGTCGATGCAGCCGTATCACGCCATCGATGACGGACGATGGGCGGAGAAGGTGATCGGCGCGGAGCGGGCGAAGGGGACGTATGCCTTTCGGTCGCTACTGGACGCGAAGGCGCCACTCGCCTTCGGATCCGACTGGTTCGTTGCACCCCCCACACCCCTCGAGGGGATCTACGCCGCCGTCACCCGGCGCACGCTCGACGACCGCAATGCCGCGGGATGGGTTCCGGAGCAGAAGATCACGGTGGAGGAGGCGTTGCGCGCCTACACGGCGGGGAGTGCGTACGCCGAGTTCTCGGAGGGCGAGAAAGGGGTGCTGCAGGTGGGAAAGCTGGCCGACTTCATCCTGATCGATCGGGATCTGACGCGCGTGGCGCCGGAGACCATTCGTGACGCACGTGTGCTGCTGACGGTGGTCGGGGGGAAGGTGGCATTCGAGCGGCAGGGCGGGGGCAGTCCGACTCCGTGATCACCGCAGGCGTCCGGCGTGCATGCGGCCGCGCCGCGGCTCAAGCGATCGGCGTCCCGCATCTCTTGCAGTGCCGCGCATCGGCGTCACGCGTGCCGAGTCCACAGGTGGGGCAGGTCACCGCGAGCACGGGACCGCGCGCGGCCTTCTGCAGCTCGACGGTGACGATGCCTGTCGGCACGGCGATGATGCCGTAGCCGAGGATCATCAGCGCGCTGGCGAGTATGCGCCCGAGCGGGGTCAGCGCCGAGATGTCGCCGTAGCTCACGGTCGTGAGGGTGACGATCGCCCAGTACATGGAGGCGGGGATGCTCGTGAAGCCCGCCTCCCTCGATCAGGAACATCAGCGAGCCGACGACGACCACCGCCACGAGGACGGTGAAGAGGAAGACGATGATCTTCTGCCGACTGGCGCGGAGGGCGGCGCCGAGCACGGTCGCCGCGCGCACGTAGGTCGTGAGCTTGAGGATGCTTGTCCGGTCCATACTCGAGGGGCACATTCCGTCATGAGCAAGCTCCTCTCGTTATGTGCGCTCGGCGTTTCCATGGCGGTGCTCGCGGTCGATCCTGCGATCACTCCACCGGCGCTGGCGCAAGCCGTGTCCGCCACTCGCGGGGCTCCGCCCGCGACGCTCCGGCTGATCCCCGCCCCGCGCGAGGTCCTCCGCGCCGACGCGGAGATCGCGCTCCGCGGCACACTCGGCGTCGACCCGACCTCCGACCCGGCACTGCGCTCGTCCGCCGCGGAGTTCGTCGAGGCCATGAACGCACGCGGCGTGCGCGCGGAGCTTCGCGCGGCGGACTCGCGCGGTTGGCAGGTACGGTTGCATCGCGCCGCGAGCGCCGGCGGGCGCGCCGTGCTCAGCGCTGCCGGTACCGCCCTCGATTCCGCGATGAGCGCCGAGGGTTACGTGCTGGTGGCCAACGCCGAAGGCGCGCAGGTGGTGGCCGAGAGCGACGCCGGCCTCTTCTATGGATTGCAGACGCTCAAGCAACTCATCACCGGCAGCGGTGAGTCGGTGCGGCTCCAGCCCGCGACGCTCCGCGACTGGCCGGCGATGCGCTGGCGCGGCGTGCACGACGACCTCTCGCGCGGGCCGGTGCCGACGCTCGAGTTCCAGAAGAAGCAGCTTCGCACCTTCGCGGCATACAAGATCAACGTGTATTCGCCGTACTTCGAGCACACGCTCGCCTTCCGGTCGCATCCGTTGATGGCGCCGCCCGGCGGCGCGATGAGCCGCGAGGAGGTGCGCGAGCTCGTCGAGTACGCGCGCGCGCTGCACATCACGATCGTGCCCGAGCAGCAGACCTTCGGGCACCTCCATCATGCGCTCAAGTACGAGCTCTACCAGTCGATCTCCGAGACGCCGCACGGGCATGTGCTCGCACCGGGGCAGCCGGCGTCGCTCGACTTCACGCGCGCCATCTACGCCGAGATCGATTCGCTCTTTCCCTCGCCATTCCTGCACCTGGGCGCGGACGAGACGTTCGAGCTGGGCAAGGGCCAGACGAAGGCGCGCGCCGATGCGGTGGGCGTGGGACGCGTGTACGTCGACTACATCCGCGACATCGAGCGCACGCTGCGCGGCGCGGGGCTCGCCGACCGGCGCTTCCTCTTCTGGGGCGACATCGCGCTGCACGACACGGCGCTGATCAAGGAGCTGCCCAAGGGCATGATCGCGGTGAGCTGGGAGTACGGCGCGTCACGCAACTTTGGCCGGTACCTCAAGCCGTTCCGCGACGCCGGCATGGAGACCTGGGTCGCGCCGGGCGTCAACAACTGGAACAAGGTGTGGCCCAACGAAAACGTGGCGCTGCCCAACATCCAGGGCTTCGCGCGCGAGGGGCAGGCCGCCGGCGCCACGGGCCTGCTCAACACCACCTGGGACGACAACGGCGACGCCCTCTTCAACCAGGCATGGCGCGGAATTCTCTTCGGCGCCGCTGCGGCGTGGCAGCCCGGCGAGTCCGACATCGCGCGCTTCGAGCGCGACTATGGCCTGCAGTTCCACGGCGACACGACCGGGATGATCGACGCCGCGCACCGTCACCTGGCGGCGGCGCACGCCGCCATCGGTGAATCACGCGCCGGCGACGCGTCGAGCTACCTGTTCTTCGTGGACCCGTGGAGCGAGGAGGGCGTGTTCGACCTCGTGCGCATGCGGCCGGTGCTCGCGCGCGTGCGCGTGCACGCCGAGTCGGCGCTGGTGCTGGTGGCCCGCGCGAGGGCGCAGCAGCAGCTCCGCGAGACGGACGCGCTGGACGCGCTCGAGCTCGGCGCGCGGCGCATCGACTGGATCGGCGCCAAGTCCCAGTTCGCGGACGAGATCGCGCAAAGCTTCGGGCGTACGATCGACCCGAAGCGTACGACGCCGGTCACCTGGGTGGACCTCGCGGATCTCTCGGGCATCAACGGCCGCCTGCAGGACATGCGCGACGGCTACACGCTGACGCGCGAACTGTTCGAGCGCTCTTGGCGGGCCGAGAACCGGCCGTACTGGCTGCAGAACAACCTCGCGCGCTACGACGCCGAGATCGTGCGCTGGACCGAGCGGATCAATGCGATGGACCGCATCCGGCGCCGGCATGCGCGCGAGCGCAAGCTGCCGACGCCGGAGGAACTGGGGGTGCCGCGTTCACTGCTCAAGGCGCCCGGCACCGCCTCGCCGCCGGGCGCCGGGCGGTGATCAGCGCCGGCGCGCCTTGGACTTCACGCGCTCCAGCGATTTCTTGACGGCGCGCTCGGCGGCGTCGATGGCACTGTCGAACGCACCACGCAGCTCCTCGGCGACGACGCCCACGACGACGCTCTCGTGGCGGGTGACCACGACCTTGACCGCGCAGCGATGGCTGGGCGAGCCCTTGGGACCGTTGATGTCATCGAAGCGGATGCTGACGCGCTGAATGGCGCCGGCGAACTTCCCGAGCTTGGTGCGGACGCGCTTGTTGACGTAGTCGCGCAGGACGTCATCGACCGTGACGTCACGGACGCGGATGGCGACGGGAGTGTCTTCGATCGTGGTGCGGGCCTGCTTGGCTTTCTTGGGCTTTTTTTTGGCCGCCATCGAGCCTCCGGTTGGGCGTGTGTGCATGGAAGATCGCCCAGCGCGCGCCGCACTCCAAGCGGTACCGCCCGGCCTGTCCAACACTCCGCGCCGGGGTGTCGTACAATAGGGTTGGTTCCAGCCACATCCGCTCCCACCCCCAGCCCCACCCGCACCTATGAGCCTCAACCGGTTCCTGACCCTCTGCACCGGAGTCGCGGCCCTCGTGGCCACGTCCGCCGGCGCGCAGACGGTCGACCAGTCCGTCATCGACGGCCTGAAATGGCGCAATGTCGGCCCCGCGAACATGTCGGGCCGCATCGCCGATGTCGAAGGCCTTCCGTCGCCCTCCAAGACCTTCTTCGTCGCAGCGGCGGCGGGCGGCGTCTGGAAGACGACGAACAACGGCGTGACCTTCCGCCCGGTCTTCGACAAGTACCCGGTGGCCTCGCTCGGCGACCTCGCGATCGCACCGAGCGACTCGAACGTGCTCTACCTCGGCAGTGGCGAGCCGAACTCGCGCAACTCGATCTCCCCGGGCGGCGGCATCTTCAAGTCGACCGACGGCGGCCTGACGTGGACGTTCAAGGGCCTCAAGGAGACGCAGCACATCGGGCGCGTGATCGTGCATCCCACCAACCCGAACATCGCGTGGGTGGCGGCGCTGGGCGCGGCGTGGACGACCAACCGCGAGCGCGGCCTGTACAAGACCACGGATGGTGGCGAGACCTGGACCAACAAGAAGTACATCAACGACACGACCGGCTTCGTCGACGTGGACATCCATCCGCGCGACCCGAACGTGCTGTTCGCGACGAGCTACCACCGGCTCCGCGGCCCCTACTTCCTGCAGTCGGGCGGCAAGGGCTCGGCGCTCTGGAAGTCGACCGACGCCGGCGAGACTTGGACGGAGGTGAAGGGCGGCGGGTTCCCGGAGACGATGAAGGGTCGCATGGAGATCGCGATCGCCCAGTCGAACCCGGACATCATGTACGTGCTGGTCGAGGCCGATTCGGCGCCGAACCCGAAGCCGGCTGCCGGCTCGAAGGCGCAGGAGCGCAAGAGCGGCCTCTACCGCTCGGCCGACGGCGGCAAGACCTGGGAGCGCACGGCCACGGACAACGTCCGCCCGTTCTACTACTCCCAGGTGCGCGTGCACCCCAAGAACCCGGACCGCGTCTGGTTCTCGTCCACGCCGGTGAAGGTCTCCGACGAGGGCGGCAAGAACGCGCGCAACTCGACCATCGGCCTCCATGTCGACCACCACGCGATGTGGATCGACCCGGTGGACACGGATCGTCACGTCGTCGGCAATGACGGCGGCATCGGCATCACGTACGACAACGGCGGCAACTACATCTTCCCGAACACGTTCGCGATCGGGCAGTTCTACAACGTGTCGTTCGACATGGCCGTGCCGTACCGCGTCTGCGGTGGCCTGCAGGACAACGGCTCGTGGTGCGGACCCAGCCGTCGCCGGCAGGGCGCCATCACCAACGCCATGTGGTTCACGTTCAACGGCGGCGACGGGTTCGTGACGCAGCAGGATCCGACGAACCCGGACATCATCTACGGGGAGTCGCAGGGCGGCAACATCGGCCGCTACCAGGTGTCGGCCGGCCAGCGCACCGCGCTGCAGAAGCCGAACTACCGCGCGCAGTACATGAAGTGGGAAGACTCGATCATGGTCGTGCGCGGCGACACGGCGCGCGCGGAGACCGCGGCCCAGCGCCGCGCCATCGCCGAGCTGCGCGGCAAGCAGAAGAAGGACTCGGTCGACATGACGCTGCGGTGGAACTGGAACACGCCGTTCCATCTCTCGCCGCACAACCCGTCGATCGTCTACATGGGCTCCAACCGCGTGATGAAGAGCATGAAGCGCGGCGACGAGATGTACGCGATCTCGCCCGACCTGAGCTACGCCGACACGACGAAGCTGCGCATCTCGACGCGCACCACCGGCGGCATCACGGTGGACGCGACGGGCGCCGAGACGTTCGGCACGATCGTCTCGCTCAACGAGTCGCCGGTGAAGCCGGGCTACCTGTACGCCGGCACCGATGATGGCCGTCTCTGGATGACCGAGAACGACGGTGGCGCCTGGACGGAGCTCACCTCGCGCGTCGGCGGCGTGCCCGCGGGCACGTACGTCTCGCGCATCGAGCCGTCGAACTTCGACATCAACACGTTCTACGTCACCTACGACAACCACCGCCGCGGCGACTTCACGCCGTATGTCTTCACGACGAACGACGGTGGCCGCACCTTCCGCAGCATCGCCGGCGGCCTGCCGCGCGGTGGCCCGGACTTCGTGCACGTGATCCGCGAGGACCTCACGAACGCCGACCTGCTCTTCGTCGGCACGGACGTGGGCGTGTACGTCTCGGGCGACCGCGGCGCGACCTGGCAGAAGTTCATGAGCGACCTGCCGACCGTGCCGGTGCATGACCTCAAGATCCACCCGCGCGAGCGCGAGCTGATCGCCGGCACGCATGGCCGGTCCATCTGGATCGTCGACATCGCGCCGCTGCAGCAGCTCACGAAGACCGTGGCCGCGGCTCCGGCGCACCTGTTCGAGCCGCGCACGGCGACGCAGTGGGGCGAGCCGCCGGTCGGCGGCGAGTCGACTGGCAACCAGCTCTTCCGCGCGCAGAGCCCGCAGTACGGCGCGGACATCTGGTTCCGCCTCGCCAAGGCGGGTGGCCCGACGCGCATCGTGATCCAGGATGCGAAGGGCGACACGTTGCAGACGCTCACCGGTCCGGGCAGCGCTGGCCTGCACCGCGTGTCGTGGAACTTCAACGGCCGCGCCGCGCCGGCGCCGGCGCTCAAGGGCGCCGCGCTGCGTGACTCGATCCTCGGCGCGCGCCGCACGATCGCCGCGCTCGATTCCGTCGAGAAGGCCGGCAAGGTGCCGAAGCCGGCGCTCGACATGATCCGTCGCAACCTGGACGGCGGTACGCAGGGCATGCAGGCGATGGCCCGCGCCTTCGGCTTCGCCGGCGGCGGTGGCGGCGGCGGTGGCGGTGGTGGCGGTCAGCCCGGAGTCTGGGTCGAGCGTCCCGCCGAGCAGGCACCGACGCCCGCCCGCGCTGCGGGTGGTGCCGGTGGTGCAGCCGCCGGACGCGCCGGCGGTGCCGGTGGGCCTGGTGGCGGTGGGCAGGGCGCGGGCGCCGCGATGGGTCTCGAGCAGAGCGACCTGTTCGACATCATGCGCGCGATCGGCGTGACGGGTGGCGGTGGTGGCGGCGGCTTCTTCGGCGGTGCCAACCTCACCGTCGCGCCGGGCGACTACCTCGTGTCGATGACGGTCGGTGGCGAGACGCAGAAGCAGACGCTTCGCGTTGAGCGCTCGGTCGGCGGCGGGGCGAGCGGCTTCCCGTTCGAGGTTGAGGAGATGATGAAGGCGTACGACCGCTACATGCGGGACAAGTAGTCTCGCTGGGGTGAAGGCAGAAGGGCGCGGATCCGAGATGGATCCGCGCCCTATTGTTCTTCTGATGCTAGATATTCGTATGCTCAAGACATCGAGGCTCGGCCTACTTGCCCTAGTCGTCCTGCCGACGGTCAACTGTGGTACCGGCAGGAGTAGGACAGTGCCTGCGCCGCAGCCCGGCAGCGCGCTTCGAGCCGCGCTGCTTC
>DATLLD010000068.1:0-2326 GCA_035538035.1 Gemmatimonadaceae bacterium | reverse complement strand
CGCGTGGAGACGGTCGAGCTGCCGACCCGCTACGACGTGCGCCAGCGCGATACGCGGCGCGACGCGTGGCCGGACGCATGGGCGCTCGTGCGCGCCGGCTGGGCCAAGCGCGGACACCACACTCGTTCCCTGCCCGCGACGTGATGTTCCCTCGCCGCGCGGCGCTCGCACTCATGGGCGCAGTGCTCACCGGTCTGGTGGTCAAGCCGGTGGAGGGACAGCGTACGCCGATGCCCGTCCCGTTCGAGCCCGGCGAGGTGCTCGTCTACGACGTGAAGTTCGGCGCCCTCAAGGTGGGCAGCGGCGGCATGCGCGTGGTCGGGCTCGACACCGTACGCGGCCATCCCACGTGGCACGTTCGATTCAGCATCCGCGGCGGCACCTTCTTCTACAAGGTGGACGACGTCTACGAGAGCTGGATGGACGTCTACACGATGAACTCGCTGCGCTACATCCAGGACACCGACCAGGGCTCGCGCGAGTCCCAGCGACGCTACGAGATCTTCCCGGACAGCGCGATGTACCGGGAGGTCGCGAAGAACAACCGGCGCATGCCGTCCGTCTCCGACCCGCTCGACGACGGCTCCTTCCTGTTCTTCATCCGCACCGTGGACCTCGAGGTCGGCAAGACCTACGAGTTCAACCGCTATTTCAAGCCGGACCGCAACCCGGTCAGGATCGTCGTGCTCCGCAAGGAGCGCATCCGCGTGCCGGCCGGCACGTTCAACGCGATCGTCGTCCAGCCGATCATCAAGACCTCGGGCATCTTCTCCGAGGGGGGCCGCGCCGAGATCTGGCTCTCCGACGACGAGGAGCGCATGATGCTCCAGATGAAATCACGCCTCTCGTTCGGGTCACTCAACCTGTACCTGCGCTCCTACCGCCAGATGGGCTCGGACGGCGGCACGCCGTCCAAGCCATGAGCACCGACCGGCGTCCGCCCCGCGAGGTCGACCTCGCGCGCGTGAAGACCATCCCGATCGCCGTGCGACCGAACAAGGTCCGGGCCGAGGAGTTCGCCAAGGCGCCCGTCGAGGATCGCTCGTTCGGCGCGTTCCTGAAGGCGCTGCCCGACGTGCTCAAGGCGCAGGACTTCCGGAAGGTCGTGGACGCCGTCGTGCGCGCCACCACGCGCAAGCGCGGCGTGATGGTGATGCTCGGCGGCCACGTCGTGAAGACCGGCATCGCGCCGGTGCTGATCGACCTGATGAAGCGCGGTGCGATCACGCACCTGGCGATGAACGGATCGGCGGCGATCCATGACTACGAGATCGCGCGATTCGGCGGCACCTCGGAGGACGTCGCCGCCGGCCTGAGGGACGGCACGTTCGGCATGGCCGAGGAGACCGGGCGCGGCCTCAACGAGGCGTTCATCAACGGCACGCGGCACGGCTGGGGCATGGGCGAATCGGTGGCGCGCGCGCTCGAGGCGCAGGGCGCGCTCGCGCATCCGGAACTCTCGATCGTGCTCGCGGCGCATCGCCAGTGGATCCCGGTCACCGTGCACGCGGCGCTCGGCGCCGAGATCATCCACCAGCACCCGGCGGCCAGCGGCGCGGCGATCGGCGAGACGAGCCATCGCGACTTCCGCCGCCTCGCGGCGAGCTGCGAGGACCTGCACCAAGGCGGCGTGGTGCTCAACCTCGGCAGCGCCGTGATCATGCCGGAGGTGTTCCTGAAGGCACTGACCGTGGCGCGCAACGTGAACGGCGGCAAGCCGACCGACTTCACGACCGCGGACTTCGACATGCAGCGGCACTACCGGCCGCGCGTGAACGTCGTGCAGCGCCCCGTCCTCGAGGGCGGCGAAGGATTCGAGATCACGGGCCACCATGAGCTGATGATCCCGCTGCTGGGCTGGGCGGTGGCGGACGCACTCGACGCGCGCTGAGCACACCTGATGCTGCTTCGAGCGCCGCGCGGCACATGCCGCGCGGCGCTCGATTCACGTCAGGGCGTGCCGCCGAACTTGCTCCGCAGGTCCCTCGCCGTCTCCGGCGCAAAGACGCGGAGCAGCAGGTAGACGATCACGCCGAGGATGAGGATCGGGATCGACACGCTGATGAGCCAGAAGAGGATCCCGAAGACGCCGCCAAGGATCCCGAAGAAGAGCCTCAGGACGAAGAGACCGACGAAGGCGAGGATGCCGATCGTGAAGATGGTACGGAGCATGGTCTGGATCCGGGAATAGGGGACACTCACAAGTACGCGGCCGACGGCTGGACTGTTTCGGGGGATTGATGCAGGCTTCTCGATGCGGGGTGGGGGCGGTACGGGGTCCGCGGTGTGGTGCACGATGCGGAGGGGAATGCGGGGTCCCGCATCC
>DATLLD010000067.1:0-16428 GCA_035538035.1 Gemmatimonadaceae bacterium | reverse complement strand
AACCGGAGCTGCACGTCGGTGAGCGGCAGCGGATGGCAAAGCGGGATCAGGTCGGCGGTGCGCTTGGCGGCGAGCACGCCCGCGACCCTCGCCGTGCCGAGGACGTCGCCCTTCGCGACCTGGGCGTCGCGCACGGCCTCGAACGCCGCCGTGCTCATCGCGATGGTTCCCTCGGCGAGGGCGCGCCGCGCCGTCGCCGACTTGGCGGTGACGTCCACCATCGAAGCCTCGCCTGTCGGCGCGACGTGGGAGAGGGATTTCCGCCCGCTGCTGCTGTTCATGGCCGCGCTCCGGCGGCGCTGAGCGCTTCCAGCAGCTGCGCGGTGACGAGCTGCGGGTTGGCGTTCCCCTCGGCCGCGCGCTTGGCCTCCTCGATCACCGGCACGGCGCGCGCCGCGGTCTCGGCGCGTCGCAGGTCACCGCGGGCGGAAGCCTCGCGAGCGCGCTCGTGCATGAGCACAGTCAGCGCGTCGAGCACGTCGGCGAAGCTGCCGCGCGCCTTCGACGAGCCGGCGGTGAAGGCCGCGCGGAGCGCCTGCTCGCGTCCGCCATCCGCCGCGGCGAGGAACTGCCGCGCCCGGGCGAGCGCGGCGGCGCGGTCGTCGGCGCCGACCAGCGTGCCCGGCGCGCCGGCGGCGAGCCGCACGAGGTCGTCGGGGCGCTCGTTGGGCAGCTTGCCCGCCACGGCGGGGTCGGCGAGGAACGAGCGCATGGCCGAATCCGGCAGCGGCGACACGCGGACCGCCACCACTCGCGAGCGGATGGTCGGCAGCAATGCGCCCGGCTCGCTCGAGGTGAGGATGATCGTCGTGTCGGCCGGCGGCTCCTCAAGCAGCTTGAGGAACGCATTCGCCGCTTCCTGCGATGACGCCTGCGACGCCATGCGCTCCGCGTCCCCGACGATGAACACCTTGTGCCGCGCCATCGCGGGCGAGCGCGTGGCCATCTGCACGATCAAGCGCGTGACGTAGACGAAGAGTCCCGCCGAACCGTCCGGGCGCGCGTAGAGACCGTTGGCCTCCGCGCGCTCGCGCAGCGCAGCGTCGTACTCGGCCTGCACCTCCTCGACGGCGATGTCGCTCGAGTTGGGGATGCGCGGCCGCGGGAAGAACCACCGAACGTCCGGATGCTGGAGCATTGACGCGTAACGGCAGTGCTGGCACTCGCCGCAGGGCTTGTCCTCGGCCTCGCAGACGAGGCGCTGGCCGAGCCAGAGGGCGAGGCGCTGCTTGCCGACGCCCGCGGGCCCTTGCAGGAGCAGGCTCGACGGCAATGCGCCCCGGTCCGCCTGTTCGGCGAGCCGCGCGCGGAGGGTCTCATGGCCATGGAGCGGGATCAGGGGCACCTGCGTAAGATAGTCCGCATGAGAATCCAGTGCCTCTTGATGACCCTGTTGACCGTGCCCTCGATGGCCCTCGCGCAGGGCAGCCGCGCCAGGGCCCGCGACCTTGGCGTCGCACCCGGCATCTTCGCCCCGGGCGCGATCAACGCCATCACCGACGTCGCCGGCGTGCGTGTCGGGCAAGTGACGCTCACCGAAGGCGACCGCGTGCGCACCGGCGTGACTGCGATCCTGCCGCACGCCGGCAATGCCTACCGCTCGCGCGTGCCGGCGGCGCTCCACGTGGGCAACGGCTTCGGCAAGTTCGCGGGCAGCACGCAGATCGCCGAACTCGGCGAGCTCGAGACGCCGGTGTTGCTCACGTGCACGCTCTGCACCTGGAAGGCCGCCGACGCGATGGCCGCCTGGATGCTCGAACAGCCGCAGATGGAGCAGGTGCGGTCGATCAATCCGGCGGTGGGCGAGACGAACGACGCGGGGCTCAACGACATCCGCTCCCGGCCCGTGACGGCAGAGGCGGTGCGCCGCGCGCTCGAGACCGCAGCGGCGGGTCCGGTGGCGGAGGGCAGCGTTGGCGCGGGCACCGGCACGAGCGCGTTCGGCTGGAAGGGCGGCATCGGGACGTCGTCGCGCGTGCTGCCCGAGGCGCTCGGCGGCTGGACGGTGGGCGTGCTCGTGCAGAGCAACTTCGGCGGCGTGCTGCAGGTGCTCGGCGCGCCCGTGGGTCGCGAGCTCGGGCGCTACGCATTCCAGCGCGCCACGCCCGGCGCGGCCGACGACAATGGCGACGGCTCCATCATCATGATCATCGCGACCGACGCGCCGCTCGGCGACCGCAATCTCGGCCGAGTCGCCGCGCGCGCGATGATGGGACTGGCGCGCACGGGGAGCTCGGCGTCGAACGGCAGCGGCGACTACGCGCTGGCCTTCTCCACGGCCGAGTCGGTGCGACGCCCGTTCGACGCCGCGCGACTCGTGACGACGGAGCTGGCGAACGAGGAGATGAGCGCGGTCTTCCAGGCCACCGTCGAGGCGGTGGAGGAAGCCATCTACAACTCGATCTTCATGGCGACGACAGTGACGGGGAACGGCCGCACGGTCGAGGCGATCCCGCTGGACCGGGTGCGCGAGATATTGGCGCGGTATCGCGTGGGGTCGCGGTGACTCACCGCGTGCTGGCCGCGCGCCCCTGCATCTCGTCGATGTGGATGCGAAAGATGATCGCCCGCTCCGGCACCGGGTCCTCGGGCGTCAGCGCGAACGGCGCGACGGTGCGTATGGCGTCGAGCGCGATCCGGTAGTTCGCGATCTCGTCCTCGCTGCCGTCGGCGCGCAAGAGGTACACGCCGCCCTTCACGACAACCGACATCCAGTCGAACGCGCCCTCGATCTCGTCGACCTCGAACGCGACCCACCGGTTGTGCTCGAGCACCTCGAGCTTGTGGCCGGCGGCGGTGCGGCCGTAGAGCCACCCCTCACCGAGCACGTAGTGGATCGGCACGATGTCGATCCGGTTCCTCTGCGTGTACGCGAGCCGGCCGACGTGATGTCGCGCCAGCAGCGCGGTGCATTCCTCGGGATCGAGATGGCGGAAGTGCGGTCTCTGGACGGTCATGATCGTTCCCTCGCTCAGCCGTTCAAACCAAAGGGGATCTTGCCCCGTTCTCGCTCACCGGACGAGCGTCAGCCATGCGGATTGCACGCGGTCGAGCGCTTCCTCCGGGGTCGCACCATCAGCCGAAAGATGGCCCATCTTGCGGCCGGCGCGCGCCTCGCGCTTGCCGTACAGATGCAGGCGCACTCCGGGGATCGCCATCGCCTTGCTGAAGTCCGGCACGCCATCGGCCCAGAGATCGCCGAGCAGGTTGTGGATCGCCGCCGGACGGATGACGTCCACCGCGCCGAGCGGCAGGTGACAGATGGTGCGCACGAGCTGCTCGAACTGGCTCGTGGGGTGCGCGCGCTCGGAGTGGTGGTAGGTGTTGTGCGGCCGCGGCGCGAGCTCGTTCACGAGCAGTCGCCCGTCGGCGAGCACGAACATCTCGACCGCCAGCAAGCCCACGATGCCGAGCGCGGCGGAGATGTCGCGCGCCAGCAACTGCGCGCGCTGCTCGAGTTCGTCGGGAATGCCCGCCGGCGTCACCGCCCAGGTGAGCACGCCGTCGGTGTGCATGTTGCGCGATGCCGGATACACCGCCGACGTGCCGTCGCCGCGGCGCGCGACCAGCACGCTGATCTCGAAGTCGATGTCGAGGAACGCCTCGACGACGCACACGGGCGCGCCAAGCTTCGTGAACGCGTCGCCGCCCTCGGCCGGCGTGCGCACGCGCACCTGCCCGCGGCCATCGTAGCCGCCCATGGCGCTCTTGACGATGCTGGGGCCCAGCGCCGCCACCGCATCGGCGGCGGTGGCGGAGTGGCGCACCGTGCGGAACTCGCCAAGCGGGAAGTCGTGGCGCGCCAGCCATTCCTTCTGGCGCGCGCGTTCCTGCACGATGTAGACGGCGTCAACGCCGGGGTGGAGCGGCGCCTCGCGCGCGGCCGCCTCGAGCGACGCGCGCGGGATCTGCTCGATCTCGAGCGTGACGGCGGCGCAGCCGCGCGCGAGCGCCGCGGCGGCGTCGGCATCCGCCCAAGGCGCGGTGATGGTCTCGGATGCGATCACGCTCGCCGGGCAGTCGCGCTCCGGGTCGAGCACGCGCACGTCGTAGCCGAGTGTGCGCGCGGCCATCGCCGTCATGCGCCCGAGCTGCCCGCCACCGAGGAACCCGATCGTCGCGCCAGGAGGGACGGGGGCGCTGTGCCCAGCGCTCACGGCAGCGTCGAGCTTCGGACGTCGGCGGCGCGGCTGGCGCGCCAGGTGCGGAGCTTCTCGCGCACCTCGGGACGATGCGAGCCCACGATCTCCGCGGCGAGGATCGCGGCGTTGGTCGCGCCCGGCTTGCCGATGGCGAGCGTGCCCACGGGCACCCCCGCCGGCATCTGCACGATCGACAGCAGCGAGTCGAGCCCGTTGAGCGACGTGGTCGGCATCGGCACGCCGAGCACCGGCACCAGCGTCTTGGCGGCGACCATGCCGGGCAGGTGCGCGGCGCCACCGGCGGCAGCGATGATCACGAGTAATCCGCTGCGCTCCGCCTGTTCGGCGTACTCGAACATCAGGTCGGGCGTGCGGTGCGCGGAGACGACCTTCGCCTCATACGGGATGCCGAGGTGGCCGAGGAGCTCGATGGCCGGCGCGAGGTGCTCGTAGTCGGACTTCGAGCCCATGATGACGCCGACGAGGGGTGCCGACTGTGAAGTCATGCGGCAAATATACCTTACGGCATCCGGATCAGCCTCACGCGATCCCGATCAGTCCCCCGCCATCTCGATCAGCTTGCGGACCGTGTTCAGGTTGCGGCCCGTACCCACTGCGGCGAACGGCACGCGCAGCTTCGAGCTGCCCATGCCGTCGGGGAAGTGGATGAAGAGCTCGCGCCCGTCGAGATGCAGGCGCTCGCGGCCCGGGACTTTCACGTCCGCGATGGCGGAGCGGGGCGGGGCGTCGTCGAGGAAGATGATCATCAGCCGGTTGGGCTCGGCTTCCGGGAACGGGTTCCGCGCCACCACCGACTCGAGTTCGGCCTGGGTGCGGATCAACACCTGGCATGGCTTGCCCAGGTGCGCGGCGAGCAAGGCCTCGAGTTTCTTCTTGGCCGCGGGCGCGCCGAGCGAGGTCGAGAAGACGACGTTGCCCGATTGGATGTACGTCCGGACGTCGCGCAGGCCGGCCGCGACGCAGAGCTCACGAAACTCCGCCATCGGGAGCTTGCCGGTGCCCCCGACGTTCACCGCGCGCAGGAGGCCGATGAGGGTCGCCATGCGGGAACCGTACGACGGCGCACCGCGCTGGGCAAGGAGATTCCTGACGACCTGCGAAGGAATCGCTGACTTGTCGTCCGCCGCCGGAAGCGAGGTATTGAAGGCATGCGAAACAGAATTCGTCGCACCCTCACTCGCGCGGCCTTCACGAGCGCGTGCATCTGCGCGCCCTTGGCCGTCGCCACCCCCGCCCTCGCGCAGCCGCAGGTCACGCCGGAAGTCGCCGCCGAGCGCCGCCGGCAGCTCGCCGAGCTCGACTCCATCGCCGTCGTCGAGCGCAAGGTGATGATCCCCATGCGCGACGGTGTGCGGCTGCAGGCCGACGTGTACCGGCCGCGGAACGCGAGTGGTGGAGGCAAGGTGCCGGCGATCCTCAGTCGCACGCCGTACAACTTCAACTGGTGGGACGTGCGCAACGGCATGCCGCGCGACGCGACGGCGGCGCTCGATGCGGTGAAGCGCGGCTACGCCTACATCGTGCAGAACGAGCGCGGCAAGTTCTTCTCCGAGGGCACGTGGGACATCCTCGGCCCTCCGGTCAGTGACGGCGACGACATGTTCTCGTGGATCGCCGCGCGCGAGTGGTCCAATGGCAAGGTCGGGTTGATCGGCTGCTCGTCGACCGCCGAATGGCAGATGGCGGCCGCATCGCGTGCTCACCCCGCGCTCGGGGCGATCGTGCCGCAGGGATATGGCGCCGGCGTGGGACGCGTGGGCGGCTGGTACGAGCAGGGCAACTGGTATCGCGGCGGCGCCATCCAGATGCTGTTCATCGCGTGGCTCTACGGCGAGCAGGAGTCGCAGCGCCCGATGTTCCCGCGCGAGACGTCGCAGGAGGATTTGATGCGGCTCTCGACCTACTGGGACCTCGCGCCGCAGAAGCCTCCGGTGGACTGGTCGAAGGCGCTAGCGCACCTGCCGATGCAGGACCTGCTGCGCGCGGTGAACGGACCGAAGGGGATCTTCGCCGACTCCATGAACGTGCCGACGGGCGGGAGGATGGTGCAGCGCACGCCGAACGACTCCGCGTGGTACAAGGGCGGGCTCTACCACGACGACATGCCGATCGACGTGCCGGGCTACTGGTTCATGTCCTGGTACGACGTCTCCGTCGGCCCTAATCTCGCGATGTTCAACCATGCGCGTGCCAATGCCAAGAGCCAGGCAGCGCGCGACGCGCAGTACGCGGTGATCGCGCCGGTGGCGCACTGCTCGTTCAAGAGAGCGCAGGAGAACACCATCGTCGGCGAGCGGTCAATGGGCGACGCGCGGCTCGACTACGACGCCATGACCTGGGGCTGGTTCGACACTTTCCTCAAGGGCGATCGCACCGGGCTGCTCGATACCCTGCCGCGCGTGCGGTACTTCACCATGGGCAGCAACCGCTGGCAGACGGCGGATTCGTGGCCGCCCAAGGGCGCGCGACCGGTCACCTATTGGCTCGACAGCCAAGGCAAGGCGAACACGGGGCAGGGAGACGGGCGGTTGCTCAAGACTCGCCCGCGCGCCGCGGCGCGGGACACCTTCACCTACGACCCGCTCAAGCCGGTGCCGTCGTACGGCGGCAATGTGTGCTGCACCGGCAACGCCGTGCAGGCAGGCTCGTTCGACCAGCGGAAGATGGAGGAGCGTCCGGACATCCTCGTCTACACGAGCGATCCGCTCACTGAGGGAGTGGAGGTCAGCGGCCCCATCGAAGTCACGCTGCACGTGTCGTCGAGCGCCAAGGACACCGACTTCACGGTCAAGCTGCTCGACGTGTATCCGGACGGCAGCGCGTACAACCTCGACGAGACGATCCAGCGCCTGCGCTATCGCCAAGGCTACGACAAGGAGGTCTGGATGCGGCCGGGTGAGGTGGTCGAAGTGAAACTCGGGCCGCTCAACACGAGCAACTACTTCGACAAGGGCCACCGCATCAGGATCGAGGTCTCGAGCAGCAACTTCCCTCGCTTCGACCGGAACCTCAACACCGGCGGGCGGAACTACGACGAGAAGGACCCGGTGACGGCGCTCAACGCGGTGCACCACGGCCGGGCGCATCCGTCGCGGGTGACCCTGACGGTGGTGCCGGCAGCCAAGCGGTAGGGCGGATCGTGACGCGCCGGCTGATCGGGCCGACGCGCCGGGTCAGCCCGACCTACGCGGTGGTGGCTTGCGCGGCGAGACTCTGCGCTCCCAGACGGCGATCATCTGGGCCAGTGACTCAGCTTGGGACGCTTCGGCGAAGTGGCCGGTGCCTCGGAGCGTACGTGCAACCTGGGCCAGCTTCTCGAGCACATCCCGCACCCCGAAGCGCTTGACGATGCGCTTGGCGGAATGGGGCCCGGCATGAACGGCGCGGCCGAGTTCGATGAATGCATCGGAGTTCCGCTCGGCTGGCAGCGCGGCCATGAGCGCGTAGTACGCCTCTCCGAGAAGTGCGACGTCCTCCGCCGAGAGCGGGTCTTCGTCGTCCCCGGCGCCGGCGAGGCCGGGGAGTAGCGCGTCGTTCATGATGAAAAAGGTACAGCCGCGTCAGGCCGGATGGTCAGCGTGAACCGCGCTCCGCCGAGCGGAGAGTCCTCGATCCTCACGGTACCGTGGTGGAGGTTGGCGCACGCGATGACGGATGCGATTCCGAGGCCGGTACCGCCCGCCTTCGTCGTGAAGAACGGCTCGAGGATCCGGGCGCGCAGCGCTTCGGGCACGCCCGGTCCGCTGTCGTCGACCGCGATCAGATGGCGACCCTCCCCGAGATGCTGCAGCGTCAGACGGAGCTTCGAGGAGGGCCCTGCCGCCTCGGCCGCGTTGAGCAGGAGGTTGAGCACCGCGCGCTGGACGATCGCTTCGGTGCCCCGGAACGGCAACCTCTCCGGCACGAGGAGGTCGACCGTCACGGTGCGCATCGACTGGTGTCGATGCGCCAGGTTGAAGCTCGTTCGAACGGAATGCGCGAGGTCAAACTCACGCACCTCACCGAGCACCTTTGTGCGGCCGATATCGAAGACGCGGCGATTCCACTCGCCAATGCGTGCGAGCGCCGCCTGGGCGTCTTCCGCCAGATGTCGAAGCCGCGGCGATTCGGCGACGAGTTCCTGCAACTCGCCGATCTGAATCGACGCGACCATGAGCCCGTTGTTGATGTCATGCGCGACCGCACTGGCAAAGGTGCCGGCGATTACCTGCCGGTCGGCATTGGCCAAGGCACGGTCCATTCGCCGCAGCTGCTCGTCCCGCTGTCCCAATCGCCGCAGCTGTACCCAGTTGAACACGAAGAGGGCGAGGGCCGTGACCACCACGAACATCAGTCCCTTCATCGCCTCCATGCGGTGGAGTTCCTCGACCGAGTACGTACGCGAGCTCGCAATGTCCGAGGACATCACGATATAGACGCCGGCGATGACGAGATAGCCGAGGGCCAGAAGCGCGGCGGAAACCCACGGCAGCAACCGCCGGTTCGGATCGATCGACGAGGGCGGCACTACGAGTGCGGTCATCAGTCAGGCACGAGGAGAGACGGGAAGAGGAGGCTCTACCCTGCTATCGTACGGCCGAGAGCGCAAGTTCACCTTTGTGCCAGGCGCGAGTCACTGCTTCGCGTCACTGTCTCGCGTCACTGCCTACTCGCGCGCTTCAGCCGCCGCGCTCTCAAGTCGCCGCTTCCATTTCGTCACACAGCCCGACTCGCGGTAAGCGACTCGGGCTGCGTGAGATGGCGAGCGTGGACTTCAGCTCCCGCGACAGGACTCGAACCTGTGACCCGGTGATTAACAGTCACCTGCTCTACCAACTGAGCTACGCGGGAATGGACAGCTAAGTTAACCGGGGCGACTGCCCCATCACAACCCTGCCCTATTCGCGCTCGCGGGCGAAACATGCCCATCGACAGTGCCGTAGACCCGCCGAGTCCCTCCCCTCGGCCCAATTACCGCCCTCGATGCCCATTTCTGCAGGCAGCTCCCTCAACGTGGGCCTCGACGCGCTGCGCGCGAACCCGCTCCGCACGATCCTCTCCACACTCGGCGTGGTGATGGGTGTCGGGGCCATGGTCTCCGTGCTGTCGATGGGGGACGGGGTCGAGAAGTTCGCGCGCGACCAGATTGCCGAGACCACCGACCTGCTGGGCATCTCCGTCGCTCCGGTGACGTCGACGACGGTGGATGGGCTCTCCCTGCGCCGCGACGACATCATCCGTTTTCGGTCGGCGGACGCGAGGGCGCTGCGCGAGGCGGTCGAGGGCGAGGAGAAGGTCGTGCTGGTGACCACCGGCGTCGCGCTCGTCGTGCTCGACTCGACGGCGGCACCGCGCGGGTTCACGGTGCTCGGCACACTCGAGGCTCATGCGGAGGACGTCGGTCTCGAACTGCTCGCCGGGCGGTGGTATCGCGATGCGGACACGGCCGTGATCGTGCTGAATCGCCGGGCGGCGGGCGTCGTTGCGGGTGACACCGCGGCACCGGAACGGGCGCTCGGACGCACGATTCGCCTGCAAGGGAATCCGCATGAGGTGATCGGCATCGCGGTGGCGGGGGAGGGGGCCGGCCGCGGCAGCGGCGGCGACGGCCTGACCGGCTTCGTGCCGGTGGACGCCGCCGAGCAGGCGATCTCCGGCGCGCGGGTGCCCGCGCTCATCGTCTCGGCGCGCCTCATCGAGGAGGTCGACAGCGTCCGCGCCCGCACGGAGCGCTGGGCCGCCGCCACATATGGCCCGAACTGGAAGGAGCGGCTGGCGATCTCGACCAACCAGGCGCGCGTCGCGCAGGTCACGGCCGGGATGCTCGTCTTCAAGCTGCTGATGGGTTCGATCACCGGCGTCTCGCTGCTGGTGGGCGGCATCGGCATCATGAACGTGCTGCTGGCCGCGGTGGCGGAGCGCACGCGGGAAATCGGCATCCGCAAGGCGACTGGCGCGCGCGATCGTGACATCCTCGTGCAGTTCCTGGCGGAGTCGGTGGCGATCACGAGTGCCGGTGCCGCGGTGGGCGTCGCGCTGGGACTCGGCATCGCATTCGTTACCGCGGCGATCATGCGCACCCAGACGAGCGCTCCGGTGCGCGCGGCGGTGACGCCCGGCACGATCGCGGTCGCGGCCGGTGCGGCGGTGTTCATCGGGATCGTGTTCGGGCTCTACCCCGCGCTGCGTGCCTCGCGGCTCTCGCCAATCGACGCCATCAGGCACGAGTGAACGGCAACAGCAACGACAAGCCACAGGGAGACGCGGAGGGCACAGAGGGGCACGGAGAACCGCAACTGCAACTGCTGTTATTAAAGGGGGCTCCCGTGGAAAATCCTGCACGGGAGCCCCCTCTAAATGCGGTTGCAGTTCTCCCGCCGTACTCTGTGCCCTCTGTGCCTCCCAGTGGCTTGTCGTGGCTGTTCACGCGTCAGCGGCTGTGACTTCGCCTTCTGGCGGCGACCGTCACAGCCGCGGCCGTGCCGGCCACTGCCAGCGCCGCGGCCGCCACCCGCACTCTTGGTTTCTTGCTCGCCTTGACCACCGCTTCCTTGGCGGCGGTGCCCGCCTTCCGCAGGGCGATGCCGGCGTCGGACGCGGCGTTGGCAGCCACGATGGAAGCAGACTTGAGCGCGCGCGCGCCGCTCCTCATGACCGTCTTGCGCGTGGTCACGACGGCTCGCTCGGCCTTCCTGGTCACCTTCCGCAGTTGCCGCTTCGTCTTCGCCTTCATGGCATCTCCTCGGGAACGGGTTACTCGCCTCTTGCCCGTGGTCTCTCGAGCAGCGGGGCGAGGTAGAGCGCGGTGTGCGAACCCTTCACCGCCGCGACTTGTTCCGGTGTGCCCATCGCAATCACCTGGCCACCGGCGTCGCCACCTTCCGGTCCCAGGTCCACGACCCAGTCCGCGCGCTTCACGACGTCGAGATTGTGCTCGATCAGCACGACGGTGTGCCCCGCGTCCACGAGCCGGTCCAGCACCGCGCACAGCACCTCGATGTCGCGCGGATGGAGGCCGGTGGTCGGCTCATCCATCACGTAGAGCTTCGTACCCCCCTTGCGGGCCGCGAGTGCCAGTTCGCGCGCGATCTTCAACCGTTGCGACTCTCCTCCCGAGAGCGTCGTCGCCGCCTGGCCGAGCCGCAGGTAGCCGAGTCCCACCTGTTGCACCTGCCAGAGCGCCTGGCCGAGCTTCTCCTCGCGCGGGAAGAAGCGGATGGCCGCATCGACCGTCATCTCCAGCACGTCCGTGATGCGCTTGCCCTTGTACGTCACCTCGAGGACCTCGGGCTTGTAGCGCGCGCCGCCGCAGGTCTCGCACGGCACGAAGACGTCGGCCATGAACACCATCTCCACCTCGATGGCGCCTGCGCCCTCGCAGGTCTCGCAGCGGCCGCCGGCCACGTTGAACGAGAACGTGCCCGCCGTGTAGCGACGCTGCCGGGCGAGCGGCACCTCGGCGAAGATCCGCCGGATCTCGTCGAACGCCTTCACGTAGGTCACGGGGTTCGACCGCGGCGAGCGGCCGATCGGCTCCTGGTCCACGAGCACGACCTCGTCGAGCTCCTCCCATCCGCTCAGCGTGTCGTACGCGCCGATGCGCTCGCCGAGGTGCTGGCGCGCCGTGTTCTCGCCCGTGAGCTGCCGCTCGAGCGCGCGGTAGAGCACGTCGTGCACGAGCGTGCTCTTGCCGGAGCCGGAGACGCCGGTGAAGCAGGTGAGCGCGCCGAGCGGGATCCTGGCGTCGACGCCGCGCAGGTTGTGCTCGCGCGCGCCGGTGATGGTGAGCCAACGAGGGCCGGCGCGCCGGCGCTTCTTCGGCAGCGGGATCGACTTCGCGCCCGTGAGATACTGGCCGGTGAGCGGACTCTCGTTGGCGGTCGACGTGGGCCCACTGAAGACGACCTTGCCGCCATGCTCGCCGGCGTCGGGCCCGAGCTCGACCATGCAGTCGCTCATCCGCATGGCGTCGAGGTCGTGCTCCACCATCAACACGGTGTTGCCGCTGTCGCGCAGCCGCGCGAGCAGGCCGAGCAGGCGGCCCAGGTCGCGCGCGTGCAATCCGATGGACGGCTCGTCGAGCACGTAGAGCGTGTCCACGAGGCGCGCGCCGAGTGAGTTGGAGAGACCGATGCGCTGCGCCTCGCCGCCAGAGAGCGTGCGCGTGGTGCGATCGAGCGAGAGGTAGGTGAGTCCCACGTCGCACAAAAAGGCGATGCGGTCGCGGGCCTCGCGCAGGATGTGCGCGGCTATGGCCGTCTCCTGCTCCGTGAGCGAGAGCGTGTCGACCCACGGTCGCAGCTGTCCCACCGGCATCGCCGCGACCTCGGCGATGCTCCGACCGCCAACCTTCACGTTGAGCGCGTCCGGATTGAGCCGCGCGCCGCCGCAGGAGGGGCAAGTCTGCGCCGTCTGGTACTGACGCAGGAAGATGCGGATGTACTGCTTGTACTTCTTGGGCTCGAGCGCGTTGAGGAAAGGGATCATCCCCACGTAGCCCTTGGCCTTGCCGTGGAGCAGTCGCTCCTGCTGCGCGCTCGTGAGGTCGCGCCAGGGCTTGTCGAGCGGGATGCCTTCCTTCTTGGCGAACTCGGCGAGGGCGGTGCGCTTGTTCTCGTAGCGTGGCTTGGTCCAAGGGTCGAGCGCGCCGTCGCGGAGCGTGTGCTCGGGGTAGGGCACGATCAGCGCGAGGTCGTACTCGAGCGTGGCGCCGAAGCCGTTGCAAGTGGGACAGGCGCCGCGCGGGTTGTTGAACGAGAAGAGCTGCGGCGTGGGCTCGGGCGCGACGTGTCCGTCGTTGGGGCAACGGAAAGAGGTCGTGAACCGAAGCGGCGCGCCTTCTTCCGGCACCACGACCGCCTCGCCGTCGCCCTCGCGGAACGCCGTCTCCAGTGCGTCGGCGAGGCGCGTCCGCATCTCCGGGCCGGCGACGAGGCGGTCCGTGACGACCAGCAGCTCCTTGGCCTTCGCGAAGTTGGGCTTCTTCTTGGCCGCGTCGAGCTCGTCCAGGTGAGTGACCACGCCGTCCGCGATCACGCGCACGAAGCCCTTGGCGCGCAGGTGCTCTACGATGCGTGCGTGCACCGGCTTGGCCGAGCGCGGGAAGGGGAAGGTGACGTGGAGCCGCGTGCCTTCTGGGAGCGCCATCGTCGCGGTGGCCGCGCTCTCGGGCGTGTCCGGCTTGAGCTCGCGGCCGTCGATGGGGCAGATGGTACGGCCCGCGCGCGCCCAGAGCAGGCGGAGGAAGTCGTAGATCTCGGTGGCCGTGCCCACCGTGGACCGTGAGGTCCGCGTGGGGTTCTTCTGCTCGATCGCCACCGCCGGCGAGAGTCCGTCGATGGAGTCGACGTCCGGCTTGGGCATCCGTTCGAGGAACTGCCGCGCGTACGCGGAGAGCGACTCGACGTAGCGGCGTTGGCCTTCCGCGTAGATGGTGTCGAACGCGAGGGACGACTTCCCCGAGCCCGATGGCCCGGTGACGACGGTGATGGCGCGGCGCGGGAACTCGAGCGAGACGTCCTGCAGGTTGTGCTGGCGCGCCCCTCGGACGACGATGCGGTCCTTCATTCCGGTTAAAGTTAACCACCGACCATGACTGCACCCGCAACGATCCAGCACGAGGAAGAAGCGCTCGGCAAGGCGTTCGACGCCCGCCTCGCCCGGCGCCTGATGGCGTACGTGCGGCCCTACGGCTGGCTGGTGGTAGGCGCCCTGACCCTGCTGTTGATCGAGGGCGTGCTGCAGCTCGTGCCGCCGATGATGACGCGCCGCGTGATCGACGTGGCGATCCCGGCCGCGGATGGCGGCATGATCCGCGAATCCGTGCTCCTGCTCATCGGCGCGCTCGTGACGCAGGTGGCCTGCTCCTATGGCGAGACCTGGCTCACCGGCGTGCTCGGCCAGCGGGTGATGCACGACCTCCGGCGCGAGCTGTTCGCCAAGCTGCAGCGCCTCTCGATCCCGTTCTTCGACCGCAATCCGGTCGGACGCCTCGTCACCCGCGTCACGAGCGACATCGAGTCGCTCAACGAGCTCTTCGCGAGCGGCGTGGTGGCCGGGCTGGGCGACCTGTTCACGCTGCTGGCGATCACCGTGCTGATGGTGCTGGTCGACTGGCGGATGGCGATCGCGGCATACCTCGTGGTGCCCGGGATCCTCTGGGTGTCGCGCGTGTTCCGGGTGCGCGTGCGCGACGCCTACCGCGAGATCCGGACGCGCCTCGCGCGCATCAACGCGTTCCTGGCGGAGCGCATCTCGGGGATGCGGATCGTGCAGCTCTTCGGGCGTGAGCGCGACGAGTCCGCCCGATTCGCCGCGCTCGACAAGGCGCACTTGGACGCCCACCTGCGATCGATCACCATCTACGCCCTCTACTTCCCGGCGATCGAGATCCTGACGACGGTGGCGCTCGCGAGCCTCATCGTGGCGGCCGCGCCCCGAGTCGAGGGCGGCGCGCTGACGGTCGGCACGGTGGCTGCGTTCCTCCAGCTCGCCCGGCGGTTCTACCAACCGCTGCAGGACCTCTCGGACAAGTACAACACGCTGCAGCAGGCCATGGCCAGCTCGGAGCGAGTGTTCCGGTTGCTCGACACGCCGGAGGCGGAAGGCGTCGAGCGGGCGGCACTGCACGCCCCGCCCGTGCGCGCGCTGACGGGGGCCGAACGGGCGACCGCCGTGGCCGAGCGCCGCCGCGCCGCCGCGCGAGGCGTCACCGTGGAGTTCGAGAATGTCTGGTTCGCGTACGAGACGGAGCAGTGGGTGCTGCGCGGCATCGACTTCAAGGTGCGGCCCGGCGAGACGCTCGCGCTCGTCGGTCACACAGGTGCCGGCAAGACCACCGTCATCAGTTTGCTGCTGCGGTTCTACGAGCCCCAGCGCGGGAGGATCCTGCTCGACGGCGTCGACATCCGCTCCCTGCCCGTGGAGGAGGTGCGGCGCATGGTGGGCTACGTGCAGCAGGACATCTTCCTCTTCGCGGGCGATGTGGCGACGAACATCCGCCTGGCCACTCCGCTGAGTGACGCCGAGGTTGAGGCGGCTGCCGCGAGTGTGGGCGCGGACCGCGTGATCGCACGCCTGCCTGGCGGCTACGCGCACCGGCTGGGTGAGCGCGGCAGCTCGGTGAGCGTGGGCGAGCGGCAATTGCTCTCGTTCGCGCGAGCCATCGCCTCCGATCCGGCGCTACTGCTGTTGGACGAGGCCACGAGCGCCGTCGACAGCGAGATCGAGGCGGAGATCCAGCGTGGGCTCGCGACGCTGATGCGCGGGCGGACCACGATCGCGGTGGCGCACCGGCTGAGCACCATCACCGCGGCCACCGAGATCCTCGTCATGCACCACGGCGAGATCAGGGAGCGAGGCACACACCGTGCGTTGCTGGCCATCGGCGGGCTATACGCCAGGCTGTATCGACTACAGGCCGGTGAATGGGAGCAAACCGCGCAAGTGCAAGCGTGATACCGCCAAGCCACGCTTGCCGACCCCCCGGAGCCCCGGTAGTTTCCGACCTCTAGATGCCCTATCTGCAGCTTCAGGACCGGCAATTCCCGCTTTCGGCGGGCGAATCGACGATCGGTGCCTATGAGGGTGCCGCTGTCCGGCTGCCCGGAAGCGACTCAGAAGCGCGCGCTGTCGTCACGGTGAGCGCGTCCGGCCTCGTCATTCGCAGGGCGAATCCCATCTCTGTCGTGCTTGTGAACGGTGTCCAGCTTGGCGCCGAGCCGAGCCCGTTGCTCCATGGGGACCGAGTCGAGATCGCCGGCCATGAGCTGCGCGTGGGCGAGGACCAGAAGGGCGGCAGCACGCAGTTCGTGAGCGCGTCCGAGATCGCCGCGGTGATCGCCGCCGGTGCGTCGCCCAAGAGGCCGACGATGTCCACCGGTGGCCGGCTCGTCTCACTCGTCGACGGGCGCGAGTACACGGTGGCCGATGCGGGGATCACGTTCGGGCGCGAGGTCGGGCACGACGTGGTGATCGCGTCGTCCCAGATCTCTCGCAGGCACGCCTCGATCGCGCCGGGCCCGGATGGCTACGTGCTCACGGACCATTCGACGAACGGCATCTGGGTGAACGGCCAGCGCATGGGCGACACGCAGGTGCTCGGCCGGGGCGACGTGATCAAGATGGGGACGGAGGAGTTCCGGTTCTACGCGGACGTCGCGAAGTCGGCGCCGGCAGCACCGGTGGCTCCTGCCCCTGTCGCTCCTGCCCCTGTCGCTCCTGCCCCTGCCGCTCCCTCCCCTGCAGCTCCGGCTGCTGTTGCGGCGGCTCCTGCAGTGGCTGCCCC
>DATLLD010000066.1:0-14399 GCA_035538035.1 Gemmatimonadaceae bacterium | reverse complement strand
GCGTGCGCGCGGGTCTCCGCTGCGCGCGAGCACCCGCGTGGCCTCACGGCCGAGCCACGTGTCGTCTCGATCGCCCGCGAGTTGCGTGAGCGGCGCGACGCCATCGTCCGGCGCGCGCGCCAGCCAGCGGATCGCGCTGCGACGAGTCTCGCGCGAGCGGTCGATGTCCCTGGCGAGCGCGAGCAGTGCCGCCGAGGGACGCGAGGAATCGGCCAGCACGGCCGGCATGAGCGCGTCGCGAGCCGGACGGCCGTCCGCGCGCGCCGCGACACCTAGCAGCCATGCCGACGCCTCGCGCGCCGGCACGGCGCCGAGGTTCGTTGCGCCGTCGGCATGCTGCAACGGGCCGACGAACGACTCGAGACGCACGATCTCGCGGTCCTCCGTCGTCACGAGCACGCGGAGCGGCCCGCGCGCGCACTGCGAGCGCATGGCCGGGTCGCTCGTGTTGATGGAGGATCCGTACCACGAATCGTCGCTCGTGCGCATCCAGCGCAGGCCGTCGCCGCACGTGTCCTCGCTGGACGCGAAGTTGAACTCCACGAGCCCGGTCGGCACGCTCGCGATGCGGCGCTCGAGTGTCCCGCCCTGCGCGCAGGCGGTGCCGGCCGCGACGGCCAGCGCGATCGCGCCGGCGGCGACTGCGGTGGTGGCCTGTCTCATTTGTCGATGAGCTCCAGGAGAAGCTTCGTGGTGCGAGGATCCTTCTTCCGACCCAACGCATTGATGGCCGAGCGGCGGAGCGGCGCATCGGTGCCCGTGCGCACGATGTCGATCAGCTTGTCCGTGGCCTCGGGCTCCTTGCGCTCGCCGAGCGTCGAGACGATCTGCTGGCGCACGGTGCGGCTTCCCGCGTTGTCGTAGAGCCGGCTGAGCGACGCGATCGGCAGCTCGCGTCCGAGTCGCGAGATCACGGTCGCGCGCACGTCCTCGGGCGCCTCGTCGCGCTGGATGAGCGCGGTCAGCCAGGCAAGCGTCGCCTCGTCGCCGGAGCGTGCGAGCACCGCGGCGGCGCGTGCCTGGAGCCGCGTGGTCTCGAGCCGCGAGTACACGCCACGGAGCCATGCGGCGTCCTCGGCGGAGAGGCGACGGGCGGGCGACCGCGGTTCCGTCTCGGCAAAAGTGAGCCGCGGGAAGTCGCTCTCACGTTCGAACTCGTTCCCGAATGCCCGCTCGGCCGACGTCACGGCTGCGCCCGGCGCTGCGGCAGCGGTCGTCGCCATCGGCGGCCCCGTCCTCGGTGCTCGCTGCGCCGTCGGTGCCGCAGGTACAGCCGGTGGTGCCGGTGTTGTCGGCGCTGTTCTCGGTGCCCTCCGTGCCGTGGATGCCGAGGACGGGAGCAAGCTGATCGCATCGCAGGCCTCGTCCGTGCAGCTCACCATCCACGAGGAGTGTCCGGCGTCGAAGCTCGAGAGGGCTTCGAGCCGCAGCGACTCCCGCGCTTCCCTGCGCTCGATCAACGCCCGGATCGAGGATCGCGCGCGAGCGCTCTCATGTGCGCCGAGCGCCCGCACCGCCGCGCGCTGTACCTGTTCGTCCGCGTCGTCGCGAATCACCTGCTCGAGCGTTCCCACCACGGCGTCGCCGGGCATCCGGGCAAGGAACCGGATGGCGTCCTGGCGGACCAGGCGCGACGGGTCGTTGCGGGCGACCGAGGCGAGCTTCGCTCCGGCAGCGGCGTCAGCGTTGACACCGAGCATCACGACGGCGTTCTTGCGCAGCGGCACCGAGCAATCGTCCGTGCGATCGAGCACGCGGGCCAGCAGCGGCTGTGCGGCTTCCGGATCGGCCTTCAGCAGCGCGCTCAGTGCCGACGAGCGCACGGACAGCTCCTCGGAATCGCAGGATGCACCCGCGGAGCCGGCTGCGCGCGCGACCTGTGCCGCTGCCGCCGCGTCGCCACGAGCGGCCAGTGCGCCGCGGATCCGCGTCGCGAGCGTCGTCGCATCGGCCTCGGAGCGCGCGTCGGGATACTTCGCGCGGCGCGTTTCCAGCGCCGTCAGCGCCTGGCGGAGTTCTGCCGTCCCCCCGATGCGGTAGAGCGCGAACGACTGCCAGTAGAGCGCGTCCGCGGCGTACGCCGACGCCGGCTGGTGGCTGGCGACCTTCGCGAACGCCGCTGCCGCCTTGCGGTACTCGCCCCGGTTCATGAGCTGGCGCGCCTCACGATAGAGCGAGTCGGCGGGGTCCTGCGGAAAGCGCTGGAGCGAGGGACCGAACGTCGCGGATTGGTCGAATCCGGACAACGAGTACGCCATGGGCGGCTCCCCCGGCAGCGCCGCGAACACGCGGACGGACGGCGCGACCGCTGCCACCGGCGCAAGCGGCGCAACGGGAGCCACCGGCGCAACCGGTGCGACCGGACTCGGCGGCCGCTGCGCGCCGAGTGCCGAGGCGAGCGAGAGGATGAGCGTGGCGACGGTGGCCGGGCGGGTCATGCGATAGTCCAGTGACATCTCGACCTCAGTAGTCGGAGTGCGAAAGCGAAGCCGCGGCCGTGCGAAGGCGCGGTACCATGTCGCGTTCGTCCATCGCTTCCGCGATGAACGTCAGATCCTGGGCGCGGGACGCCGCGCGAAGCCGGACCGCCTGTGCCAGCACCAGCTCGAGGTCCTCGAGCACCTCGCGCAGTTGCGGGTCGGAGGCCACGGGGGAATCGAGCAGCACGCGCGTCCTCGTCAGCATCTCGCGTGCATTGGTCACGAAGCTCGGGTCGAGTCCTCGGGAATCCTTGGGGAGCGAGGCGAGCAACACCTCGGCGTCATCGAGGTAGGCCGACGTGGTGCGCTGCAGCGGATCCGCCAGGTTCGACGAGCGCTCGATCGCGGCCGTGGGCACGCCGGCGTCGCCCGCGAGCGAGGGGCCGGCCGCGGCCGTGTAGCGGCCGATGCCGATGCCGACCAGGAGCGTCGCCGCGATGCCGGCCGCGGCCACAATCCAACGGCGAGCCGGCGATGCACCAAAATGCTCGCGTTCGATGCGCGCCCACATCGCGTCGAACGGCGGGTCCTTCGGCACGCGGTACGATGCCGCGGCCTCCTTGATCATCTCCTGCAGTCGTTCGTCGGTCATGGTAGTTCCTTATGCGAAGTCAGCGAGGGCGACACGGAGCTTCCCGCGCGCCTCGAAAAGCCTTGCCTTGCTCGTGCCCTCGGCGATGCCCAGCATCTCGCCGATCTCGACATGCGTGTAGCCCTCGACGTCGTGCAACAGCACCGTCATCCGGAGGCCCTCCGGCAGCGCGTCGATCGCCGCGTGCAGGCGGACCTTGAGGTCGGGATCCGCCTCGCGGGAGGGCGCCGCGTGCCGGTCCTCCTCGCCGATCGACTCCTCATGCTCCCGGATCCGCTTGACCTTCCGCATCTGGTTGAGTGCGGTCGTGACGGCTATCCGGTGAAGCCAGGTGGTGAAGGCCGCGTCGCCCCGGAACGAGCCGAGTTGCCCGAACGCCCTCACGAACACGTCCTGCGTCAGGTCGCACGCGAGCTCGTCGTCCCCGCAGATGCGGAAGACCACCCGGTGCACGCGCATGGCGTGCCGGTCATAGAGCGTCCGGGCGGACACGCGATCACCCTGAACGGTGCGGGTGATCAGGGTCCACTCGTCCGGCCCCGCGTCCGGGGTTCCTTTCTCGAGGGCGATGGCGGAGGTTGTCATCTGGTTCGGCGGGTTGGACACGCGGGGTTCAGAAACCGTTGGGGCGAGCTAGACTACCGGTGCCGGGAGAAAGGTGACGGAGCACCATCCCGAGCCGTCGTAGAACGCAGGACATGCACCACGAAATCTCCTCCCCAAGCGCTTGCGGCCCTGGAGCCCCTGAATGCGATCCATTGCACGTATCTCACTTCGCCTGCCCGCGCTGCTCGTCGTTCTCGGGCTGGCGGCCGCCTGTTCGCCCCCGGAAGAGGAGGCCGCGCCGGCAATCGGCACGGCCGTTGGGCACTTCTTCCATGATTCCACGTCCGGCGTCATGATCGACCTGCCCAGCAACTGGCAGGGACGGTACCGGGTCGTTGCGGGCACCACGAAGCCGCTGGAAGGACTGCAGCACGAGCTGTCGCTCAACTTCGTGCGCGCCGACTCGTCGGTGGCCACGGAGGCACCGATGCTCGTGGCACTGGTCATCGAGCGCGAGGCTTGGGCGCGCGCAGCAGCCGACAGCGCCGCCGCGCGGTTCGGAGCCGAGGTCGGCGGCGACCGGACCCACGCGATCATCGTGCGCCGTGCGACCGGCAACCCGTTCACGGTGGGGACCGCGGACGCGGTCGGCTATGACTCGCTGATGGTGGCGCTCTACCAGCGGCCGCTGCGCACCGCGCTGCGACCGCCCGCCACGCCGGTCACGCGCGGTCCCGACGCACCAGCAGCTTCTTCCCCTTGATCGTCGTCGCCGAGAGCGCCGCCACGATGTCATCGGCGAGCGAATCCGGAACCTCGACGATCGAGTGGCGGTCCCAGACGTTGATGGTCCCGATGCGGTTGCCGTCGAGCCCCGTCTCGTTGGCGATCGCGCCGACGATGTCGCCCGGGCGGATCTTGAGCTTGCGGCCGCCCCCGACATAGATCTTCGCGGCCGACTCGCCCTCGCTGCGGGCGCGCTTCTTGGCCGGCGCGCCCTCCTTGGACGCAGCGCGCTCGTACGGCTTGGCCTTGGCGCCGGGCCGGGCGGCTGCCCGGTCCTCGCGTCCCTCGGCGCGCTCCCGCGCCGGGTGCTTCTCCTTGGCGACGGGAATCTCCTCTTCCTTCCCCTCGCTCCCCGCCACCGCGCCCTGCTTCATCGCCGCGGCCGCGATGTCCATCAGGTCGAACTCCTCGGCCAGCGCCGCGACGACGCCGCGGTACTCATCGAGCTCGCCAGCCTCGATCACCGCGCGCAAGGCCGCCTGCGCCACCTCGAGCCGGCGCGTGCGCAGGTCGGCGACCGTCGGCACGGGTGCCGTCTCGATCGCCTGCCCCGTCACGCGCTCGATGTTGCGCAGCATCCGCTGCTCGCGCGGCTCGGCGAGCGTGATCGCCGTGCCCGTGCGGCCGGCGCGACCCGTGCGCCCGATGCGGTGCACGTATGCCTCCGCCGCCGACGGCACATCGTAGTTCACCACATGTGACACGTGCTCGACGTCGAGCCCGCGCGCGGCGACGTCCGTCGCCACCAGCAGGTCGGCGGTGTTGGCGCGGAACTTCTTCATGACGCGGTCGCGCTGGTCCTGCGTGAGGCCGCCGTGCAGCGCCTGCGCGCGGTAGCCGCGCGCGTTCAGCGTCTCGGCCACCTCGTCCACTTCCGTGCGCGTGCGGCAGAAGACGATCGCCGATTGCGGCTGCTCCACGTCGAGGATGCGCCCCAGCGCCGCCATCTTGTGGGCGCGCTGCACGACGTACGCCACCTGCCGCACCTTCGCCGCCTTGCCCGGCTTCACCTTCTCGCGGTCGATGCGGATGATCTCGGGGTTGCGGAGGTGCGTCTTCGCGATGGCGGAGATGCGCGGCGCGAGCGTCGCCGAGAAGAGCGCGACCTGCTTCTCCTTGGGCGTCGCGGCCAGGATCGCCTCGAGGTCCTCGGCGAAGCCCATGTCGAGCATCTCGTCGGCCTCGTCGAGCACGACCGTGCGGACCGAGGCGAGATGCACCGTCTTGCGGCGGATGTGGTCGAGCGCGCGGCCGGGCGTCGCGATCACGACGTCGACGCCGCGTTTGAGCGAGCGGATCTGCGACTCCATCGATGCGCCGCCGTAGATCGGCAGCGCCACGGCGCCCAATCCCTTGCCGTAGCGGTGGATGGCCTCGGCGACCTGCATCGCCAGCTCGCGCGTGGGCACCAGCACGAGCGCGGTGGTGCGCTCACGCGTGGGCGCGCCGGCGTTCAGGTTGTGGAGGAGCGGCAGCGCGAACGCGGCCGTCTTGCCGGTGCCCGTGGCGGCCTGCGCCATCACGTCACGCCCGGCCAGAAGGGGTGGGATGGCGGCGAGCTGGATGGGGGTTGGCTCCTCGTATCCGAGGGCAGTCAGCACCGAGAGCACGCGCTCGTCGAGGTTGAGCGCGGTGAATCCTGCGGACGTCGTTCCTTTCTCGGTTTGGCGGGCTGGCATGCTCCAATGTAATGGCAGCCGGCCCGAGAAACGTTCCCGCGGGCTAACTCGCCCGCTGAAGTTGCCTGAATTCGCGGAATCCGATCATCCGCTGGGAGTTCTCGTCCCACAGGGTCAGGCGCAGCGTCCGGAGTGCGCTCCAGAGCGTCAGCTCGGGCGCCACGTGGAAGATCGGGTTCTCCTCGTGCGCCGCCTTGAGCCGGTAATTCGGGATCTTCGGGCCGAGATGGTGCACGTGGTGCAGGCCGATGTGGCCCGTGAACCAGTTCAGCAGCCCCGGCATGCGCAGGTGCGAGCTGCCGGTGATGGCGGCCGTCGCGTAGTCCCAGGAGCGGCCGCGCTCCCAGTACGCTTCCTCGAACTGGTGCTGCACGTAGAACAGGTAGATGCCGCCTGCCGCGGCCAGGTAGTACGCGGGCACGTACATCAGGAACACGGCCTTCCAGCCGAACGCCACGAGGCCGATCGCCATCAAGCCGACGAGCGCGATGTTCGTGAGCCAGACGCTCGTGAGCTGGGTCTTGCCGGTCGAGAGGCTCGGCAGGCGGAAGCGCTGCAGGATCATCATGTGCAGGGGGCCGATGCCGAAGAGCACGAACGGATGACGATAGGCGCGGTACTTGAGGCGGCCCCACGCGGAGAGCGCCGAGTACTCGGCCACGGTCAGCGTGGTCACGTCGCCCACGCCGCGCCGGTCCAGGTCGCCCGACGACGCATGGTGCAACGCATGTTCGCGACGCCACTGGTTGAAGGGCGTGAAGGTCAGCACGCCGGTGACGAAGCCGATCGCGTCATTCATGCGCGGCCACGGCAGGAACGAGCCATGCGCGCAGTCATGCATGATCACGAAGGTCCGGATCAACAGCCCCGCCAGCGGCAGGATCAGCAGCGCCGTCGCCCAGGGGGCGCGCGACATCAGCCAGTAACCGAGCACCAGCCCGCCGACCAGCAGCGTGATCGTGACGAACACTTGCCAGAGCGATCGCAGCGTGTCGGGGCCGGTGTAGCGCGCGATGATGCCGCGCCACTCGGCGGGGTCGAAGCTCTTCGCGTCGGGTTCGTTCGTCTTGCCGGACATCGGATATCAGCTCGGGTTCAATGGGTCCACCTCGATACTACGCCGTGCGGACGCCAGGCGCTCAGTTGATGGCAGTAAGTGTCACGGTGTAGACGAGGATGGAGTTGGCGGGGATACCGGACGTGGCTCTCGAACCATAGCCGAGATGCGGCGGGATGATCAGCTGCCGCTGGCCGCCGACGCGCATGCCGCGCAGGCCTTCCTCGTAACCCGGGATCGAGCCGCCGGATCCGACGGTGAACGAGAAGTCGCCGGTCTGCACGTGGGTCCCGGTGCGCAGGTAGAGCGTGTATGACGTCGCGACGGGGACGTCGCCGGTCGCCGCGACCTCGGCGCCGCCGCCCACGGTGATGTCACGATAGTAGAGTCCGCTCGCCGTCTTCGTGGACGCAGCGAGGTCGACCCCGAGCGCCGGAGCGAAGGTCGTGTCCTCGATCTTCGGCACGAACGGCGAGTCGTCGAGGCACGAGATGGTGAAGGCGCAAAGGACGAGCAGGAGCGGATGGCGGAAGGCGCGTGGCATGGTGGTTCGGTTGAGGTTCGCCGGGTGCAGCTTCAAGATATCGCCGGTGCTCAGAGGAACCGGCGCGGGGGCACGAGCAAGCTGCCGAACAACAGCCCCGCCACGATCGCGATCAACGCGCTCATGACGGCGATCAGCGTGTCGACGCCGACGGTGTAGTCGCGTTCCATCACGAAGCCGATCGCGCGGAAGCTCACGCTGCCGGGAACGAGCAGCATGATGGCCGGCACGCTGGTGCGCGTGCCGGGCCGCCGGCGCCACCGGCCGTAGAGGTTCGCCGCGGCCACGGTCAGGAGACTCGAGATGAAGACGCCCGCCGCGAGCGCGCCGGCTTCCGCCGTGAGGAACTCGCCGGCGGCGCGCGTGATCACGTACCCGGCGGCCGCCGACGTCATCACCAGCAGGATGTCGCGGCGCGCGGTCCGAAAGAGCAACGCGAAGGCGAACGACGCGGCGACGATCGAGATGATCTCGATGCTCAGCGGCAGCGAACTCGCCGTCGCGAGCACCGGCTCCCAGCCGAACCCCCGCGAGAGCTGTGACGCGACGATGCCGCCGAAGGTCATCTTGAGGAGCGTCATGATCGCGCCGGCGAAGCGCGTCGTGCCGGACACCAGTTGCTGCGTGGCGAGTTCGGTCACGGCCGTCGTCAGCGTGAGTCCCGGCATCAGCACGATCAGCGCCGCGACCACCACCGTCTGTAGCGAGAGCGGGGCGACGAAGGTCGCGAACCCCGTGGCGACCAGCGTGGCGACGAGCGCCGCGACCGCCTCGTACGCCGCCCCGAAGTTCGGGTGCGCGCGGGCGTACAGCGCCATCCAGCCGATCACGATGCCGAGGCCGCCCGCCACGAGGACGTCCACCCAGCCCGTACGCAGCAGGCCGGCCACCGCGCAGGATGCGAGGCCGAACGACAGCACCATCACCACCTTCTCGCGGGTCGTGCTCGGGCGGTCGAGCGACTTCATGCGCGTCCACGCCTCTGCCAGCTCGATCCGCCCGTGCGAGAGATCCTCGGCGAGCTCGTCGAGCGCCACCAGCGCCGAGAGGTCCGTGTCGCCCGGCTCGAGTCGCAGTACGCGCGTCTGCTGCGTGCCGTGGAGCGTGTCGGCGTCGCCCAGCGAGAGCAGCAGGCCGGTGGGCGTGGACCAGATCTCGCAGGACACGCCAAGGGCGGTCGCGACGGCGCGAATGGCGCCTTCCAGTCGGGATGCCGAGACGCCGGCCAAGTGCAGCCGGCGTCCCATCTCGACGAGGAACCGCACCCGCTCGTCGAAGCCCGCGCCCCGGGCGGCGGACTGCGTCATGCGGCGGCCGTCGTCGAGGACGGAGCCGCCGTCATGACGCGCGAATCATTCACCGACCGGACGCACCCGCCGAGGGCTTCAGCCACTTGTCGAAGAACGCCCACGTCAGGTTCCAGGAGTCCACCTGCTCCGGCGAGTCGTCGCGCAGCAGCGTCTCGCGGTTCACGCGACGGTTGAAGGTGTGCCCCACGCTCGCCGGACCCGGCGTCGGATCCCAGTAGATCTTCGTCTCGGCGAGTCCCGACTTGCGCGCCACCAGCGCGTCGATCAGCGGGCGGGCCTCCTCGAAGTTCACGTCCGTGTCATTCGACGCCACGTGCACGAGCAGCGGGCGCGTCAGGCTGTCGACGTGGTAGTACGGCGAGCGCTTCACGTACTCCTCGCGCTGCTCGAACGGCAGCCCGGAGAGGTGCTTCTGGGTCGAGAAACTGCGCTGGTACGACGGTCCCTTGTAGGAGAGCCGGAAGAACAGGTTGGTCACGGGCACCATCGCCGCGCCGGCGACGAAGCGCGTCTTGGCGCCGCGCATCATCAAGTGCGCCGTGATGAAGCCGCCATGGCTCCACCCCATGAGGCCGACACGGGCCATGTCGACCTCGGGACGCGTGCGCAGGTAGTCGAGCGCCGATTCCACGTCGTCGACCTCCCGGCCGCCGTAGTCGATCTCGTTGTGGTGCGCCTTGCCGTAGCCCGTGCTGCCGCGATACTCCGGCGCCACGATCACGTAACCACGCTGCACCGCCTCGATGATGAACGGCAGGTAGTTCTGGTCCCAGTTGCCATGCACGCCGCCGTGCACCCACACCATCGCCGCGTGGCCGGCCGGGCCGCGCGTCTGGAGCGGCGAGTATACGTACGCCGGCACCTCGAGGCCGTCGACGGCGCTCTTGTACTTGATCTTCTCGTACTTCATGACGCCCTTGCTGCGCGCGGCAAAGATGCTGTCGGTGCGCGCCTTGGCCTGCACGGCCTGCTCGTAGTTGGCGACCGGATGGTCCGCGTGCCGGTTACTCACGTAGAGGAGCGCCGCACGCGCCGAGTCCATCGGCACGGACGGGCGGGCGGTGCGAGCTGGCGCCTGCTGCGCGGCGAGCGGGAGCGCAACGAGCGGGATGAACAGAAGTCTGCGGATCATGGATGGGGCGGGGTTGAGTGGCTTGGCCCGGAAGCGAGGATCATCTCGGGCTCACAGATGAGTACGGACCGCACCGAAGAAGCGATGAAACAGGCTTCGTGCGCGCGGTGGTGCAGCGTTTCGTGCTCGGCGGCCGTCGGCGCCTTGGGGCCCGAGAAGGTCACCCGGGGGCGCAGGGTCACCCTGGTCATGGCGAGCCGGCCGGACTCGTCGGGTCCAAGCAACCCTTCGGCCTGGTCGGTGTACGCATCGACCGTGAAACCGTCACTGGCGGCGAACGAAAGCAGGAACAGCATGTGGCAACTCGAGAGGGAAGCGACGAATGCCTCCTCGGGGTCGACCGCCTGCTCTACCGAATGGCGCGGGACCACATGGGGCGAGCTCGACGCGGGGACGGTGACGCCGTCGAAGGCCCACTCATGCCCGCGGCTGTACTTGTTGTCCGTGAAGGCAGCCTCGCCGCGCCGCCACCGCACCGTGGCGTGGTATTTTGACATGCATGAAGATGGCGGGATGCGTATGCCGGGTCCACCCGGGAGGGTCACCGCCCTATTGCCGGTCGCATTTGCGAGAGATACTCTGGGGTCATTCCACACCATCGTGAGGCAGACATGAGGACGCATCCGGTACTGATCGTGTTGCTCGCCACCGCTTGCAGCACCGCCGGCGCCCCCGCGCGCGGACCATCCCAGTCCGCACCCGCCAAGACGACGGAAACCATCGTGACGGGCGGCGGGAGCAAGGTGCAGATCAACACGGTCAACATCGATACCGATGTGCGCCTCTTCTCCACCGGTACGCCGGCGCAGGTGGTCTCGGTGCTCCCGGCCGTCTATGCGGACCTCGGCATCCCGTTGACCGTGAACGACGCCGCGCGGCGCACCGTCGGGAACGCGGGATGGAAGACGCGCCGGTCGATCGGCAAGGTGCCGATGTACCGTTACCTGGACTGCGGCAGCTCGGGCACCATCAAGAACGCCGAGACCTACCAGATCTCGATGTCGGTCATCACGACCGTGCGGCCGAATGAAGGGGGCGGGTCGGTGGTCTCGACGGCCATCACCGCGACCGGCAAGAACCCCGTGACCTCGAGCTCTTCGGAAGTGCGGTGCGCGTCGCTCGGCGACCTGGAGATCCGGATCCGCGACATGGCGCAGAAGCGGATCGAGGCGATGTAGACCCTCGCGTCACTTCGCCGGCAGCAGTTTCTCGACGTCCCGGCCGATCGCCTCAGGCGTATCGGTCGGGGCGTATCGCTTGAGGACCTCTCCGTCCGCACCGACCAGGAACTTGGTGAAGTTCCACTTGATGGCCTCGGTGCCGAGGAGGCCGGGACGCTCCGCCTTGAGGTGACGGTAGAGCGGGTGCGCGCCCGGCCCATTCACCTCGAGCTTGGCGAACAGCGGGAAGGTCACGTCGTAGTTGACCGAGCAGAACTCCGCGATCTCCTTGGCGTCGCCCGGCTCCTGCTCGCCGAACTGGTTGCACGGAAACCCGAGCACCTCGAAGCCGCGCGGCCCGAGCGTGCGGTGCAGCGCCTCGAGCCCCGTGTACTGCGGCGTGAACCCGCACTGGCTGGCGACGTTCACTATCAACAGCACCTTTCCGCGCCAGGGCGCGAGCGTGGTGGGTTGGCCGTCGGGCGTCGTCACCGGGATGTCGTAGAGCTTTTCCGCGGTCCCGCCATGTGTCGTGTCGGTCAATGCGTCACTCCTCGTTGGCGCGCAGCGGCGCGAGTGCCGCGCGCTTTGCCGTGATGCCGTCGCCGGACGACCGCCCGCGCGCATGGCGCCACACCCACGGCATCAAATGCCGGCGCGTCCAGCGGAGTTCCGCCGCGATCCTCTCCGCGATGCTCGCCGACTCGCGCGGCGGCAGCGCGTCGGCCCAGCGCTCGTGCCCGGCGGGCAGTCCCACTGCATGAGCCAGCGCCGCGGCGATCCGCTCGTGGCCGAGCGCGTTCGCGTGGAGCCGGTCATCGCTCCAGAGGCGCGGGTCCGAGGCCACCGGGTGCGCGGCGAAGTCGACGAGGAGTGTTCCCGTCTCGGCCGAGACCTCGCGCAGCACGCGGTTGAGCGCCTCGACGCGCGGCATGATCCGCTTGGCAAATGGGATCACCGCGGAGAGGTCTGGGAGCGTGAAGGTGAGCGCCGTCGCACCGCTCGCGCGGATGGAGTGTTGCAGCGCATGCACCTGGTCGCGCACCGCGCTCGCGTCGAACCCGCTTTGGATGACGTCGTTCGTGCCGCTGAACACCGTCACGAGGTCCGGGAGCATGGCGAGGGCCGGCGCGAGCTGTTCGTCGAGGATCTGTTGGGTGCGACGTCCGCGGACCGCGAGATTGGCGTAGAGCACCTCGCCCTGCGCGGCCGCGATGTGCGCGGCGAGCCGGTCCGCCCAGCCGCGATAGTGGCCGCGGCCATCGGGATCGTCGAGCCCTTCGGTGGAGCTGTCGCCGATGGCGACGTAGCGCTCGAAGCGGGACGGGTGCGGCGTAGATTGCACCCCATGAAGATACGCTTGGGGCATCTACTGATGGTGTCGCGGCAGCTCGTTCTGACGCTCTTGTGCACTTCGCTGCTCGCGGCGCAGGAGCCCGCGCAGCCGGCGACCGTTCGCGTCGTGGTGCTCCACGAAGCTGAGGGTGTCGACGGCGCCATCGTTCGCGTGGGCAGCGCCGCCGCGAGCACGGACCGCGACGGCCGCGCCATCGTGCGGGTCGTGGCCGGCACGCACACGCTGATCGTGCGACGGCTCGGCTTCATGCCCGACTCGACGCGTCTCGTGCTGCGCGCAGGCCAGGACACGACGGTGCAAGTTGTGCTCAGTGAACCCGAGGGCGAGCTCGCCGCTGTCGTCATTGGCGCCACGCGCAGCGAGCGCCGCATCGAGGACGAGGCCGTGCGCGTCGAGGTTCTCGGGCAGGAGGAGATCGAGGAGAAGGTGATGATGACGCCCGGCGACATCAGCATGCTGCTCAACGAGACCTCCGGCCTCCGCGTGCAAACCACCTCGCCCTCGCTCGGCGGCGCGGGCGTGCGCATCCAGGGACTCGGGCCGCGCTACACGCAGATTCTCTCCGACGGACTGCCACTCTACGGTGGCCAGTCGGGTGGACTCTCGCTGCTGCAGATCCCGCCCGTCGACCTTGGTCGCGTGGAGGTCATCAAGGGCTCGGCTTCCGCGCTCTACGGTGCACAGGCACTCGGCGGCGTGATCAACCTCGTGTCGCGCCGCGCGAGCGAGGAAGCGGCGCGCGAGCTGCTCCTCAACCAGACATCGCGTGGCGGCACCGATGCCGTGCTGTTCGCCGCGCGGCCTTTTGGCGGTGAATGGAGCGGCAGCCTGCTCGCCGGTGCGCATCGACAGGAGCGTGCGGATGTGGACGACGACGGCTGGGCGGACCTCGCCGGCTACGAGCGCGTTGTCGTGCGGCCGCGCGTGTTTCGTGAGGGCGCGGGCGGGAGCACGCTCTTCCTGACGTCGGGCGTGACGGTCGAGGATCGTCGTGGAGGGACGTTGGCTGGGCGCGTGGCGCCCGACGGCGCGCCATATGTAGAAGGGCTGGATACTCGGCGTGGCGACGTCGGTGGTGTGGCTCGTATTCCCCTCCGCGAGGGACGTACGGTGTTCGGCGCGCGGGCATCAGCCGCCGCACAGGAGCACGAACATCGGTTCGGCGCGCGACGCGAGCGCGACTCGCACGTCTCCGCATTCGGTGAGGCGACCTACACCATGATCGGCGACCGGTCGACGAGCCTGCTCGGCGTCGCCGTGCAGTACGAGGGGTACCGAAACCGCGATGTTGGCGACGTCGACTTCACGTTCACGACGCCGGCGCTCTTTGCGCAGGCCGAGCTGGTCGCGGCGCCGTGGCTCACGTTGTCGACTGCCGGACGTGTGGACGTGCACAGCGAGTACGGCACGAGCTTCAGCCCGCGTCTCTCGGCGCTGTTCCGCGCGCCGTGGTCGGGTGCGCTCGATGGCTGGACGCTGCGCGCTTCGGCGGGCTCCGGCGTCTTTGCGCCGTCGGTGCTGACCGACGAGACGGAAGTAGTGGGACTCGCCGAGGTGGATGTGGCGCGAGCGTTCACCTTCGAGCGCGCGGTGATCGGGTCGCTCGACCTGGGCGGTGCGGTCGGGCCGATCGAGTTGAACGCCACGGTCTTCGCGTCGGTGGTGAACGACCCGCTGCACGCGGATGCCGCGCCGGTCCTCGGGCCGAGCGGATACCCGCGACTGCTGCTATCGCAGAGTTCCGAGCCCGACCGCA
>DATLLD010000065.1:0-4518 GCA_035538035.1 Gemmatimonadaceae bacterium | reverse complement strand
CTGGTACGGCAGCGTGGGCGTAAGGACCTCGCGGCCGGAACTCGTCGCCGCGTGGTCGCAAGGCAATCCCGACACTGGCATCGCCGAACTGGACAACCTCCTCCATTCCGCATCTGTTGGCGAGGTGACTGGCCACGCAGGCGGGTCACAGTTCACCTTCAGATCCGGCCGGGTACTCGTCGAACGAACGTTCGCGGACGCGCTCATCGCGCTCGCGGTTCCCGGGCTCGAAGTCTTCGACCCGTACGTGCGCCTGCCGGAGTACAGGCAAGAGGTAGTCATCGAGCCAGCGCAAGACACGTCGCAACTCGCGACGCTAGTCTTCTCGATCGGCTGGGGCGACTGTCTCGTGGACTGCATCGGCCAGCACTTCTGGCGCGTCGGGGTTACGGCCGACTCGTCGTCTCTACTGGACGAGTGGGGCGACCTTATCCCGGACGATGTCCGCACCGAGTGGCAATAGCTCCACCTAGCAGCATCAGACCCGCGAACCGACCGGGGGCAGCCGCCAACTACATTCGGGCGCGGCCGGGCTGATGTCAGTGCGACAGTCAACCTGAGCACCCTCCTTGAGGGGAACGGCACCGGGCGCGCCGATCGTCCAGGACGAGATCGCGTCCCCATCAAACAACGCGATCACGCTGAGCGGCGCAGGAATCCCTCCAGTGCTGCATCCTGCGCCGCATCGACACGAGCGGTCAGATGCTCGCCACGGAGGCGCGGCGGCCCGACGAACGCTCTTGACCCGACCGGCGCGCGGACCGGCGCAGGTTTCCGTTCAATGGCGCCGCAACGCTCGTCAGAACTGACCCGCCTCAGCTCGTAAGAACTGATCCACTCGACCAGTCCGGATCGCGGATGCGATTGAAGATCTGGTTGTCGAGTCGGAGGAGCGGCGCCGAAAGCGCGGCGCCCTCGGCGCGGCAGCGACGAGGGCGTCTTGGTCGTGGCGGTGGGGCGCAGTTCAGCCGGTCGGGTCACGCAGCGACGGGCCGTCGATGGTGATGGTGTGACACTGGTGGCGAAGGCGGCTGAGGAGCGCGTCGACGAGGGCCTTGTTGCCGAGGAAGTTGGCCCACTGGTCGTAGTCGAGGTTGGTGGTGATGATGGTGGCGCGCTGGCGGTAGCGCTCCTCCATGAGCTTGAAGAAGATGTTGGTCTGCTCGGGGCGGAGGTTGAGGTAGCCCATCTCGTCGACAACGAGGACGTCGACCTTGGCGAGCCGGTTGAGCAAGCGCCGGGTCGAGCGGTCGGCGATCGACGCGTACATCTCGTCGAACAGGTCCTGGGCGCGCATGAACACGCCGCGGTAGCCGTTCTGCAGCGCCTTGAGCAGCAAGGCGGAGGCGAGGCCGGTCTTGCCGACGCCGGTGGGGCCGATGAAGACGATGTTCTCGGCCTTGGTCACGAACTCCAGCTCGGCGAACGTGCGGACCTGCCGCGCGTTGACGCCCGGCTGGCGCTTGAACGGGAAGGTCTCGAGGGTCCACTGCTCGGGGAGGCCGGCGCGCTTGATGCGCCAGTTGAGCGCGGCCTCCTGGTTGGCCTGCCACTGGGCGCGCAGCAGGCGCGCGACGAACTCTTGATAGCTGATGTCGGCCTTCTCGGCGCGCTTGACCTCCTCGTCGAAGATCTCGGCGATCTTGCGCAGGTGGAGGCTACGCAGGAGCTGGTCGAGGTCATCCTTCATCGCCGCCCTCCCGCGAGTCGTGGTCGGCGGCGGCAGGCCCGTCACGCTCGACGGGGAGGACGAAGAAATCGGTGGCGACCTGCTTCAAGATCATCCGCTCGAGTCGATCGAGGTCGTAGAGGCCGTAGTGCGCGGCGGTCTGGATCGCGGCGGCGAGCTGGGCGGCGGGGTAGTCGCGGTGCAGCTGCGCGAGGCGGCGCAGCGCGGCGGGCCAGCGCAGGCCACCGCGCTGCTTGAGCGCCGCCGCGTAGTCGGCGAACGGCGGCCCTGCGGCGGCGAGCTCGCGCTCCTCGGGCAGCACCTGCGCCGGCGCGGCGCCGTGTCCGCGCGGCGGACGATGCGCGGGATTGGTGCGACGCTGGCCTCGGATCGTGGACACGATCTTGTCGTGCACAGCGACCTCGCGAGGCCCGCGGAACACGCGGATGGTGTCCTTGGACTCACGGACCTCGACGGGCTTGCCGAGTAGCTGGTACGGCACGGAGTAGGTGTGGCCGTCGACGTGGATGTAGCCATCGAGATCGACGACGCGCTGGTGGAGCTGATAGATCTCCGGGCGCCACGCGGGCAGCCGACGCATCTTGGGGCGCTCGACGGCGTATAGCTCGTTGGAGCTGGCGGACAGGGAGCGGCGAAACTTCGCGTTGACTTTGTCGCACCAGTCGCGGGCGGCGCGGTTGGCGTCGGCGAAGTCGACGAACTGGCGGCCGGCGAGGAAGTTGTGCTCGATGAACCAGAACGGCCCCTCGACGCGGGCCTTGCGATCCGGATCGCCGACGGCGTGCGCAATGAACTCGAAGCCGAGTCGACGGCCGAATGCCTCCATCTCGGGCACGGGCACCATGTGCCGACCGGTGCCGTGGAGCACGACGACGTGGGTGTTGTCGATCATGCAGCGCTGGCACGCGCCGTCGTGATAGGCGACGCCCTCGTCGAGGAATACCTTGCACTCGAACCTGCTGAACCGCGGATAGAACTGGAAGAACAGCCGGCGCGAGTACGCGAGCACGAGCGCCGCGGTCTGCACGCGGCGGAGCGCGCCGCCGATGTGCACGTCGTGCGGCGAGGTGTCGTGCTGCATCTCGAGCCCCGGCGTGAGCACGTCGTCGTAGCTGCCCTTGGGCATCGGCGGCGCGTGGCCGATGCCGTGCTTGCGGCAGAACGCGGTCAGCGCCGGATACGAGAGCGAGACGCCGTGGCGCGCGAGCAGCTCCTCGTGCACGCGCACCAGGTTTCCCTTGCAGCTCGCGTAGAGCGCGAGGATCTCGTCGCGCACTGGCTCGAGCTGCTCGGCGCGCTCCAGCGGCGGCGGCTCGGCGCGCCCATCGGCGAGCACGTCGCGTACGGTGTTGCGCGAGATGCCGAGGGCGCGGGCGATCGCGCGTTTGCCGAGGCCTCGGTCATGAAGGGTCAGGATGGCTTGTCGTTGGGTCTGGTCCAGCATGCATCTCCTCGAGCGCAGCGCCGAGCGCCGCGAACGCCTCGCTCGCGGCGCGGTGGGCGCGGGTCACCGCGGCGGTCGGCGGACCACCGTCGTCTCTGGCGCGACGACTCGCTCTCCACGCGATCGCGGCGAGCGTCGTCAGATCCTTGAACAGCGAGCCCACCGCGTCGTCCTCGTCGGCGCGCGCCCCCTGCGTCGCCGCCCACGCCTTCAGGAACAGCCGCGGATCGTCGACGATGCGCTGCTTGCCCGCGCGGTCGGCGCGCTTCCAGCCCGAGTACAGCGCCGCGAGCTCGCGATCGGACACGCGGGTGTCGCCGAGTTGCGCGAGCATCCGCTCGCACTGCGCCCGGTTTGCGCGCGCAAACGGCACCAGGTACCGCATCGCGCCGTGCGGCGGCACCGTCCCCGCGCGCACGCGGTCTTGCGCGGCGGCGGCCAGCGCGTCGAGCAGGCCGAGTCGATGTGACACCCAGCTCTTGGAGCGGCACAGCCGACGTGCGAGCTGATCCATCGACAGCCCGTGCTCGCGCAGCCGACCGAGCAGCCACGCATCCTCGAGCGCGGTGCGGCGCGCGACCGCGAGGTGGCGGTGGTGAACGAGGGCCTCGACCTCGGGCAGCGACCAGCTCGTCGCGAGCACCGTGTCGCGCTGCAGGCGCGCGAGCCCGTCGACCCGCAGGTAGCCGTCGATCAGCACGAACCGCTCGCCGTCCCCGATCACCACCACCGGCACCTGCTGCCCGATCTCGGCGAGCGATCCGATCAGCCGGCGCCGCCGATCGCCATCGACGATCCGCAGGTCGCGGTGGCGCAGGTCGAGCCGGTGCAGATCGATCTCCACCCCGCCACGCTGCCTGCGCTAGCCGCTGGGGCCTATCTCGTCTTGCACCGCCCACTGGGGATGTCTGACGATTCCCTCAACAATCCTCGGCACTTCCTTGTGTATCTCGTCTTGCACGAACACCCCCATTACTCGGACTACTCCCGCAAGGATTACGCGGCCTTCGACGTCCATCTCGTCTTGCACCACATCCCAGGGCAATCCGGAGGTCGGCGGCGGCGCATTCGCTGCCGGCGGTGCCTCGCGCAGCTCCGCCCTGGCCGCCGCGATCGTCTCGCGCCACCGCCGATCGCGATCGTAGTCGCGGTTCGCGTCGCGCCATCGCTCGTCGGCGCGTCGATGCCGCTCGCGCTGACACTCCTCACGCCCGCAGGCGCGCTGCCGTCCGGCGACGCGCGCGTCAGGCAGGAACCAACGGCGGCAGATCGAGCACGGGCGCTTCCTTCGCACAGCGCCGGTCAGGATCGCCGCGCCAGGTCATCGCGAGCGGTGGGTCAATTCTCACGAGCAGCCCCGGGTCATTTCTCGCAAGCGCTGCGG
>DATLLD010000064.1:0-11908 GCA_035538035.1 Gemmatimonadaceae bacterium | reverse complement strand
ACGCCGAGCGCGTCGACGACCTCGAGCTCGAGCGTGGCGGGGCCGGTGAAGCGATGCACGCGGATGCCGTGCTCCATCAGGAGCGGGACGACCTTCGCGATCGAGGCGGGGAGCACGTAGCCGCGCGCGCGCGGCACCGTGCGCTTCACGTTGTACTTCAGCCAGACCGGCACGTTCTGCAGCGTGTAAGTGACGTTCGCGCCCTGACCGCCCTGTCCGCCCTGACCGCCCTGACCGCCCTGACCGCCGGCGGGAGCGTTCGGCATCCAGACCGGCTCCGTACCGCGGGAGACGAGTTCGGTCTCAACCACCACCGCGTCTGCCGCCGTCGGATTGGCGCCCGCGCGGATGGCCCGCGTGCGCGAAGCGTTCGTGAGCGCGCGCACCTCGGCCCGCTTGGCGTGCGCATGCTTCAGCACGGTCGTGATGCCGATCTCCTGGCCGCGGACCTGGTGCCGGTAACGCTCGGCCTGCGGGATCGCCTCGACGGCACCGTTGCGGACGCGATGTGACGACGACGGCGTCTCGAACAGCATGCCGATGGAGTTGATCAGCCCCGTGTAGACGTGGTGCTTGCGCGCCTCCACCGAGGTCGAGCCCCAGCCTCGCACGCCATCGCGCGTCTGCGGGCCGGAGTAGTCGAAGCCGTCGTAGCCTTCGGCGCGGAGCGCGGTGCGAATAGCCGGGAACACCGTCTTGTACGGATACTCGCGCAGCTCACGGTCGGCAGCGGGGTTCAGCGTACCCTGCCAGGTGAGTGTGTAGGGCGCCGCGCCGCCGTGGTGCGTGTCGACGTGGATGTCGGGCGTCCACTCGTTCAGCACCTGGGTGACGATCGCGTGGATCTCCTGCGACTCGAGCTTGAGCCAGTCGCGGTTCATGTCGAACCCTTCCTCGTTCGTGCGCCGGCGCACTTCACCGCCATCGGGATTGATCAGCGGCACGATGAGGACGATCGCGCTGTCGAGCACGTGCTGCAGGTTCCCCGCCACGAGTTCGCGAGCGACGAGCTGCGACGCTTCCTTGCCGGCCGTCTCGTTGCCATGCACCGCATTGCCGATGAACACGATCGTCTTGCCGGAGCGGATCGCGTCCTGCGCGTTGGCGATCGGATCGCGCGAGATGGTGACGAGCGTGAACTCGCGGCCGAGCAGCGTGCGCGAGAGCGGGCGGATGCTGACCAGGTCGCTCATCGCATCGAGGTCATACCAGAACTTCATGAGCGGCTCGAACGGCGTCGGGCCTGCCTTGAAATCCTTCTCCTCCTGCCAGGTCCGCGGGAGGGTCTGCTGGGCGCCGAGTGTGGGCGCGAAGGCGGCGCCGGCGGCGAGCGTGAGCGAGCAGAAGCAGGCGATCCGCAGGAAACGGGGCATCGTCAGTGGGTCAGGTGTGGGAACGGTGCGTCGCCCGTCGCTCGGTGCGACCGGGCTTCTCTCAGAGTACGGCTGCGACCGCCGCCCTGTTGACGATGCTCATCGCGCCAGACCGATCGGCCCGCACGGCGGGGGTGAACGCCGTCGCAGTTCAGCGCCCTGCCTTGTGCTCCGCGATCAACCGAGAAATGGCCCTCTCGAGATTCCTTCCTTCCTCGGCGTACACCCGCTCGAACGCCTCGAGATCAGTCAGGTAGATCCGCCGCGCCATCAACGCCGCGTTGTCGAGCCGCACGCGCTCGGCGTACACGGGATCGACGGCAAGGAACCGCGGCGCGATCGAGTCCACGAGCTCGCGCCGCGCATCGCCATACACCGAGTCGCGCAACGCCAGCCGAACCGACCGCAGCGTGTCTCCGGGATGCGCCTGGAACACCGAGTCGAGGTCGCGATACAGTCGCGCCCAGTACGCGCCCAGCAACCGGTCGTCCGCCCAACGGTTCACTGACGCCTGCGCCGCAGCACTGTCCCCACGCGAAAGGAAGAACCGCTCCGCCCCGCGCGCACCCACGAAGTTCGCGAATGACTCGTTGAACACAGCCTGCTCTTTCGCGAAATAGCGGTTGTGCGTGAGTTCATGGATCACCGTGTTCACGAGGTCCACCGAGTCCGCGCGCAAGGTGCTCGAGAGCAGCGGGTCGTTGAACCAGCCCAGCGTGCTGAACGCGGAGGCCGGGCGCAGGTACGTGTCGTACCCGTCGCGCCCGAGCGCCCGCTCGGCGCGCAACGCGTCCTCGGTCTCGAAGTAGCCCTTGTACGGCAACCGGCCAACGACCGGGAACCACCAGGTCTTGGCGACGAGCGCGTCCTTGCGCGCGCCGGAGAGGACGAGCACCAAAGTGTCGCGGTCTAGTTGGGTGAACTGCGTGAAGGCCTCGCCCGCCGGCAGCGAGAGCGAGTCCACCGCGTAGCGACGCGCCTCCAGCACGAGCTGCAGCTTGGCACGCGTGGAGGGCTCCACGCTCGAATCCGCGACGAGCCGCGAGATCGGTTGCCGGGCGCGGAGGATCTTGCCCTCCTCCCACGCCGCGCGCGCGATGTACCGGCCGAGCGGCGTCGCCACGATCACCGAACCCGCGGCGATGCTCAAAAAAAGGAGCACGAGTCCGACACCGCCCCACCGAAGCTTCAACCTGCCTCCGCCATACGCCCCCGTTCGCGCTCGTCCTGTCAAGCGCCGCTCGCCGCGAATTCGCATCACCGGAAGATGCATCGTCGCCGCCCGGACGCTATCCTTCAATGTCCATGTCCTTCGTCCATCTGCACTGCCATTCCGAGTACTCGCTCCTCGACGGGGCGAACCGGATCGATGACCTGATCGCGCGCGCCAAGGAGTTCGAGCAGCCTGCGCTGGCCATCACCGACCACGGTAACCTCCACGCGGCGTGGGAGTTCCAGAACAAGGCGCGCAAGGCAGGCGTCAAGCCGATCATAGGCATGGAAGCGTACGTCGCGCCGGGCGACCGGCGCGTCCGCAGCCGCGCGGCCCAGGGCGAGAAGAACTACTTCCACCTCGTCCTCCTCGCCCGCGACTTCGCCGGCTACAAGAACCTCGTCAAGCTCACCTCCCTCGCCTACACGGAAGGGTTCTACGGCAAGCCGCGCCTCGACCGCGAACTCCTCGCCCGACACAGCGAGGGGCTGATCGTCTCCAGCGCCTGCATGGCGGGCGAGGTCGCCCAGCACCTCCTCGCGGATCGGTACGCCGAGGCCAAGGAAGCCGCCGAGTGGTACGCCGACGTCTTCCGCGACCGCTACTACCTCGAGGTCCAGGCCCACGAGGCCGGCGAGCAGAAGCGCCTGAACAAGGAGGTCTTCCGCCTCGCGAAGGACCTCTCGCTGCCCGTGGTCGCGACCAACGACGCGCACTTCCTGAAGGCCGAAGACCACGCGGCGCACGACGTGCTGCTCTGCATCGGCCTCAAGAAGGACCGGCTCGACAACGATCGCATGCGGTACGACCGCGGCCTCTACTTCAAGAGCGCGCCGGAGATGGCCGCGCACTTCCCGGGCCGCGCGGACGTCCTCGAGAACACGCTGGCGATCGCCGACGCGGTCGACATCAAGTTCGAGAAGAAGTACCACGTGCCGTCGTTCCCGTTGCCGCCCGAGGTGAGCAGCGAGAACGAGTTGCTGGTGAAGCTCTCCGAGGCCGGTGCCCGCAAGCGCTACGGCGAGGTGCTCTCGGCCGAGGTCGAGGAACGACTGCGGTTCGAGCTCGACGTCATCACGCGCACGGGGTACGCCGGCTACTTCCTGATCACGGCGGACTTCATCCAGGCGGCGCGCGACCGCGGCATCCCGGTTGGCCCGGGGCGTGGCTCGGCCGCGGGCTCGCTGGTGGCCTACTCGCTCGGCATCACCAACGTCTGCCCACTCAAGTTCGACCTGCTGTTCGAGCGCTTCCTGAACCCGGAACGCGTCTCGATGCCCGACATCGACGTCGACTTCTGCGAGGAACGGCGCGGCGAGGTCATCGACTATGTGCGCGACAAGTACGGGCGCGACTCGGTCGGGCAGATCATCACCTTCGGGACGCTCAAGTCGCGCGCCTGCATCAAGGACGTCGGCCGCGTGCTCGGCTTCACGCCCGCCGAGACGGACGCGATCGCCAAGCTGATCCCGAACCAGCCGAACTTCTCGCTGACGGTCGCCGAGGCGATCGAGAAGGTGCCCGAGGTCGTGAAGCTCTACGACCAGGACGACCGTCACCGCCAGCTCTTCGACTTCGCCATCTCGCTCGAAGGGCTCTCGCGACACGCCGGCATCCATGCCGCCGGCATCGTCATCGCGCCGGGACCGATCGACGACTACGTGCCCGTCTGCACGCAGGAGTCCAAGGGTTCGGGCTCGGGTGATGACGAGCGCGTCGTCGTCACGCAGTACGACATGAACGCGCTCGAGCAGGCCGGGATGCTCAAGATGGACTTCCTCGGCCTCACCACGCTGACGATCCTCAACGACGCGCTGCGCTCCATCAAGGAACGCCGCGGCGTGGAGATCGACCTCGACGCGTTGCCGCTCGACGACGAGGCCACCTACCGCCAGCTCCGCGCGGGGCGCACCGCCGGCGTCTTCCAGTTCGAGTCGCCGCTCGCCACCGACATGGTGCGCTCGATGCGCGCCGACCGCTTCGACGACCTCGTCGCGTCCAACGCGCTGATGCGTCCCGGCCCACTCGACGCCGGCATGCACAAGGTCTATTGCCGCCGCAAGAAGGGCGAGGAGCCGGTCACCTACCAGCTTCCCGAGCTGGAGGAGATCCTCGCGCCCACCTACGGCGTCATCACCTACCAGGAACAGGTGATGCGCATCGCGCAGCGGCTGGCGGGCATCTCGCTCGCCGAAGCCGACGTGCTGCGAAAGGCGGTCGGCAAGAAGGACGCCGAGGTCATGAAGCAGGAGCTCGGCAAGTTCATCGAGAAGGCCGTCGCGAAGGGCTTCGACGCGCGCATCATCGAGGAGATCGCCGGCCAGATCGAGACCTTCGGTCGCTACGGCTTCAACAAGTCGCACTCGGTCGCCTACTCGATCCTCTCGTACCACACCGCGTACCTCAAGACGCACTACCCGGCCGAGTTCATGGCCGCGGTGCTCTCGGCCTGCATCGGCGACACGGACTCGGTGGTGAAGTACATCAACGAGACGCGCGACCTCGGCATGGAGATCCTCCCGCCCGACGTCAATGAGTCCGGCTGGAAGTTCACGGTCGTCGGCGACAAGCGGATCCGCTTCGGCCTGGGCGCCATCCGCAACGTCGGGCATTCGGCAGCAGAGTCCATCATCACCGCGCGGGTCGATGCAAAAGGTCCGTTCGCCTCGCTCTACGATCTCTGCGAGCGCATCGACCTTCGCACCTGCAACAAGCGCGTGTTCGAGGCCTTGATCCACGCCGGCGCGCTCGACGGGCTCGGCGGGCACCGCGCGCAGTACGTCGCCGCGCTCGATGGCGCCATGCAGAGCGCCTCGCTCGCGCAGGACGAGATCGCCACCGGGCAGGGCTCGCTGTTCGGCGAGATGGGCGGCGGCGACGGCGAGACCGCCGCGCCGCTGGTGCCGACCCTGCCGAACATCCCGCCGCTCTCGGAAGGCGACCGCCTCGCCGCCGAGAAGGCCATCCTCGGCTTCTACATCTCGGGACACCCGCTCGAGCCGTTCCGCGCCGAGTGCGAGCTGATGGCGACGCACACCGTCTCGCAGCTGGGTACCTGGAGCCCGGAGCCGATGTCGCTGGCGGGCGTCGTCACGTCGATCAAGCGACAGATCAGCAAGAAGTCGGGCGCGGAGTTCGCGCGCCTCACGATCGAGGACTTCAGCGGCTCCGCCGAGATCCTCGTGTTCCCGGAAGCCTGGGCATCGATCGGCGACCGGGTGAAGTCGGACATCCCGGTTCTGATCAAGGGCGGCTACTCGCGCCGCGACCAGGACGCCGACAATCCGACCTTCATCGTCGACACCATCACCCGGCTGGCCGAGCTGCGCGCCACCGGCCAGTTCTCGGTGAGCCTCGAGCTGGACGGCGAGGCGGGCCTGCCCACGGATGTGATGAAGGATGTCCGGGCCGTGGCCGATGCCCATCCCGGAGCGGCGCCGCTGGAGCTACGTTGGAGGGGTCCGGACGGAAGCCCGGCGCGCCTGCGGTCGGCGTCGCTGAAGCTCTCCACCGCCGGACCCGCTTTGATGGAGCTTCGCGCCCTGCTGGGCACGGAGCGCGTTCGTCTCGTGCGTGGGAGCTGACCGTGGGTACATCCGCGTTGGAGTTCGAGAAGCCGATCGCCGAGCTCGAGAAGCAGATCGAGGAGATCCGCAAGGTCGCCGAGGAGCGCAAGCTCGACGTCGACCAGCAGATCGCCCCGCTGCAGGAGAAGCTCGGCGAGATGCGGCGCGACATATATCGCAACCTCTCGCCGGTGCAGCGCGTGCAGGTCGCGCGCGCCGCCAAGCGGCCGTTCACGCTGGACTACATCCGGCTGGCGTTCACCGACTTCATCGAGGTGCACGGCGACCGCGCCTTCCGCGACGACCCGTCGATCGTCGGCGGCTGGGGGCGGCTCGACGGTGAGACCGTGATGATCATCGGCCACCAGCGCGGGCGGGACACGAAGGAGAACCTGTACCGCAACTTCGGGATGCCGCATCCCGAGGGCTACCGCAAGGCGCTCCGCCTGATGAAGCTCGCCGAGAAGTTCCATGTGCCGGTGATCACCTTCATCGACACGCCCGGCGCGTGGGCCGGGCTCGGCGCCGAGGAGCGCGGGCAGTCCGAGGCCATCGCCCGCAACCTGCTGGAGATGAGCCAGCTGACGGTGCCGATCGTCGCCACCGTCATCGGCGAGGGCGGCTCGGGCGGCGCGCTGGCCCTCGGCGTCGCCGACCGCATCCTGATGCTCGAGAACTCCGTCTACTCGGTGATCACGGTCGAGGGCTGCGCGGCGATCCTCTGGAAGGACGGCAAGAGCGCGGAGATGCGCGAGAAGGCGGCCGCCTCGCTCAAGATCACCGCGCCCGACCTGCTCGAGCTCAAGGTGATCGACGAGATCATCCCCGAGCCGCCGGGCGGCGCACACGCCAACCATGCGGACACGGCAATAGCGGTGCACGACGCCGTCCTGCGCCACATCGACGAACTGCGCCGGCTCAAGCCGGACAAGCTCGTGCGCCGGCGACGCGAGAAGTACCTGAAGATGGGCGCCTTCGAAGAGTGACAGCCGCGGCGGTCGACGTGGCAAAAAAGACCCACTTGGTGGAAGTCGAGTTCAAGGGCAACCGACGCGCGTTCTATAACTGGAACGCCGAGTCGGTCCCGGCCCTGCGCTCGGCCGTCATCGTGCAGGTCGACCGCGGCGAGGACTTCGGACGCGTGCACAGCACCGGTGAGCTGGCCGCGCGCCGCAAGGCCGGCACGACACACGGCAAGGCGTCGCCGCCGGATGCCGAGCTGCCGCTCATCGTGCGGCTCGCGAACAAGCAGGAAGTGGACACGGCCGTCCGCCTGCGCGTCGACGAGGATGCAGTGCGCAAGGCCGCGATCGAGCTCGTGCGCCAGCAGAAGCTCGACATGAAGATCTCGGACACCGAGTGGCAGTGGGACCGCCGCCGGCTCACGATCTACTTCACGGCCGAGGAGCGCGTCGACTTCCGCCAGTTGGTGCGACAGCTCGAGCGCCGCTTCTCGACTCGCGTGCACATGTGGCACATCGGCGTGCGCGACGAGGCTCGCCGGCTCGACGGCGTCGGGCGATGCGGCCGCCAGTTCTGCTCGAGCTCATGGCTTCCGGAGTTGCGACCGGTGAAGTCGAGCTCGGCCAAGGACCAGCGCCTCTCCACGCTCAACCCCTCGCAGATCTCCGGCACCTGCGGGCGCCTGATGTGCTGCCTGCGCCATGAGCACGAGTTCTACGTGCAGTCCCGCAAGCGATTCCCCAAGGAAGGCAAGATCGTCACGACCGCGCTCGGCGAGGAGAAGATCGTCGCCAACGACATCTTCCGCGACCAGGTCACGCTGCGGAACCCGGCCGGCGAGAGCCGCACGATCCCGTTGGCGCAGCTTCGCAAGGAACTCGGCGAAGGCACGCTGCCTATAGAGGACGATGCGGACAGTGCCGACGATGAGCCGACCGCGGAGCGCGAGCTGGTGACGATCGCGCGTTCGACGCCAGTCGCGGCCGCGCCCGCCGCACCTCCCCCCGCCGACGAAGCCGACGACAACGCGACCGAGACCGCCGCGACATCGGCCAAGCGCGGCAAGCGTCGTCGCGGGCGCCGCGGTGGCCGCCGCGGTCGCCCCGATGCCGAAGGTGGATCCACGGAGTCGCCGGACGGACCATCGAATCCCACGCAGCCCCAGGACTGAACGATGGCCCCCAAGCGCTTCTACCTCACCACCGCGATCGACTACGCGAATGGCAGCCCGCACCTCGGGCACGCGCTCGAGAAGATCGGTGCCGACGCCATCTGCCGCTTCCGCCGCCAGCTCGGGGATGACGTCTGGTTCCTGATCGGCATGGACGAGCATGGCCAGAAGGTCGCGCAGACCGCCGAGCAGGCGGGGCTCGCGCCTCAGGCGTTCGTCGACCGCGTCGCGGCGGAGTTCGAGGCCACGTGGGCGCGGCTCGGCATCTCTCACGACCAGTTCATGCGCACGTCCAAGCCGGAGCACCATCGCGGCGTGCAGGAACTGCTCGAGCGCATCTTCGCGAGGAGCCCGGACGACTTCTACGAGCGCTCCTACACGGGCATGTACTGCGTGGGGTGCGAAAGCTTCAAGCAGCCCGCCGACATCGTCGATGGGAAGTGCGCGCTGCATCCGACGCGCGAGCTGCAGGAGATCACCGAGCGCAATTGGTTCTTCCGTCTCTCGGCTTACACGGAGCGCCTCAAGCAGCATCACGGCCTGCATCCCGAGTACCTGCAGCCGGGCACGCGCCGAAACGAGATCCTTGCCCTGCTCGACCAAGGGCTCGAGGACATCTCGGCGAGCCGGTCCCGCTTCGAGTGGGGCGTGCCGTTCCCGCGGCCGCTCTCAGACGGCGAGCGACAGACCACCTACGTGTGGTTCGACGCGCTGCCGAACTACTGGACGGCGCAGTTCTTCCCCGACTCGGGAGCGAGCTGGCCGGCGGCGGTGCACGTGGTGGGCAAGGACATCACGCGCTTCCATGCGGTGATCTGGCCGGCCATGCTGATGGCTGCCGGCCTCGAGCTCCCCGGGCGAGTGTGGGCGCATGGCTTCATCTCGCTCGGCGGCGAGCGGTTCTCCAAGTCGGCCGGCGTCAAGCTCGAGCTCTCGGACGCCATCGACCGATTCGGGGCGGATGCGTTCCGGTACTACCTGCTGCGCGACATCCCGTTCGACGGCGACGGCTCGTTCTCGTGGGAGCGGTTCGAGGCGGTCTACACGGCCGAGCTCGCGAACGGGCTGGGCAATCTCGCCAGCCGGACCACGGCGATGGTCGAGAAGTACTGCGACGGTGTGGTCCCCGCCGGTGCACGCGGCGAGTCCGACAGAGCCGACTTGGAAGACTACGCCGCAGCCCGGGGCGCGATGGACGGCTCTCGCGGTTTCCTCATCCACGAGGCGGTCGAGGCGGTGACCCGAACCGTCGGTCGCGCCAATCAGCTGATCCAGGACTCCAAGCCCTGGGTGCTCGCCAAGGATCCGGCGCAGCGGCCGGAACTCGAGCGCGTGCTGGCGACCCTCATCCGGCAGCTCGCCCGGCAAGCCGTCTATCTCTCCTCGATCATGCCCGTGAAGGCCGAGGAGCTGTGGCGCTCGCTCGGCGGTCCCGGCAGTGCGGGCGCCATGCGGCTGGCGGATGCCGACGTGCTCGATTGCGCCGGATGGCGCGTCTCGAAGGGGGAAGGCCTCTTTCCGCGGCCGGAATCGCCCAAAGTGTGAGGTGGGGTGACGGGCTGCCGCTGCGTCCGTCTCGTATGGGCACACTCCCGTGTGCGCAAGGCCCGACTAGCCCGACGATTCGCCTTCTCTTCGGGACCGGGCGCACCATTCACTGGTAGCTTTCAGGAATGCCCAGACGTCGCTGGACCATCATCTTCTTGCCGCCGCGGAATGAGGCCTCCCGGGCCTTTGAACTGCCGGAGTGGACGCTGCGGGCGATCGCCTGGAGCGCCGCCATTGGCATTATCCTGGTGGCCGGTGCCGTGACCGTGTTGTTCGCGCCATGGGGTACACCGGGCTCGCGGCTGGTGCAGGCGCAGAATGAGGCGCTGCAGCGGGAGATCGCCGTCGTCGAGGCGCGCTTCCGCGAGCTGGACGATACCCTGCGCGTCATCGCGACGCGCGCGGAGCAGATGCGCATGCTGGCCGGCATGCCGGCGGACTCCCTGCAACTCGCCTTGGCGGCGCCGAGCGTCGCCCTGCTCGCGCAACCCATGTCGGCCTCGCTGCTGCCGGACGCCAGCGCCCTCACGGACCGGAGGCGTCCCTTCCTCGGCCGGCTCGGCTGGAGCTCGAGGCCGGACATCGAGGGGTTGATGGCTCGCGCGACGGACCTCGCCCAGAACTTCAGGAACGTCTCGGATACGGTCGAGATGAACTTCAAGCGATACGCCGCGACGCCGAGCATCTTGCCGACGCCGGGGTTCCTGTCGAGCCAGTTCACGCGCAGCCGCTTCCATCCGATCCTGCACGAGAACCGTCCCCACAAGGGCATCGACGTGACGGCGCCGACGGGCACGCCGATCGTCGCGCCGGCCACGGGTCGCGTTGCCTTCGCCGGCCTCGACAAGGGCTTCGGTCTCACGGTCGAGATCGATCATGGCAACGGCATCCGCACGCGCTTCGCGCACTGCTCGAAGCTGGCGGTGAAGGCGGGCCAGCAGGTGACGCGCGGGCAGCTGATCGCGGCGGTGGGCAGCACAGGTCTCTCGACCGCGCCGCACCTGCACTATGAGATCCACGTGAACGGCGAGCCGGTGGATCCGCTGAAGTACGTGTTGCCCGAGGTCAGGCAGTAGGGGGATACGGGGAACCGCAGGCCACACCGAGCCACAGAGGACGCCGAGGACGCCGAGGGGCCGAACAGCTCAACACAGAGAAGACAAGAGAGCACGGGGAGCACAGGGAACCGCAACTGAACTGAACGGGGGCTCCCGGGCAAGATCCTGCCCGGGAGCCCCCATTCGATTGCCGTTCTCCCGCCGTTCCCTGTGTTCTCCGAGTCGGCTGTTGCCGTAATCCCCGGCCGAACAGCTTTCAACACCTGCGGTTCCCGCACCGGCTCAGAACTTGACGGCTGGTGCCTCGCGGTTCGCCTGGTTCGTCACTTCGAAGTAATCGCGCTGCTTCGCGCCGGTGACCTTCGCCGTGATCACCGCCGGGAAGCGCCGGATGTACGCGTTGTAATCCCGCACCGCGTTGTTGTAGTCGGTGCGCGAGACTGCGATCCGGTTCTCCGTGCCCGCCAGCTCGTCCTGGAGCCGCAGGAACGTCTGGTCGCTCTTCAGCTGCGGATACGCCTCGGAGATTGCGAGCAGGCGGCCCAGCGCGCCGGAGAGCTGGTCGTTGGCGTTCGCCATCTCGGTGACGTTGCCGCCCTGCACCGCTCCGGCGAGGCCGGCGCGCGCGCGCGCCACTTCAGTGAAGATCGTCTCTTCCTGCTTGGCGAATCCCTTCACCGTCTCGACGAGGTTCGGCACGAGGTCGGCCCGGCGCTGCAGCTGCACCTCGATCTGCTGCTTCGCCGCCGACGCGGTCTCGTCCATCGTCTGGATCGTGTTGTAGCCGCAGGCCGTGAGGAACAGCGGCAGGGCGAGCAAGAGCAGCTTCTTCATCCGGGGCTCCGGTTCTGGGGGAGATGGCTCAGTCAATTTACTTACTACGCGAATCGCTCGGGTCTTGTGCCTTACGCGCCACACCCGCGCGTGGTGCCGCGGCCGGACTCAGGCCGTGTGCGCCAGCGCGTCGACATGCGCGACGAGACGCTCGAGTCCCGCATGGTACGCATCCATCACCG
>DATLLD010000063.1:0-6426 GCA_035538035.1 Gemmatimonadaceae bacterium | reverse complement strand
GCACGTGCTCGGCCGCACGGAGGACGCCGAGGGCGAACAGTCCGTCGTGCTCTACCGGTTCACGCGTCGCTGAGCGGCTTCGTTCCAGCGCCATTCCCGGCGCCATTCCCCGCGCTGAGGGGCGTCGGCGTATCCGGGACTCCCGCATTGCGACGCCGGAACAGCGCGACCCGTGCAAGCAGCACCGTCGTCACCGGAACCGTGATGGAGAGGATGATGACGATCAGCCACTGGTGCAGCACGAGCCGCTGCTCGAGCATCGAGAAGTAGACGATGCTGGCGAGGCACACGCTCCAGCTGCCGAACGTGTAGGCGAGCGCCGGTGGATGCATCCGCAGGAAGAAGTCCGGCAGGCGCAGGAATCCAAGCGCCGAGATGACGACGAACAAGCCGCTCAGCATGAGCAGCACGGCGACCACCGCCTCCGCCCAGCCGGGCAACGGGGTCATTCGATCACCTCGCCGCGCAGGATGAACTTCGCCATCGCCGACGAGCTCACGAAGCTGAAGAGCGCGATCAACAACGCGCCCTCGAAGTAGCGGTCACTCGCATGATAGATGCCGAGGACCAGCATCACGAGCATGCCGTGCACATAGAGGAGGTCGAGCGCGAAGACGCGGTCCTGCGCGCGAGGCCCGCTCATCAGCCGCACCATCACGAGGACGGACGCCACCGCGTAGCAGCCGAGCGCGAAGAATATGGCGAAGGAGAGCAGTGGGCTCATTCGAAGATCTCCCGGAGTGGCTTCTCGTAGCGCGCCTTGTAGCGGGCGACGAAGCGTTCCTCGTCGCCGACGTCCCAGACGTGCAGCATCAGCGCGCTGCGATCGAGCGCGAGTTCCGACCACACCGTGCCCGGCACCACCGTCGTGACCATCGCGAGCGCGGCGAGACCGTGCGGATCGCGCAGGTCGAGCGGAATGACCACAAACCGTGCATCCGGCCGGCGCCACCGCCAGGCGAGCACGCCCCACGCCACCTCGACGTTCGACGCCAGCACGTCGTAGCCGACCGTCAGGATATAGCGCACGATGACCAGCGGCCGGCGCACGCGCACCCTCGTCGGGCGCAGGGATGCGGTCGCCAGCGGCACCGCGATCGCGAGGATGAGCCCCACGATCACCTGGCCGGCGCTCGTCGAGCGTGCGAGCGCGAGCCAGAGCGCCAGCAGCGAAGCCGAGAGCAACGGCGCGGGCACCAGCCGCTTGAGGAAGGTCATGGCGCGACCTCCCGCTCGACGTTCGGCCGCGTCGGACCCGGCAGGGGCCTCGTCGTCGACACCGCATCGATGTACGCCGCCGGCGAATGCAGGGACTCGGCGGTGGCGCGCGTGTAGCGCATGACCGGATCGGCGAACACCGTGAGCGCGACGCAGGCGAGGATGAGCGCGAGGACGGGCAGGCCTTCGGCGACCTTGAGGCGGATCGGCGGACTGTCGGCCTTCGACCAGAAGCGCCGGATGCCGACCCTCGAGAGGGAGATGGTCGCGACGAGCCCGGAGACGAGCAATGATCCGAAGAGCCACCACGTCTCCGGCGTGGGAGCCGGTGCGTTCGGCAGGCTGAGTCCGTCGGGACTCACGAGCGCCGTCATCAGCGCCAGCTTCGCAACGAATCCCGACAGCGGCGGCAGGCCCGCGACCAGCAGCACGCACGCCATGTACGCGAGGCCGAGCAGCGCCAGGGAGACCGGGATCACGCGACCGACGAGCGGCGTCTCGTCGTCATCGAGGTTCGTGTCCTCGCCGGGCGCCTGGTCCATGTCGCGCATCCGCTGGCGATCGCCCGTGCCGGTGCGTTCGACGAGTTCGACCAGGAGGAACAGCGCGCTCGCGGCCATCGTGGCGCTCAGCAGGTAGAAGAGCGCCGCCGACGTCACGGCGGTCGCGCCGAAGCCGATCGCCGTCAGGAGCGTTCCCGACGACACGATGATCGAGAAGCCCGCGATGCGCCCGAGGCGCAGTGAGGCCATGAGGCCCAGGACACCGAAGGCGATGGTGGCGAGCCCGCCGTAGAGGAAGACCGACGCGCCGAAGAGCGCCGATGGACCGGCGTCCGCGGAGAAGAGCAGGGTCCACAGGCGCAGCAGCGTGTAGATGCCGACCTTGGTCATCAGCGCGAACAGCGCCGCGACCGGCGTGCTCGCCGCGGTATAGACCGGCACGAGCCAGGAGTTGAGCGGCCAGATCGCCGCCTTCGTGAGGAACGCCACCGCGAGGATGGCGGCGCCGGCATGCAGGAGCCCGCGATCCGCTTCCGCGACGAGCGGCAGCTTGGCGGCGATGTCGGCCATCGAGAGCGTGCCCATGACGCCGTAGAGCATCGCGAGGCCGACGAGGAAGAGCGACGACGCAAGCAGGTTGATGGCGATGTAGTGCAATCCCGAACGCACGCGCGCCAGGCCCGACCCGTGCAGGTGCAGGCCGTACGAGGCGGCGAGCGCCACCTCGAAGAAGACGAAAAGATTGAAGAGATCGCCGGTGAGGAAGGCCCCGTTGAGGCCCATCAGCTGGATCTGGAACAACGGATGGAAGTTGACGCCCGCGCGACTCCAGCCGGCCATCGCGTACACGGCCGAGCCCAGGCTCACCACGCCCACGAGCACCAGCATCAGCGCCGAGAGGCGGTCCGCCACCAGCACGATGCCGAACGGAGCCTCCCAGTTCGACGCGAGGTACACGCCGATGGCGCCGGCGGTACCGTTGGCGTCGACTCGCCTGAGGATCTCCAGCGCGACGACGAGGCCCGCGAGTGACGCGCCGACGTTGACGATCGACTTGAACCGCGCGCGCCGGTCGCCGAGCAGGACCATGAGCGCCGCCGCCAGCAGCGGCAGGACGATCGGGACGACCAGGAGGTGCGGGAGCGAGGCGCCCATCACGGTTCCTTCGTGCCGTCGACGTGGTCGGTGCCGCTCAGGCCGCGCGACGCGAGCAACACCACGAGGAAGAGCGCCGTGGTCGCGAAGCTGATGACGATGGCCGTGAGCACGAGCGCCTGCGGCATCGGATCCGTATAGTGCGCGAGGTCGGCCGGGACGCCCGGCGCGACGATCGGCGGACTGTCGATGAGGAGGCTGCCCATGCTGAAGATGAACAGGTTCACCGCGTACGAGAGCAGGGCGAGCCCCATGATCACCTGGAAGGTTCGAGGGCGCAGCACGAGCCACACCCCCGCGCCGCCGAGCACGCCGATCACGAGCGCCAGCAGGGCTTCCACTCAGCTCACTCCCTTGGTCTGCGACGCCTCGGAGTCCGGCGCCGCCGTGCGATGCGCGCGAATGGACTGGTGCGCGAGCGCCGTCAGGATGAGGAGCGTCGCGCCGACGACCACCGCGAACACGCCGAGATCGAAGAAGGTGGCGCTTGGCAGGTGTACCTCGCCGACGAGCGGCAGCGTGACGTGCGCGGTGTGGGTCGTGAGGAAGGGATAGCCGAGTGCGACCGCGCCGAGCCCCGTGACCGCGGCCAGCAGCAGGCCGACGCCGATCCAGCCTGTCGGGCTGATGCGCACGCGCGCCTCGACCCACTTGGTCCCCGCGACGAGATACTGCGTGATGAACGCGACGGCGACGACGAGCCCGGCGACGAAGCCGCCACCCGGCTCGTTATGCCCGCGGAGCAGGAGGTGTGCGGCGACGACGAACGAGACGGGCAGCAGCAGCCGCGTGAGGACCGCCGGCACCATCAGGTAACCGCGGGCGGCGTCCTTGGCGGTGCGTGGCCGCACGAGGTCGGTGACGACGTCGCGCTCCAGCACCCTCTGCTGGCGCGGCTTCTCGATGCTCTCCTCGGGCGGCCGGAAGCGGCGCAGGAGCGCGAACACCGTCAGCGCCACCGCGGACAGCACGGTGATCTCGCCGAAGGTGTCGAAGGCGCGGAAGTCGACCAGCATCACGTTGACGACGTTGGTCCCGCCGCCTTCCGGCAGCGCACGGCTCAGGAAGAAGGGCGAGATGCTCTGTGGTGCGGGCCGCGTCAGCATCGCATAGGAGAGCGCCGCCAGCCCGCTCCCCGCGCCGAGCGCGAGCAGGAAGTCGCGCGTGCGCCGGCTGCGGTCGCGGATCGAGAGCGGTGGCTGGACCTCCTGCAGGCGCATCGGCAGCCAGCGCAGCCCGAGCAGGAACAGCATCGCCGTCACCACCTCGACGACGAGCTGCGTGAGCGCGAGATCGGGGGCCGAGAACCAGACGAAGGTGAGGCAGGTGACGAGCCCCGCGCCGCCCATGAGCGTCAGTGCGACGAGTCGGTGGTACTTCGCCTGGATGGCCGCCCCGACGGCGCACGCCATGCCGATGACCCACAGCAACACGAACGCCGGCGATGCCGGCAGCTGCGCCCGGTCGCCCCAGAGGAGCGGGACGCTTCGCACCGACAGGACGCCGAGCAGGAGCGCCACCGCGATGAGCACGAACATCTGCGACTGCAGGCGCCGCGTGCCGACGACGCGAAGCGCCGCGCGGGAGAGCCGCGTGCCCCACGTGAGCGCGCTGTCGAAGAGTCGCCGGCCGTTGAGGTGCTCGACCACCGGCGGGTTCGCGAAGCGCCCCCGCGCCTGCTGCCGGCGCAGGAGAAGGTAACCGACGATGCCGACGGCGATCGCCACCAGGCTCATGACGAAGGGCGCGGTGAAGCCGTGCCACACCGTGAGGCTGTACTCGGGCAGCACGCCGCCGACCACCGGGCGGGCGGCCGCTGCCAGGTAGGGACCGATCGAGAACGCTGGCGCGATGCCCACGACGAGGCACACGAGCACCAGCAGGTCGACGGGGATCCGCATCCACTGCGGCGGCTCTTCCGGCTGGCGAGGCAGGTCGGTCGAAGGAGGCCCGAAGAAGATGTCGTAGCCGAAGCGCAGCGAGTACACGACCGCGAAGGCACCCGCGATGGTGGCCGCCACGGGGAGGCCGAACTCGATCCACGGGCGCGACGAGATGAACACCGTCTCCGCGAAGAACATCTCCTTCGAGAGGAAACCGTTCAGCAGGGGTACGCCCGCCATCGCCGCGCTCGCCACCAGCGCCAGCGTGCCGGTGATCGGCATCGCGCGAAACAGCCCGTTGAGGCGCCGGATGTCACGCGTGCCCGTCTCATGGTCGATGATGCCCGAGGCCATGAACAGGGACGCCTTGAACGTCGCGTGGTTCATGATGTGGAACACGCCGGCGACCGCCGCGAGCGAGCTGTTGAGGCCGAACAGCAGCGTGATGAGGCCGAGGTGGCTGATGGTCGAGTACGCGAGCACGCGCTTGAGGTCGTGCTGGAACATCGCGATGTAGGCGCCGAGCAGGAGCGTCGCCAGGCCCACGCCACCGACCAGCCAGAACCAGAGCGCCGTCCCCGAGAGCACCGGCCAGAGGCGCGCGAGCAGGAAGACACCCGCCTTCACCATCGTCGCCGAGTGCAGATAGGCGGACACCGGCGTCGGCGCCGCCATCGCCCGCGGCAGCCAGAAGTGGAACGGGAACTGCGCGCTCTTGGTGAACGCCCCCAGCAGGATCAACACGAGCGCCACCGGATAGAGCGCGTGTGTGCGGATGACGTCGCCCGATGCGAGGACCGTGGCGAGATCGTAGCTGCCGACGATGTGCCCGATGACCACGACGCCGCCAAGGAGCGCGAGTCCGCCCAGGCCGGTCACCGTCAGCGCCATGAACGCGCCCCGCCTGGCATCGTCGCGGTGATGCCAGTAGCCGATGAGCAGGAACGAGAGCAGGCTCGTCAGCTCCCAGAAGAGCACGAGCTGGACGAGGTTGCCCGAGAGGACGACACCGAGCATCGCGCCCATGAACGCGAGGAAGGACGCGTAGAAGCGCGCGACCGGATCCTCGGGCGACATGTAGTAACGCGCGTACAGCGAGACGAGCGCGCCGATGACCGTGACGAGCACCGCGAACATCCACGCGAAGCCGTCGACGCGGAGCACGAGTTCAAGTCCGAGCGAGGGCACCCACGAGATCTTCTCGTGGATCACGCCGCCGTCGCGCACCTGGGGAAAGAGCCTGATGACCCAGACAGCGGCGACCGCCGACACGAGTCCGGCCCAGGTGGCGAGCGCCGTGCGCGCCCGCGTCGGCAGGAGCGCGGTGACCAGGCTGCCGACGAACGGCAGCAGCAGCAGGAAGAAGAGTGACACGTTGCGTCGCCCTACCGGCGGCCCGACGCCGGGCGAACGAAGCCGGCGCTAGGCAAGCGGATCCCGGCGCGGGCGCGTCGGGATGCCGCTGGCACCGCCCGTGACGATGGTGTGGTGAGCCGCGAGCTCCATCCTCCGCCTCCAAAAAAGAACGCTTTCGTGTGAAGTCATGCGCTGTCGGGTCTGGCTCTGCAGTTTATCACCGCGCCCGAGCACGCGCATCCTTCCTACTTCGCCAGCTTCGCCTTCCAGAGCTTGTGTTCCTCGGGCATGCACGAAGTCCGAAGAAAATG
>DATLLD010000062.1:0-2176 GCA_035538035.1 Gemmatimonadaceae bacterium | reverse complement strand
CCGACGGCAGCTACCTGCGCATGGTGCGTCCGCAGCCCGCCATCGGGAACCCACCGGGCGCGTTCGGAGTGCTCGGCGACGGTAGGCTCATGCTCGCGATTAATGACGGCAGCGACGGTTCCGCGGAGATGGGGATGCTGCAGCGGACCCGACGGATCCAGCTTCACGCAGCGGATGGCAAGGTGCTCGACACGCTCTCGACGATGCCGAACGGTCGGCAGGGAGAGATCGTCGCCGGCAGCATGATCTCGACCACACCATTCTTCGAGTCCTACGCTCACGCGGCCGCGCTGGACTCGGTTATCGTCCTCGGTCACGGAGCGGAGCGGGAACTCAGGGTGTGGAGCGGCGTGCCGGAGATGCGGCTGGCGCGAGTGATCCGCTGGACGGGAGGCAGTCGCGAGGTGACCGCTTCGGACGTGGAGGCCGAGAAGGCTCGCGAGAAGCGTGAGCTCGACGCGGCGCCGTCACAGGTGCGGCCATTCATGGAGAAGGCGTACGAGACTCAGGTCCATCCGAATCGCCCGGTCGCCGAGTTGATGCCCTCGATGAACGGCATCCGCCTCGGCACCGACGGCCGCATCTGGATCCGCGAGTTCAAGCCGCCGGCCGACACCACCGCGCGGCAGTGGGTGGCGTTCACGCGCGAGGGCCGATTCGACTGCCGTCTCTCGACGCCGCCGTTCCGCGAGTTCGCCGAGTTCGGGGCGGACTACCTGCTTGCCGTGGTCCGGGACAGCCTCGGCGTCGAACGCGTGCAGCAGTACCCACTCTCCAAGCCTTGACCTGACGCATACATTTGGCGCATGCGATCCAGCCCCGCGCGGTGAACCCCTCCGCCGCCCGTCTCTCCTTCGCACGACCCTCTGACGCACCGATCCTGGTGTGGGTGCTCGCGCCGCTGGTGGAGACGGACGACGAGGAGATCGCGTGGTACAGCGACTACTCCCAGAGCCGCGCCGAGTATGAGAAGGCGTTCGGCGAACTCGGCATCGCGTGGCGCTGGCAGCCCATCACCCTCGCGGGCCATCGACAGACCATCGACGCCATGATCGCGGAGTCCGCGGCGCTCGGACTCGAGCCCGTCGCGTTCAACCTCTGCGACGGCGACGAGACCAACGGCTCGCCGGGCCTGAGCGTCATCCGCTGCCTCGAGGAGCGCGGCGTGCGCTATACAGGCGCCGACGAGCGATTCTACGACGTCACGACGTCGAAGATCGACATGAAGGAGGCGTTCGACCGCGCCGGCGTGCCCACCGCGAAGTGGGAGATCCTCAGCTTCGAGCCCGGCGCCAACCGCGGCGTCTTCACACGGCTTGGCAGTCCGCTGATCATCAAGCCGGCCATCTCGGCCGGCAGCATGGGCATCACCACCAAGTCGGTGGTGCGCACGCCGGCCGCGCTCCGTGCGCAGCTCCTCAAGCTCCAGCGCGGCTACCATGGCTGGGACCTCGCGGGCGGCGGCGTGATCGCCGAACGGTTCATCGAGGGGCCCGAGTTCACGACGTTCATAGTGGGCGCGCACGAGGACGTAGAGCGCAGCATCATCTACGCGCCGGTCGAGCGTGCCTTCAACGAGATATTGCCTCCGGCCGAACGGTTCCTCTCGTTCGACCGCCTGTGGGGGATGTACGAGACAGAGCCGCCGCTCGCCGGGGATGCGGACCTCTGGACGTACCGCAGGGCGCCGCGTCAGCAGGCAAGGCGGCTGCGCGAGGTGAGCTGGGCGGCGTACGCGGCCGTGGGCGGGCGCGGCTACGGCCGCGTGGACCTGCGGCAGGACGCCGCGACGGGCGAGATCCTCGTGCTCGAGGTCAATGCGCAGTGTGGCATCTCGGAGGACGCGAACTACACGAGCATCGGTGCCATCCTGCGGTTCGCGAAGGTGCCGTTCAGCCATGCGGTGCGCGAGATCCTCGACACCTCGGCGCGGCCGGTGGTGGCGGGCGAGAGTGATATGAAGGCGATCGCATGATCGGCAGGGGCTCGCAGGCCCGCCGGTTCTCCTTGGTGCGCGCATGAAGATCTGCGTCCTGCAGCCCGACTACTCCACCTCGAAGGTGGACTACGCCAACTACGACCCGCCGCGTGACCTGACGGCGCTGCTGCCGGGGCACACCGTCCACCACGTGGCGCTCAACAAGCTGACCACGTACCGGCAGCTGAAGGAGCTCTC
>DATLLD010000061.1:0-29097 GCA_035538035.1 Gemmatimonadaceae bacterium | reverse complement strand
GTGGCACTGGCGAGAGCCGCTCCGCGAGCGCGCGCACGTCGGTCTCCATCACGGCGCAGACCTCGCAGAGCGCCTGCGTGAGGATGAGGTCCGGGTGCAGCGCGCGGATGCGGTCCTCGAGCAGCGTGTAGAGCGGCTGCCCCGCCGCGGTGATGGCGCGCACTTGCGCATCGACTGCGCCCGGCGCCGCGTCGGCCATGATCGCCGTGCGCGTCACGCGCGCTCGCGACGCCACCATCGGCGGGTGATCGCAGGCGTGCGTCACGCCTACGAGATGCTCCAGCGCCCCGAGCGCGGCCACGATCTCCGTCGCGCTCGGCAGGAGCGAGACGACGCGCATCAGCCAGCCTTGGCCGGCGCGCGCGGCACCGGCAGCAGCACCAACACCACGACGAACGTCAGCAGCCCGAGCGCCATCGTCGCGATGGGCCCGCCGATGTAGTGCTGCACCGCGCCGAAGAGCGCGACGCCCTCTCCGAACGCCCACCCGATGATCAGCATCGATGCGCGCGCCGGCGCCGGAACGCCCGGCAGGCGCGAGCGCAGGAACAGCGCGATCAGCACCGCGACGACGGCGAGCGCCCAGAGGGCGTAGCGCATCGTCTGCAGCGGCAGCATCGCCGCGGCCTCGGGGCTCACCGGCACGCGCGCGCGCTGGTAGGCCGAGAGCGCGGCGAAACTCACCACGCCCGTGAGCAGCGCGATCCTGATGATGAAGAGCTGCCTGTACATCCTCACGGTCACCTCGCCTGGTAGACCTTCCGTCCGCCCACCCAGGTCGAGATGACCTTGGTCGCGGGCAACATCGCGTCCGGCACGCGCATGATGTCCTGGTCGAGCACCACGAAGTCGGCGCGCTTGCCCTTGGTGAGCGAACCGAGCTCGTCCTCCTGGAACGCCGCGTACGCGGGCCAGAGGGTCATCGACTTGAGCGCCTCGTCGCGCGTCATGCGCTGCTCCGGGAACCAGCCGCCGGCGGGCCAGCCGCGCGCGTCCTGCCGCGAGACCGACGCCTTGAACGAGATCAGCGGGTTCACATGCTCGACCGGGAAGTCCGAGCCGTTCGGCACGACGACGCCGCTCTCGATCAGCGACCGCCAGGCGTACGCGCCGCGCAGCCGCGTCTCGCCAAGCCGCGTGCCCGCCCAGTACATGTCGCTCGTCTGGTGCGAGGCCTGCATCGACGGGATCACGCCCAACTGGGCGAAGCGCGGGATGTCGTCGGAGTGCAGGATCTGCGCGTGCTCGACGCGGAAGCGATGGTCGGCGGTGGGCACGGCCTTGAGCGCCGCCTCATACGAGTCGAGCACGAGCCGGTTGCCGCGATCGCCGATGGCGTGCGTGTTCACCTGGATGCCGGCGCGGAGCGCGCGGGTCGCGACGTCCTGGATGTGCGCCGGCGCAGAGACGAGCAGGCCGGTGGTCTTGGCATCATCGCTGTAGGGCTCGAGCAGCGCCGCGCCGCGCGAGCCGAGCGCGCCGTCCTGGTAGAGCTTGATGGAACGCAGCCAGAGCATGCCGTCGTACAGGCCGGCCTGCGGACCGCGCTTGAGGAGCGCGTCGATCGCGGACGCGTTGTCCGAGATCATCGCGTAGAGGCGGATGTCGAGAGCCTTCTCGCGTCCGAGTTCCTCGTAGATCTCCACCTCGGTCGGCGACGCGCCCGCATCATGCACGCCGGTCATTCCCCAGCGATGCATCTCGGCGATCGCGGCCTTGATCGCATCCTTGACCTGCGCACGGGTGGCGTTCGGGATGGCGCGGCCGACGAGGCCCTGCGCGTTGTCCACGAGCACGCCGGCGGGATTGCCCGCGGCGTCACGCTCGATCGAGCCGCCGTTCGGGTCCTTCGTCGCCTTGGTGAGGCCGGCCTTCTGCATCGCCAACGCATTGACCACCGCCGCGTGCCCGTCCACGCGCGTCAGGTACACGGGGTGATCCGGCAGCGCGCGCGTGAGCGCCTCGTGCGTCGGGAACCGCGTGTCACCCCAGTCGTTCTGGTCCCAGCCGCGTCCGACGATCCACTCGCCCTTGGGCGTATTGCGCGCGCGCTCGACCACGCGCGCGATCACCTGCTCGTACGAGCTCGTGCCGGTGAGGTCGACGTCGCGCAGCGCCTCGCCGAGGCCCGCGACGTGCGCGTGCGCATCGGTCATGCCCGGGATCATCGTGCGGCCGTCGAGGTCGAGCGTCTCGGTGCGCGCGCCGACAAGCGCGCGTGCGCCCGCCTCGTCGCCCACGAAGACGATGCGGCCGTCACGCACGGCGATGGCGTCCACCACCGGACGCGCGCCGTCGGCCGTGTAGATGCGGCCGTTGAGCACGACGAGATCCGCCGGTGCTCGCGCCGGTGCCGGCTGGGCGACTGCGAGCGCGAACGGTGCGACGAGGGCGATGGCCGCGAAACGCAGTGCGGAGAACGGGCGGAAAGCGAAGCTTGGTGACATTGGTTCTGAGGGTTCAGTGAGGTGCATCACGCAGCGCTGATTCTCGCCGATCGGAGTGGAACGCGCCAGTGCAACGTCGTGTATGGTCCAGCTGTTGACCAACCTCACAGGAGGAGCAGTTGAAGACCAGCCTGCGCCCATTCGCGCTCGTGTGCTACGTCCTTGCCGCATGCATCGCCTCGTCGACCGCGACCGCCCAGTCGGCCACGAGCAAGAAGCCGGATGCCGAGAGTGAAGCCGAGGCACGTGCCCGCATGGCCCGCCGTGGCGCCGGCATCGTCATCGGCGACTGGCAACTGCGCGGCATCGAGCCGCCGTCCGGCGTCGAGGTCTCCACGATGCCGATGTTTGCGGGATGGCTTCGCAAGGGCCTGGATGACCGTCTATCGCTCGAGAACGGCATCGGCGTGTGGCGCCGCGTACAGAACTCGCCGGCGACGGGCGGGCTCGGCGGCTCGCCCGCCGAGGAAGTGCAGAGCTGGGTCGTTGCCCAGACCACTGCGCTCCGGTTCTTCCCGTTCACCGATGCCGGCGCGCGGTTCGAACCGTGGGTGCTCGGCGGCGCCGGCTTCACGCTTGGCATCGACGATCGTGAGACTTCAGGCGGCGGCGTGCTCGGCGGCTCAGCCGGCGGTGCGGGAATGCAGATGGTGCCGGCGGTATCGCTGCAGGGCGGAACGGGAGTCGAATTGCGGCTTGGCGAGTCGTATGGCGTCACCGGCGGCATGCGGTACCAGTGGACGCGCTTCTTCGGTGACTTTGGCGGCGAGCGCACTTACCAAGGGCCCGTCTACGAACTCGGGCTCACGTACAAGTTCCGTTACCGCTAGTGACGTGCAGCTTCCGCCGGCGCCGAATCATGGCGCCGGTTGGCGGCTGCCCAGCCACGACCTCCTGAACTCGAGCTGGGCGGCGCTTGGCGTCTGGCCCGCGTCCTCGAACGCGATGACTTCGAGCCGCGGGTTGCCGCGCACGGTGATCGACGCGGAGGTCGCGCCGGAGCGTCCGACCCAAGAGATCCGCGCTTCAGTGCCCGGCTTGATCGCAGCCACGGCGTCCCGCAGCTCCTCGGCGGTCGAGACCGTGGTGCCGGCGATCGAAGTGATGCGGTCGCCCGCCGCGATGCCGGCCTCGTACATCGGCGTCCCGATCGTCGTCGGGCCGGCGACGATCACGCGGCCCTCGGCCGCCGAGATCGGCGTGTCGCCGATCCAGCCTTGTGCAGGAGATGCGGCGCGCACGAGGAATCCCGCCCGCGCAAGCAAGGATGTGAAGTCAGGGAGCCCGCTCGCGTGGATGTACCTCGCGAACCAGTCCTTGGCGAAGGCCGGGTCCGCGGTGACCGCCGCCAGCACCGCCTCAGCATCGGCCACGGTGTAGGTACGCACCGGCGCCAGCGCCGCCGTCTGCTGCTTGCCGTAGCGGCGCCACATCTCGCGCATGAAGTCGTCGAGCGTGAGCGCCGGCCTGCGAGAGCGCAGCGTGAGGTCGAGCGCCATGCCGAGCCCTTCGCCGTACGTGTAGTACGAGATGAAGGTGTTCACGCGATTGTGCGGGTCCACCGAGGTCGCCGCGTCGACGAACGGCGCCTGGCGGCTCATGTCGCTTGGGCCGCCGAACCGCCGCGCGGGACTGTTCGTGAGCGTGTTCACCGCGCCCGAGAGGCGCCGCGCATACTCGCTTGGAGTGATGATCCCCGCGCGTGCGATCACCAGCGGCGCGTAGTAGTTCGTGAAGCCCTCGGCGAGCCAGAGCTCGCTGCTCATGTTGGCTGCCGTGAAGTCGAACGGCTCGAGTGACTTCGGGCGGATGCGCTCGACGTTCCACGCGTGGAAGAACTCGTGCGAGAGCGTGTTGAGCATCTGCATCTGCCCCGTCGCCAGCGAGCCGCTGCTGGTGATCGACGTCGAGTTGCGGTGCTCCATGCCGTCGCCGGCGCAGTTGCTGCGATAGCAGGCGATGAACGTGTACGTGCCGAAGTCGAACGCCGGCAGCTCACCGAACACCGCCGCCATCTCGTTGACGACCCTCTTCGTCAGCTCCGCGTACTGCGTGACCTCCGCCTCGGTACCCGTGTGGTCCATGGCGAGGCGGATGGTCTGCGCGCGGCCCGGGGGTCCCGCGCGCCACTCGCGCATGTCGATGCGGCCGATATGCGTGGGCGAGTCGAGGAAGTACTGGAGGTTCGGCGCGCGGAAGGTGCGCGGGTTGGCCGTCGGCTGCAGCTGCGTGGCGATGGTGTGGCCGTCGCCGGAAGGCAGGGCGTGGAAGGTCACCTGGATGGGGCGCGACTCGAGGCCGGGCGCCCAGGCGAACGTCGCCGGCATGTTCAGGTGCGCCCGGGTCAGGTCGACGCCGGCATAGGTGCCGTCGGCGCGGTCGGCGTAGAGCGTGTAGCTGAAGACCACCGTGCCCCGGTGCCCGCTGACGCTCCACTCGTGCGGCGACACGCGGTCCACCTGCAGCGGCCGGTCGCGCTCGTCGACCGCCTTCACCGCATAGACGTTCTTGGCGAACTCATGCAGGGCATAGCGGCCCGGCGAACTGCGGCTCATCCGCACCTTGAGCGGCGCGGTGCCGACCGCGCTGAAGCGCACGGTGACGTTCGCCTCGCGCTGGATGGCGTTGGGGAACCGGATGTCGTAGATGACGGTGCTCGCGGCATTCGTGCGCGTGATCGCCGCGCGGACTGCCGCGGGAGAGGGCGATGGCGCCGGTGTCCCTTGTTGCGCCTCGAATACGGCGGGGAGGAAGAGCAGCGCGAGCGCGGGTACGATCTTCAGCATCAGCGGTCTCAAGGGCGTGTTCACGAAGTTGCGAAAAAAGGGGAGGAGCGTGCGTGGAAACTGCACTCTCCTCCCCCAGTGTCGCCACTCGCGCGGACGGCCAGCTAGCCCTGTTCGGACGCCTTCGCCTCGCGGATCATCGCGATCGATGCGGTGTTCACCGCGACGTCGCCGATCTCGTGCCCTTCGGGCAGCAGCGTCGCGCGCGAGACGCCGGCGAACTTCCCGCAGTGGCTCAGGTAGTCGCTCATGCGCTGCATCGGGGCCAGGAAGAGGACGCCCTTCAGCGTCTTGCCGCCGATCAGGTGGAGTTCGACCTCTCGCTCGCCGGCACCGGCGCCCGACTGGCTCACCACCTGCATGTTGCCGTCCGGCGCGGAGACCAGCACGATGAGGTCGGATTGCACGATCAGGTGACCGCCGTCCTCGCCCATCTTCGGGCGGCGCGCGTCGACCATGTTCATCCAGCCGCCCTTGCGGCTGCCAAGAAAGGCGACGAGCGACATGTCTTCGGCGATGAAGATGGAACCCTCCACGAGGGATCCATCGCGCATCACGACATGAAGGCGCTTGTTCTCCTGCGCTCGGCTGCGGCCGTTGGGTGCGGTCATTTGGCGTGGGTGGTTGGGTCCGATGAGAGTGACGACCGAGACACCCCTGACGGCACGGCCGGAGCTCCGGGGAGGACGTGCCAGGCGTCACCGCGGCGCGCGCGACTTGCGGACGACGCCCGACCGGTCGAGCGTTCGGCATGAGACTCATGCGCAGCCTCGTTCTCGTGACCCTCGCGGGCGCCCCTGGCCTCGTGCCGGCGCAGTCCCGGCCGTCGATCTCGGCCCCGGTGACCGGGCTGCATTTCGACGTCACGCTCGGCGCCGCACAGGTGGAGAGCCGCACCGTCAGCGTCATGGCGCGGTTCGACGTCGAGGGCGACGCTCCGGTTCTTCTATCGTTGCCCGCATGGACGCCCGGCGCCTACGAGATCGCCAACTTCGCGCGCCACGTGACCGGCTTCAGCGCCACGCAGCAGGGCCGGCCGCTGCGCTGGGACAAGCTCGATCCGGACACCTGGCGCGTGGTGCCGGCGCGACGCGGCGCCGTGGAGGTGCGATACTCCGTGCGCGCCGACTCGCTCGACTCGTCGACCAGCTGGACCGGCGTGGAATTCGGGTACTTCAACGGCACGAACGTCTTTCCGTTCGTGGAGGGCAGGCTGGACCTCGCCGCGACGGTGAAGGTGCACACCGAGCCCGGCTGGCTCGTGACCTCGGGGATGACGCCGGACGCCACGGCGCGAGAGTACCGCGCCACCGACTTCCATGATCTCGTCGATCACCCGTTCTTCGTCGGCCGCTATGACCTCGACAGTGCACTCGTCGCGGACCGGTGGATGCGCCTCGCGACATATCCCACCGGGGCGGTGAACCGCCAGCAGCGAGCCAATCTCTGGGACGCGCTCAAGCGCTCGGTGCCGCCGCTCGCCGCCGTCTTCGGGGAAGTGCCGTGGAAGACGTACACGGTGCTCCAAGTGGTCGACTCCGGGTTCGGCGGCATGAGCGCGCTCGAGCACGCCGAGAGTGAGCTGGCGATCGTCGGCGCGCCGTACCTCGACGAGCCGTTCGTCCCGTCGATCCATGCGCACGAGATCGCGCACGCCTGGAACGTCAAGCGACTGCGCCCCGCGGACCTCGTGCCGTACGCGTACGACCGCCCGCAGCCCACCACCTGGCTCTGGCTGAGCGAGGGCGTCACGGACTACTACGCCGACCTCGCGCTCGTGCGCGCCGGCATCACCGACGAAGCCGCCTTCCTCAACACGACCCTGGGCAAGATCGACGGCGTCGAGCAGCGGCCGGCGACGGCGCTCGAGGACGCTTCGCTGCAGTCGTGGCTCGGCATGAGCGACGGCACCGCCGACCTCTACTATGACAAGGGTTCGCTCGCCGGCCTCGCGCTCGACATCCTGATTCGTGACGCGTCCGACAACAAGCGGTCGTTCGACGACATCATGCGCGAGCTCTGGACGGGCACCTGGAAGAAGGGCCGCGGGTTCACCGCCGACGACTTCTGGAACGCCGTCTCCCGCGCCGCCGGCGGCCGCGCGCTCGGCGAGTTCAACCGCCGCTACATCGACGGCCGCGAGCCGTACCCCTGGGAGGAATGGCTCGCGCGCGCGGGCTGGCGCATCGTCACGGACTCCATCAAGGAGCCGCGGCTCGGCGCGCTGCTGCGCGCCGACGAGAAGGGCGTGCGCGTGGCGGCCATCGACCCCTCGGGCGCCGGTGCGCGTGCCGGCCTCGCGATGGGCGACGTGATCACGCACATCGGTGGCCGCTCCACGCTCGACCCGGAGTTCGGCCAGCGCTGGCGCGAGTTCTGGGGCCAGCGGCCCGGCGCCCCGATGGGCCTCACCGTGCTGCGCGGCGGCCAAACCGAGACGCTCACCGCGACGGTTGAGGTCGCGACGCTGATCGACCGGCACATCGCGCCCGACCCGGGCGCCGGCGGCAAGGCGCGGCGCATCCGGGCCGGGATCCTACGGGGCGCGACGGATCGCTGAGAGCGGCGGTCGCGCCGACGACGTCTCGCGCTCCACTTCGTCGATCTCGCGCGGCACGGCGGACGACGGACGCTCGACGCCGGCGGGCGTGACGAGATAGTCGTCCTCGATGCGCACGCCGATGCCCGAGTACTTCGCGAAGGCCGGCGCGATCCGCTGCTTCATCGCCTGGTTCTTCGGTGTGTCGGGGATGATCTCCATCAGGTTCGCGCGCACGTACACGCCGGGCTCGATCGTGAACGCACTGCCCACGTCGATGACTCCGGTCGCGTAGTACTGGTCGGGGTCATGCACGTCGAGGCCGATGCCATGCCCGAGCCCGTGCATGTAGTAGAGCTGGAGCTGGGAACACTGACGGGCGCGCGCGGCCGTGCCGCAGTCGTAAGTCGCGTCCGGCGCCTCGATCAACCCCAGCTTCGCGAGGCCGGCTCGCAGCGTGGCGTTCGCCGAATCGGTCATCGCCTTTGACGGGCCGCCGACGCGCACCTGGCGCTCCGCCGCCTTCTGCGCGTCGAGCACCAATTGGTAGACCTCGCGCTGCGCCGGCGAGAACCGGCCGCTCACCGGCACGGTGCGCGTGATGTCCGCCGAGTAGCCGTCGAACGAGGCGGCCATGTCCATGACGATCACCTCGCCTGCCTGCACGATGCGGTCGTTCCGGTTGTAGTGCAGCGCCGTCGCGTTCGGGCCGGAGCCGACGATCGATGAATAGCCCGGGCCCTCGGCGCCCTCCATCATCCACGCCCCTTCCGCCATGGCCTGCGCCTGGAACTCGCCCATGCCCGGCTGCACCGCGCGCATCACGGCGAGGTGGCCATTGGCGCTGATCTCGGCCGCGATCCGAAGGCGCGCCAGCTCGGACGCGCTCTTGGTCCCCCGCAGGAGCACGATGGCCGCGTCGGCGTCCTCGACCTTTATGGTGGGATGCGCCGCGCGGAGGGAGTCCAGGAACTGGTCGTGCTCGGTGCGCGGCTTGCCGCCGGTGGCGAACTCACCCGCGACGTAGAGCGGCCCGCCGCCGTCCTTGAGGAGCTGGTCGAGAACCGCCCGCAGCGTCTTGATGTCGCGCCCTTCGACGCCGATCTCCTCACGCACGCCCGCGACGCCGAGCCGGTTGCCCGTCCACACTTCCTGGGCCGGGTCCTTCTCCGCGACGAACAGCAACTCCTGCCGCATGCCGCCGCGCTCGACCATCACGAGAGCCGCGTTCGGCTCCTGGAACCCGGTCAGGTACAGGAAGGGCCGCGCCTGCTGCCAAGGGAGGTAGTCCTTCGACGGCTCCCCCGCACCGAATACGAGCGTCACGCCATCCCCGAGCGCGCCAAAGAGGCGCGCGCGGCGCTCGGCGTGCTCGGGACGCTGCGCCCCGAGCGCCGCGACCACGGGCGTCGCTAGGAAGAGCGCCAGGACGGCGACGAGGGACTGGAGCAGGATGGTGGGTCGGGGGCGGGTCGGGCGCTGCACGGGTGCTCCTGTCGTTGCTGGAGGGGCGGTGAACCGAGGGAAGTTGGGGGCCAGCGCTACCGATGCGAAAGGCGTAGACTAGGGGTCGTACCCCTTCCACACGGAGTCATTCCGCGATGTCCTGGCGCCCCCTCCGTCATGCGCTTGCCCTTTCTGCCGTCCTGGCCCTCCCGGCCGCCGCGCAGCAGCGCCTGACCTCCCCCAAGGAATTCTTCGGCCACGAGATCGGCGCCGATTACGTCCTTCCGAACTACACGAAGTTCACCGAGTACTGGATCAAGCTCGCCAAGGAATCCGACCGGATGGACCTCGACACCATCGGCATGACCGCCGAGGGTCGCCCGCAGCTGATGGCGATCGTGTCGAGCCCGGAGAACCTCCGCAACAAGGAGAAGTACCGGCGCATCGCCGAGCAGCTCGCGCGCGCCGAGGGCATCACGGAGGCGCAGGCCCGGCAGCTCGCCAAGGAAGGGAAGGGCATCGTATGGATCGACGGCGGCCTGCATGCCACCGAGGTGCTCGGCGCCCAGCAGCTGATCGAGTCCAACTGGCAGCTCGTCTCGGGCGATGACGAGGAGACGACGCGCCTCCGCAACGACCTGATCATCGTGATGGTGCACGCCAATCCCGACGGCATGGAGCTCGTCAGCGACTGGTACATGCGCAATCCCGACCCCATGAAGCGCAGCACCGGCGGCGTGCCGCGGCTCTACCAGAAGTACATCGGCCACGACAACAACCGCGACTTCTACCTCGCCGCGATGCCCGAGAGCGAGAACATGAACCGCGTGCTGTACACGGAGTGGTATCCGCAGGTGATGTACAACCATCACCAGACGGGCCCGGCCGGCACCGTGATGTTCGCGCCGCCGTTCCGCGACCCGATGAACTTCAACGTCCACCCGCTCATCAAGACCGGGCTCGACGTGGTGGGCGGCGCGATGCACAACCGCTTCGTCGCCGAGGAGAAGGGCGGCGTGGTGATGCGCCTCGGCGCCAACTACTCCACCTGGTGGAACGGCGGCCTGCGCACGACGGTCTACTTCCACAACATGATCGGCCTGCTGACGGAGACCATCGGCAACCCGACGCCGCAGGAGATCCCGTTCATCGCCAACCGGCAGATCCCGAGCGCGGACCTGCCGCTGCCGGTGAAGCCGGGCCCGTGGAAGTTCCGCCAGTCGGTCGACTACTCGGTGACGGCCAACAAGGCCGTGCTCGACGTGGTGTCGCGCAACCGTGAGCACTTCCTGTTCAACATCTGGAAGATGGGCAACGACCGCATCGCGCAGGGCAACCGCGACAGCTGGACCGTCTGGCCCAAGCGCATCGCGGCGATCGAGTCGCAGATGGCGGCCACGCGCGCCACGCAGGGGCAGGGTGGTGGCGGTGGCTTCGGCGGCGGCGCCGGCGCGGTGCGCGGCGCGGATGCCGAGAAGGCGATGTCGACGCTCAACGACCCGGCCAAGCGCGATCCCCGCGCCTACGTCATCACGTCGAACCAGCCGGACTTCCCGACGGCGGTGAAGTTCATCGTCGCGCTGCAGAAGGCGGGCATCGACGTGCACCGCGCGACCGGCTCGTTCTCGGCCGGCGGCAAGCAGTACCCGGCGGGCTCCTATGTGGTGAAGACGGGGCAGGCGTTCGGCGCCCACGTGCTCGACATGTTCGAGCCGCAGGACCATCCGAACGATTTCCGCATTCCCGGTGGCGCGCCGACCCCGCCCTACGACAACGCGGGCTGGACGCTGGCGATGCAGATGGGCGTGCAGTTCGACCGCGTGCTCGAGAACGTGAGCGGGCCGCTGGAGAAGATCTCGCCGCTCAAGCGCGCGACCCCGCCGGCCGGCACGGTGGCGAGCGGCAACACGCTGGCGCTCTCGGGCGCGACCAACGACGCGTTCATCGTCGTGAACCGCCTGCTCAAGGCCGGCACGCCGGTGGCGCGCCGCGTGGACGGCACCTGGATCATCACCAACAATGCCAAGAGCAAGCCGATCATCGATCGCGCCGCGCGCGAGCTCGGCCTCTCGTTCACGACGGGCAACGACGCCGGCGCCACGCCGGTCAAGACGATGCGCGTCGGGCTCTGGGACCGCTTCGGCGGCTCGATGCCGTCCGGCTGGACCCGCTGGCTGCTCGAGCAGTACGAGTTCCCGTTCACCGTCGTGTTCCCGCAGGAGATCGACAAGGGCAACCTGAACGCCAAGTACGACGCGCTGATCTTCGTTGACGGCGCCATCCCGGCGCGCCGTTCGGCCCAGGGCGGCGGTCAGGGCGGCGGGCAGGGCGGCGGCTTCGGTGGCGGGCAGCCCGATGCGGCTTCGCTCCCGGCCGAGTGGCGCGACAAGACGGGCAACATCACGCAGGACAAGTCGATCGCGCCGATCAAGGAGTTCGTCGAGAAGGGCGGCATGCTGATCTCGATCGGCAGCTCGACCAACATCGCCGAGCACCTGGACCTGCCGGTGCGCGACCACCTCGTGGAGCGCACGCCGGAAGGCGCCGACCGCGCGCTCGGCAGCGCGAAGTTCTACGTGCCCGGTTCGCTGCTCGAGGTCGCGGTGGACAACACGCAGCCCGGCACGCTCGGCATGGGCAAGCGGGCGGTGGTGATGTTCGACAACAGCCCGACCTTCCGCCTCACGCCGGATGCGATGGCGAAGGGCGTGAAGCCGCTGATGTGGTTCGACTCCTCGACGCCGCTCGTGAGCGGCTGGGCGTGGGGCCAGAACTATCTCGAGGGTGGCGTGGCCGCCGCCGATGCCCGCGTTGGCCGCGGCGTGGTGCGGTTGATCGGCCCCGAGGCGCTCTTCCGCGCGCAGCCGGCCGGCACGTTCAAGCTCGTGTTCAACGGGCTGATCGGGGCGAACGCGCCGACGATGTGAGACGGTAGCAGGTGGCAGGTGGGGGGGGCGCGCCGGTACTGCCGGCGCGCCTCTTTCGTTTGCGCCCCTGCTACCTGCCACCTGTCCCCTCTTGAGGCCACCTTTCTTCGATGATTCGCCTGACTCGTTCTCCCATTACGCTCTTGTTCGCCGGTCTTGTGATCGTCGCGGCCGGCTATGTCGCCATCCTGCTTCCGGGTGACGGCTCAACCGCGCGCGAGCTTGGCGCGTGGGCGCTGGCGCTCGGTGCTTCGCTCGTGCTCACTGGCATGCTCGCGCTCGCCGCCGCACGGCCCGCCGGCACGCCCCGCATGATGCGTGCGGCGACGTGGCTCACCTTCCTCGCGACGTTCGGCGGTCTCGCTTACGCGCTCGCCGCGCCGGCTCCCGTGACCGACGGGCCGCTGCTGCTCGGCTTGCCACGCGTGACCGCCATCATGCTCCTGCTCACCGGGCTCGTGCCGTTGATCGCACTGCCGCTCGCATATGCGCACGCGTTCGACCGCGACGTGCTGCCCCGCGAGGACGTCAGCCGCCTGATGGATGCGGAGCGGCAGCCCGATGCCTGAGCTTTCCGCGCTGTTGCAGGTCGCCGCGATCCCCGCCGTTCGGCAGCCCGTCATCATCATCGTCGGCGTCGCCTACTTCGTCGCCTGTTCGGCCATCGGATGGTGGGCCGCGCGACGCACCAAGACCGCCGACGATTTCTTCGTCGCCGGCCGCAGCATCGGCCTCGTGCCCTTCGCCATCGCGGCGATGGCCGCGACGCTCTCGGGCTTCTCGTTCATCGGCGGCCCGGGGCTCGTCTACGCCATCGGGATGACGGCGGTCTTCATCATCCTGCCGGCGGCGATCACCAACACCGCCGGCGCGTGGGTGCTCGGCAAGCGCATGCGACTGCTGGGCGAGTTGCGGCGCCTCGTGACCGTGCCGGACGCCACCGGCGAGCGAAAACGCGCGCCGATGGCGCAGGGCCTGAGCGCCGTCGCCATCCTCGTCGGCATAATCGGCTACATCGCCACCAACGTGCTGGCGCTAGGCCTCGTCGTCGATGCGCTCTTCGGCGTCGGGCTCGTTCCGGGCATCTGGATCGGCACCGGGATCACGCTCGCTTATTCGGCGAGCGGAGGCATCCTCGCGGGCATCTACACGGATGTCTTCCAAGGGCTGTTGATGGCGATCGCGAGTTCCATCGTGTTCGTCTTCGCGCTCGACTCCGGCGGCGGGCTCGCAGCGATCACGCGCACGCTCCAGGCCCTCGACCCCGTCTTCCTCGGGCCATGGGGCACGCGCGGCGCGATGGTGGCGCTCTCGTTCTTCTTCGTCTTCGCCGTCGGATCGCTCGGGCAGCCGCACATCGCGCACAAGTACTACATGCTGAAGGATGTGCGGCGGCTCAAGTGGTATCCGTTGCTCATGACCATATCGATGATCCTCGCGCAGCTGCTGTTCGTGAGCGTGGGCATCGCGATGAAGGCGTTCGTCGCGCGCGGGGAGATGGCGCCGCTCACGCGCGCCGACGACGCGACGCCGCTCTTCCTCCTCGAGCACGTGCCGGTGTTCGTGTCGGCCCTGGTGTTCGCGGGCGTGGCGGCGGCCATCATGAGCACCGTGAACTCGTTCCTGAGCGTCGGCGCGGCGGCCATCACGCATGACCTGCCGCGGGCGTGGGGCGCCGCGACCGCCGCGCGCCCCGACGCCCTCCGAAACGCCCGCCTCTGGACCGCCGTGCTCAGCGTGCTCGCCGCGGTGCTCGCGCAGGCCAGCGGCACGCTCGTCGCGTTCCTCGGGATCTTCGGCTACGGGCTCTTCGCCTGCACGCTCGTGCCTTCGCTGGCGCTGGGCCTCAATTGGCAGGGCGCGACGCGCGAGGGAGCGATCAGCTCGATCGTGGTGGGACTCGTGATGACGCTCGGCCTCGAAACCGCCGCCTGGCTCAAGCTGGTCTCGCTCCCGGTCGGCGTGACGATCTCCGGACTCTCGCTCGTGCTCTCGATGCTCGTGTTCGTCGGCGTGTCGTACCTGACGCGTTCAGGCGCGGCCGGACAACTCGACACCGATGTGAAGGCGGTCATGGAGGTGTGAGGCGGGCGGGTGCTCCGCGCCGAGAGGCGGAGACGGACTCGGGCGCCATGCGCCCGGGCGCATCACGACTTCTTGAGCAGCCCGCCGAGCAGCGGCAGCAGGAGCCCGAACACCGCGGAAGCCGCGACGGTCCCCATCGCGTTGTTGCCGATCGTATTGCCGAGAGGGTCGCCAAGTGCCAGGCCGCCGGCGATGCCGCCGATCGCCCCGAGGATGGTGCTCAAGCCGGGGCCAAGCTTGCTCGCCTTGTTGAGCACTCCTGCGACGTTGCCACCAACCGCGCCGCAGGCGGCCTGGATCAGGATCGTGAGGAAGGCCACCGCGGTTCCCGTGGGGATTGGAAGTGAAGGAGGATCCAGCCGGCTCCTACTTGAGCAATCCCTTCGCGATGGTCGAGAGCTGCATGTTCGACGTGCCTTCGTAGATCGTCCCGATCTTCGCGTCGCGCCAGAACTTCTCCACCGGGTAGTCCTTCGTGTAGCCGTACCCGCCGAAGAGCTCGATCGCCAGCGACGTCACGCGTTCCGAGACCTGCGACGAGAGCAGCTTGGCCATCGCGCCTTCCTTGGCGATGTCGCGGCCGGCGTCCCTGAGGCGCGCCGCGTTGTAGACCATGAGCCGCGCGGCCTCGAGCTCCGTGGCCGCCTGCGCGAGCTGGAACTGGATGCCTTGGAACTCGCTCAGCGGCTTGCCGAACTGCGTCCGCTCCTTGACGTACGCGATCGCCGCGTCGAGCGCGCCCTGCGCGTTGCCGATCATCTGCGCGCCGATGCCGATGCGCCCCTCGTTCAGCGTCTCGATCGCGATCTTGTAACCCTGGCCCACGGGGCCCAGCACGTTCTCGGCGCTGACGAACACGTCCTCGAGGATCAGCTCCGTCGTGCTCGACGCGCGGATGCCGACCTTGTCCTCCTTCTTGCCGACCGCGAACCCCTTGCTGTCGCGCTCGACGATGAACGCGGTGATGCCCTTGTAGCCCTTCGACGCGTCGACGGTGGCGAACACGATGTAGATGCCGGCCTCGGCGCCGTTCGTGATCCACATCTTGCGGCCGTTCAGCACCCAGCCGCCGTCCTTGGCCGTGGCGCGGGTCTGCAGGGCGAAGGCGTCCGAGCCGCTGGAGGCCTCGGAGAGCGCGTACGCTCCGACCGTCTCCGTGCAGAGCCGCGGCATCAGTCGCGCGAGCTGCTCGGGCGTGCCGGCCGAGAGGAGCGGGTGCGCGAGCAGCGTGTTCTGCACGTCCACCATGATCGCCGCCGCGGCGTCGACCTTGCTGATCTCCTCGACTGCGAGCGTCACCATCATCACCGAGCCACCGGCGCCGCCGAACTCCTCGGGCACCTGGATGCCCATGAGGCCCATCTCGAAGTACGCCTTGACGAGGGCGGGGTCGATCTTGGCGTCACGCTCCATCGCGGCGACGCGAGGCCTCACCTCACCTTCCGCGAACGCGGCGACGGCTTCCTGGAACGCCGCCTCCTCGTCGGAGAGCACGGTGAGTGCGGGTCGTGCGGAAGCCGTGCTGGACAGCAAGTCGTCGGGCATCGAATCCGTTGTCCTATGGCAGGGAGGGATCAGTCCCGGGTCGCAGCGCTCACCGGTGACACCGAAAGATATGTCAGAATTTCGGCTCGATGATCTCGCCGTGCGGCCGGGCGAAGAAATAGCCCTGTACGTAGTCCGCGCCGAGCGCCAGCAGGGCGTCCCGCTCCTCGACGGTCTCGATGCCCTCGCTGATCACCGTCATCCCGAGGTCGGCACAGAGATTGTACATGGCCTGCACGACGCGCTGCTTGGTGGGATGCTTGTCGATGCCCATCACCAGCGAACGGTCGAGCTTCACGAACTCCGGGCTGAGCTGGGTGAAGCTCGCGAGGCCGGCGTAGCCCGTGCCGAGGTCGTCGACGGCCAGGCGGTACTTGAGGCGGCGCAGGTCGTTCACCACCGGGCCGATGTCGCCCATCTTGTCGATCGACGCGCGCTCGGTGATCTCGAGCACCACCCGGTGCGAGTGCGGCGCGAGCGGCGACCCGGTGCCGTGCAGCGACTCGTCGAGCAGGTCGGGCGGGTGGACGTTCACGAATATCAGCAGGTCCTGGCGGATGTCCGGCGCGCGGCGCGCGACGGCCGAGTAGATCGCCTTCGAAAGCTCCGGCTGGCGCCCGAGGAGGCCCGCCGCATCGAAGAAGATCCCGGGGTTCTTCATCTCCGGCTCACCGGAGCGCACGAGCGCCTCGAACCCCATCGTCTTGCGCTGGCGCAGCGAGACGATCGGCTGGAACACCATGTGCAGCTGCTGGATCCCGCGCGTGAACGCGGCGTCGAGCTTCACGCGGTCGTCGACCGGCAGGTTCGACGCGCCCTGCAACGCGAACGCCTCGCGCTTGAGCCGCGCGTGGTCGGCGAGCAGCGAGGCCCGCGTGATCGTCTCGACGAGCGTCTCGGGGGCGACCGGCTTGAGCAGGTAGCGGTGCGCGCCGTAGGCCATCGCCTCGAGCGCCGTCGCCAGCGAGGGGCCGGCGGTCATCATCACGACAGGCGTATCGAGGTCGCGCTCGCGGATCGCGCGCAGCAGGTCCAGCCCGCTCATCCCCTCCATCAGGATGTCGGAGAGGATCACGCTGTAGGTGTGCTCCTGCAGCAGCTCGAGGGCGCGGCCGCCGGAGCCGGCCGAGTCGACCTTGAAGCCCGCCCGGTCGAGCAACAGCGAGCAGGCGCGCAGCACGGCGGCATCATCGTCTACGATCAGAACGCGGCGGGCGGTGGGCTCGGGCATATGCTCGGTTCGGTGTCGGCACTGCGTACTGTCGTACAAGTATCGGCACGGAACGCCCCTTTCGCACCCCGCGGTGTGCGAAATGCCCTAACGCAAAAGGAGTTCCCGGGCGCGCTCGCGCCACGCGTCCCCCCACGCCATGATCTCCGCCCCTGGCATCGGGCGCCCCACGAAGTAGCCCTGCGCGTAGTCGCACGCGGTGCCTCGCAGGAAATCCCAGTCCGCGGCATCCTCCACGCCCTCCGCCACCACGCGCATGCGCAGCTGCTGCGCCATGCCGAGGCTCGCGCTGTAGATCGCGCGCACCGTCGCGTTGGTCGCGAGGCCGTGCACGAAGCTCCGGTCGATCTTGAGCTCGTCGAACGGGATGTCCCGCAGCTGCGAGAGCGAGGAGTGCCCGGTGCCGAAGTCGTCGATCGACAGCCCGAAGCGCTTGAGGCGGAGGCGTGAGAGCGTCTCGAGCGGGCCGCGCATGTCGTGCATGAGGCGGCTCTCCGTGACCTCGAGCGTCACGAGAGCGGGCTCCAACGCGTGGTCCGCCGCGCTCGCGGCCACGAAGTCCGCGAAGTCCAGCGCGGAGAGGTTGTCCATCGAGACGTTGACAGCGACGCGCAGCGGCAGGCCGGCGTCCTTCCAACGGCGGGCCTGCGCCACCACCGCCCGCAGCACGGCCCGCGTGAGGCTGTCGATCAGCCCGTTGGCCTCGGCGACGCCGATGAACTGGTCCGGATAGACGAGTCCATCCGTGGGATGGTGCCAGCGCACGAGCGCCTCGACGCCGATGAACTCGCAGGTGTGGAGATCCACCTTCGGCTGGTAGTGCAGCTCGAGCTCGTGGAGGTCGATGGCGCGGCGCACCTCGTCCGCCCCGTAGGACGATCGTCCCGGCCGGCTGCGCCGCTCGAGCCGCGGCGTCCACGCGCGGAGGAGTGCCTCGAGCCCCTCCCGCGAGACCGGCTTCTGTAACTGTCCGAGCACGTCGATGCCGTGGGCGCGGATGAGCTGGTTGACCGTCCGCACGATGCGCTCGTCCTCGCCGCTCACGAGGAGCAGCTGCCCGCGGTAGCCGCGCGTGACGAGCCCCCGCGCGAACTCCATGCCGTCGACCTCGGGCATGTTCAGGTCGAGCATCACGAGATCGGGGAGCGTGCCCTCGCCGGCATCCATCTTCTCGAGAGCCGCGCGCGCGCCTTCGGCCGTCTCGACGTTCGCATAGCCCAGCGTACCCAGCAACTTCCGCATGCCGAGCAGGATCACCGGCTCGTCGTCGACGACGAGGATCGTGCGTGCGGTGGCGCTGGGCGATGGTGCGGCGGGCGTGCTTCGCTCCAACTTTGCTCCTCGTGCGGCGGGTCCGTGGGGGATACTTCGTAAGATGTATACCTACCCCCCCGGCGCGACACTACCGTTTGTGCCACGTTTGGGCGGCGTCCCGGAACACCGAGCTGGATCACATCGTTCGGACGCTCACCGGTCGTAATTGAGCACCGGCGCGAGCCACCGCTCCATCACCGCCAGCTCCATCCCCTTTCGCTCCGCCAGGCCCGCCACCTGGTCCTTCTCGATCTTCCCGACGCCGAAGTACTGCGACTGCGGGTGCGAGAAGTAGAAGCCCGACACCGCCGACGCAGGCTGCATCGCGAAGCTCTCGGTGAGGTACACGCCGACCAGCTTCTCCGCGTCCAGCAGGTCGAACAGCGTTCGCTTCTCGGTGTGGTCCGGGCACGCCGGGTAGCCGGGCGCCGGTCGGATGCCTTGGTACTTCTCGCGGATCAGCTCCTGGTTGTCGAGCTGCTCGTCGGGCGCGTAGCCCCAGAGTTCCCGCCGCACGCGCTCGTGCATCGCCTCGGCGAACGCCTCGGCCAGCCGGTCCGCGAGCGACTTCACCATGATCGACGAGTAGTCGTCGTTGGCGGCCTCGAACTCCCGCACCCTCACGTCGAGCCCGATGCCCGTCGTCACGACAAAGGTGCCGAGCCAGTCCTGCTTGCCGGTGCATGCGGGCGCGATGAAGTCGGCGAGGGCATAGTTGGGACGGCCGTCGTTCTTGACCATCTGTTGGCGGATGGTGTGGATGACCGCCGTGCCGTCGGCGAACCGGTCGTTGCCGGTGATGCCGCTCAGGTGGATATCCTCGTTGCCGTCCGAGTTGGCGCGGAAGAACCCGACCGCCGCGCGCGCGGTCAGCCACTTCTCGTCGACGATCCGCTGGAGCATCGCGCGGGCGTCGTCGTACACGTTGCGCGCGGCCTCGCCGACCTTGGGGTCGCTGAGGATGTCCGGGTAATGGCCGGCGAGCTCCCACGTCTGGAAGAACGGCGTCCAGTCGATGCGCGCGACGAGGTCGCTGAGCGGGTACTCGTCGAACACCCGCACGCCCTCATAGCTCGGGGCCGGCGCGGTGGCCTCCCAGTCGAGCGCCGGCTTGTTGGCACGGGCGGCCTCGAGCGACTGCCGCTTCAGGGTCTTCTGCCGCGCCGCGCGCGCCACGCGCACCTCCTCGTACTCGGCGCGCGTCTCCGCGATGAAGTTCTCGCGGAGCCCGTCGCTGAGCAGGTTGCCGGCCACGCCGACGGCGCGTGAGGCATCGAGCACATGGATCACGGGGCCCGAGTAGTTCGGCGCCACCTTCACCGCCGTGTGCACCTTCGACGTCGTCGCGCCGCCGATCAACAGCGGCAGCGTCCAGCCCTCGCGCTCCATCTCGCTCGCCACGAACGCCATCTCCTCGAGGGAGGGCGTGATGAGGCCCGAGAGGCCGATGATGTCGACCTTCTCCGCGCGGGCCCGCTCGAGGATCTTCGCGGAGGGCACCATCACGCCCATGTCGACGACCTCGTAGTTGTTGCACTGCAGCACCACGCCCACGATGTTCTTGCCGATGTCGTGCACGTCGCCCTTCACGGTGGCCATGAGCACCTTGCCCTTGGCGCGCTTGTCGTCGAGGCGCTCCTTCTCGGCCTCGATGTAGGGGATCAGGTGGGCGACCGCGCGCTTCATCACGCGCGCCGACTTCACCACCTGCGGCAGGAACATCTTGCCCGAGCCGAACAGGTCGCCGACGACGTTCATGCCGTCCATCAGCGGGCCCTCGATCACCTCGATCGGCCGGTCGAAGAGCTTGCGCGCCTCCTCGGTGTCGTCCACCACGAAGTCGGCGATGCCGTGCACGAGCGCGTGCACGAGCCGCTCCCCGACCGGCGCCTCGCGCCAGGTGAGGTCGGCCTTCTTCACCTGCGCGACGCCCTTGGCCTCGTCGGCGACGGCGAGCAGGCGCTCGGTGGCGTCGGGACGCCGCGCGAGGATCACGTCCTCCACCCGCTCGCGCAGGTCGGCGGGGATGTCCTCGTGGAGCGTCAGCGCGCCGGCGTTCACGATGCCCATGTCCATGCCGGCCTTCACCGCATGGTAGAGGAACACCGAGTGGATGGCCTCGCGCACGGGATTGTTGCCGCGGAACGAGAACGAGACGTTGCTGACGCCGCCCGAGATGCGCGCGCCGGGACAGCGCTCCTTGATGATCCGCGTGGCCTCGATGTAGTCGAGCGCGTAGCGGTCGTGCTCCTCGATGCCCGTCGCGATGGCGAAGATGTTCGGGTCGAAGATGATGTCCTCGGGCGGGAAGCCGACGCGCTCCGTGAGGATCGCGTAAGCGCGCTCGCAGATCGACACCTTGCGCGCGACCGTGTCCGCCTGGCCCTGCTCGTCGAACGCCATCACGATCACCGCCGCGCCGTAGCGGCGCACCAGCGTCGCCTGGCGCACGAACTCGTCCTCGCCCTCCTTCATCGAGATCGAGTTGACGATGCCCTTGCCCTGCACGCAGCGCAGTCCCGCCTCGATGATGCGCCACTTGGACGAGTCGATCATCACCGGCACCTTCGCGATGCCGGGCTCCGTCGCCACGAGGTTGAGGAAGCGCACCATCGCGCCCTCGGAGTCGAGCATGCCCTCGTCGAAGTTGACGTCGATCACCTGCGCGCCGGCGTCCACCTGTTGCCGGGCCACTTCCAGCGCCGCGTCGAAGTTCCCGGCGAGGATCAGCTCGGCGAACTTCTTGGAGCCCGTCACGTTGGTGCGCTCGCCGACGTTGACGAAGTTCGAATCCGGCCCGACGATCAGCGGCTCGAGGCCGGAGAGTCGCAGGCGCTGCGGGACTTCCGGCACGAGGCGCGGCGACAGCCCATTCACCGCCTCGGCGATCGCCTTGATGTGCGCCGGCGTCGTGCCGCAGCAACCGCCCACCACGTTGACGAGCCCTGATTCGGCGAACTCCCGCAGGATGGACGACGTGTAGTCTGGGGTCTCGTCGTAGCCGCCCATCTCGTTGGGCAATCCGGCGTTCGGGTGCACGGTCACGAGGCAGCCCGCCACGCGCGAGAGCTCCTGCACGTACGCGCGGAGGTCCTTGGCGCCCAGGGCGCAGTTGAGGCCGATGCTGAACGGCTTCGCGTGCATCATCGAGTTCCAGAACGCCTCGGTCGTCTGGCCGGAGAGCGTGCGGCCGCTGGCGTCGGTGATGGTGCCGGAGATCATCACGGGGACGCGCTCGCCGCGCGTGTCGAACACCTGCTCCACCGCGAAGATCGCCGCCTTCGCGTTCAGCGTGTCGAAGATCGTCTCGATGAGGATGATGTCCGCACCGCCGTCGAGCAGGCCGTTGGTGGCCTCGACATACGCGTCGACGAGTTCCTGGAAGGTCACGTTCCGCTTGCCGGCGTCGTTGACGTCGGGGGAGATGCTGGCGGTGCGGTTGGTGGGGCCAAGCACGCCGGCCACCCAGCGCGGCCGCCCGTCACGGGCCTCGGCTGCGTCGCAGGTGCGCCGGGCGAGCCGCGCGCCCTCGACGTTCAGCTCGCGCACCAGCTCCTCCATGCCATAGTCGCTCATCGCGATGCTGGTGGAGTTGAAGGTGCTGGTCTCGATGATGTCGGCGCCGGACTCGAGGTACGCGGCGTGGATGCCGCCGATGATGTCCGGGCGCGTGAGCACGAGCAGGTCGTTGTTGCCGCGCAGGTCGCGCGGCCACGCGGCAAAGCGCTCGCCGCGATAGTCGGCCTCGGTGAGCCGGTGCTCCTGCACCATGGTGCCCATGGCGCCGTCGATGATCAGGAGGCGACGGGCGGCCTCCTCGTACAGGAGCGCGACGCGCTGGGTGCGGGTGAAGGCGGCAGTCATGATGCGTTCCCGGAGATCGTCGCCGCGGGCGCCTGACGGGGCCGAAGCCCCAGCACGTGGCAGAGGGCGTAAGTGAGGTCGGCGCGGTTCAGCGTATAGAAGTGGAACTCCGTCACGCCGACCTGAGCGAGCTGCTGGCACTGCTCGGCCGCCACCGTGGCGGCGACGAGTTTGCGCGTTTCGGGGTCATCGTCGAGCCCGTCGAACATCCGCGCGAACGCCGGCGGCACCGATGCGCCGGCGAGCCTGGCGAACTTCACCATCTGGTTGAAGTTCGTGACCGGCATGATGCCCGGCACTATGGGGACGGTGATGCCGGCCTTCCGCGCGCGGTCCACGAAGCGGAGGTAGCACCAGTTGTCGAAGAAGAACTGCGTGATGGCGCGCGTGGCGCCGGCGTCGATCTTCCGCTTGAGGTTGTCGAGGTCGGCGTCGGGGGATCGCGCTTCCGGGTGCGTCTCGGGATACGCGGCGACGGAGAGCTCGAAGTCGCGTCGCTTCCGCAGCCCCTCGACCAGCTCGGCGGCATAGGCGTATCCGCCTGTGGTCGGGTGATACGTGTCGCCGCCGGGGATGTCGCCGCGGAGCGCGACCAGGTGGCGCACGCCGGCATGCCAGTAGTCGTCAGCGACCGCGTCGATCTCGTCGCGCGTGGCGGCGACGCAGGTGAGGTGTGCGGCCGGCACCAGCGAGGTCTCGGCGAGCAGGCGCCGCACCGTGTTGTGCGTGCGCTCGCGGGTGGAGCCGCCGGCGCCATAGGTCACCGAGACGAAGCGCGGGCAGAGTGGCGCCAGGCGCGTGATCGACTTCCAGAGCGTCTCTTCCATCTCCGCCGACTTCGGCGGGAAGAACTCGAACGAGACCTGGAACGGGACGGGGAGGGCGAGCGAGCTCATACGTGTCCTGAAAGCACGAAGACCCGGGGCATCGAGTGCACCGGGCCGGCGCTTTAGCTGGATGTTTAACGTGGCCGCAATTTGCTCGAAATCGCCACGGAGTCGGTTGTGCCTTCATGCTATCATCCGGATGAACGGATGGCAAGTGGCCGGAGGTCAGCCCGCCAGCGCCGCCACCGCCGACGCCCCGACGCCGTCGACCTCGACCACCTTCGACCGCGAGCTCTCGCCAGCCACCACGCGCACGGCGCGCCGCGGCACGCGGAGCAGTTCGGCGAACAGCTCGACGACCGCATCGTTGGCGGCGCCGTCCACCGGCGGGGCGTTCACGCGCACGCGGAGCGCGTCACCATGCAGCCCGTCGACGCCGGCGCGGCTCGCGCGGGGCTGGACGCGCACGTTGAAGCGCACCGAGCCCTCGCGCTCGGAGATGCGGAGGACGCTCACAGCGTCCTCCGCACCACCGATTGCACGATGCGCAGCACCAGCCAGCCCACGATCGGCGTGATGTCGATGCCGCCGAATCCGGGGATCAGCCGCCGGAGCGGGCGCAGCAGCCACTCGGTGAGCTTGAAGGCGAGGCGTCCCACCGCCGAGTATGTGCCGCCCACCCAGCTCGTGATGACCCGCACGATGATCGCGACCTGGAGCACGGCGAACGTCCATGAAACAAGCAACCGCACGATGCCCTTCGGTCCGTTCGACAGCGAGTAGTACATGTTCACGAGCGCGTCACGCAGGAACCCGAGCAGGGCGAGCAGCGCGAGTCCACCCAGCGTCACCGCGACGAGCGTCCACCACGGCGCCGACGCCGGCGTGCCTCCCGCGCGCACGATGCGGCGCTCCATCGGCGTGATGATTGGGTCCGCGACGCGGCGGGTGAACCGCGCCAGCGCGCCGAACGGGTTCACGCGTCGCGTGCGCACCAGCCAGTCGAGCAGGCAGAGGACGGTCGCCAGCACGATCAACGCGAACACCACGGGCCGGGCGAGCGCGATCAGCGCGTCGGCGATGGTCACGAGCATTCGCATCAAGGTGTCCCTTCGTGTGCCACGAGCAGGCGCATCAGCGAGTGCCCTTGCGGGTGAGGATCAGGCGGATCAGGCCCGGCACGCCGCGCAGGCGTTCCCACACGGACGCTCCGTGCGCCACGCGCCCGAAGTCCTCGATCATCTCGCGGTGTCGTGCGTCGTAGTGGAACCACCAGGGCTGGCGCCAGCTCGTGAAGCGGTCGTCGACGACCGGCGTGCTCTGCACGCACGCCTCGAGCCCGGGCTCGCCGTGCAGCCGCCCGAGGCCGCTCGTCTTGACCCCGCCATACGGCACGTCCGGCATGCCCACCACCGAGGTGGCGTCGTTGAGCAGGACGGTGCCCGCCTCGAGGCGCCGCGCCACGGCCAGGCCGCGCGCGCGATCGCGAGTCCAGACGCTCGCCGAGAGTCCGAACTTGGAGTCGTTGGCCCGGCGCACGGCCTCATCGGCGTCCGACACGCGCACGACCGGCAGAAGCGGGCCGAACGTCTCCTCCACCATCACGCGCATGTCGTCGCTGACATCGGTGAGGACGGTCGGCGCGAAGTACGGTGCGCCGACGGCCGAGACGCTCGCGCGCGCGGCGACCGTCGCGCCGCGCGCGATGGCGTCGTCGCGCTGCGCCGTCAGCAACGCCGCTGCGTTCGGATGGATCATCGGACCCACTTCGGTCGCGGCATCGCTTCCCGGTCCGACCCGCAGGTCGCCGACCGCGCGCGCGAGCGCCGCCACGAACCCCTCGTACGCCGGCGCCTCCACATAGACGCGCTTGGGCGCGACACAGGTCTGGCCGGCGTTGGCGAAGCGCGTCCAGACGATGCCGTCCGCCGCATGCTGCAGGTCGGCGTCGGCGAGGACGATCGCCGCGTCGCTGCCGCCGAGTTCGAGCGAGCACGGGATCAGCTGTTCGGCGCAGGACACCGCGACCTTGCGGCCGGCGGCGGCGCTGCCGGTGAAGATCACCTTGTCGACGCCCGCGCGGACGAGCGCCGCGCCGACGGCGCCATCACCCTGGACCACTTGCAGCACGCCGTCGGGGAGGCCGGCCTCGCGAAAGAGGCTCTCGAGCACCCCGGCGGACTCCGGCGTGTACTCGCTCGGCTTGAGCACGACGGCGTTGCCGCAAGCGAGGGCCGGGAGGACGCACGCGGTGGGCAGGAAGAACGGATAGTTCCAGGGCGCGATGACGCCGATGACGCCGAGCGGCTTCTTGTCGAGCCGGACCCGCTTCCTCCAGAACATCAGGCCAGAAACCTGCCGCCAGCCGCTGCCTTTTCGCAGGAAGCGCGGGGCGGCGCCGGCCGTCCACTTGGCCGCGTCGAGGGCGACGAAGACATCGACTCCCAAGGCGTCCGTGAGCGGCTTGCCGCTCTCGCGCGTGACGAGCGCGGCCACTTCGTGCCGGCGGCGGTACAGGACCCGGTGGAACCGGTGCAGCACTTTGGCGCGGTCTGCAGGGGTACGGTTCGCCCAGTCCCGCTGCGCCAGCCTGGCACGAGCGACCGCGGCCGCAACCGCAGTATTGGCAATGGGTTCCGGCACGGCAGCGAGGGTCCCTGCGGCAGTCGTCACGGCGTGATGGGGCATCATTTTGAAATGTGACACAGACTGGGCCCTACGGGTACTGCGGGGTGTGAAGGGGCGAGCAGCGGAAGGGCCGATTCCCGGTGGTTCGGTGCTACCGTGGCGCGGCGGGGAGGCGAGGGGGTATGCTCCCCGAACCTTGCTCATGCCTGATACCCCGCCCAGCAGCTCCATCGACCCGACGCTCCCACTCCGCGCCAAGGCGGGGGACCGTCAGGCCTTCGCGCTCTTGGTCGATGCCATGTATCCCAGGTCCCTGCGGTTCGCCCTCCATATGGTAGGCAATCGCGAGGATGCGGAAGAGGCGGTGCAGGACACGTTCGTGCGGGTGTACCAGAATCTGGGGCGTTTCCGGGATGACGCGCGGTTCGAGCCATGGCTCTTCCGCATCCTCGCCAACCGGTGCCGCTCGCTGATCGTGAAGAGAAGGCGCCACAGCGACCTGATCCAGTACGGAGAGGTGCCGGACAGGGCGCAGTTGGTGACCAATGGAGTGGAGAAGGACTGGACGGAGGAGATCTACCTGATCCTCGCCACCCTTCCGGCGGAACAGCGGGAAGCATTCCTGCTGCGACATGTGGAGGACATGGCGTACGAGGACATCGCTGCGGTGACGGGCGTCGGACTCAGTGCGCTCCGAATGCGGGTCAAGCGGGCGTGCGACGTTCTTCGAGCACGCCTTACCGAGGTGATACGTGATGAATGATGAGACGAACCATCCGATGGAGCGTGACCCGCTGATCGAGCGTGTGCGCGCGGCGCTGCGCGCGGCGCCCGAGGGCGCGTCGCACCAGCGCGCGGTCGCGCGCGTGCTGTCCGTTGCCTTCGCGTCGCCCCGCCGGTCGGTGTTCCGGCGTGCGCTCGACGCGTGGCGCACACCGGCCTTCACGCGCCTGGGTGCGGTGGCGGTCGCGGGCGCGGCGCTGGTGCTCGGGTTCGTGACCCGCGGCGCGTACGTGGCCGGCCCGGACACGGAGCCCATGACATCGTCTGGTTCGCCGACCGGCGAGTTCCCGGTGGTGCGTGCCTCGGACATCCCCTCCGATGAGCGCCTGATCCCGACCCAGTTCATCCTCGACGACCACAAGGCGGCAAGCGTGTCGATCGTCGGGGAGTTCAACCAGTGGAAGGTGGGCGCGACCCCGCTCACCCGCCTTGCGAACGGCGTCTGGACGGCGACGGTGCCGCTCTCCGCCGGTCGGCACGTGTACGCCTTCGTCCTCGACGATACATTGATGGTGGCCGATCCGCGCGCGCCGAAGGCCGGCGACGCGGATTACGGTCGCGAGGGTTCCGTCGTGATGGTCTTCGCTCCATGAGCATGCATCGAGTCGCTGCACCCAAGAGAATCAGACTCCTCGCACTGGCCTTGCTCGCCGGTGTGTCCGCGGGCCCTGTGTTCGCACAGGGCACCTCGGTGCTGCCCATCGCCGATGCGAAGTCGCGCCAGGCCGTCGAACGCGTGATTGCGTCGGCCGAGGCGAAGGGGCTGCCCACGCAGCCACTCGTCGCGAAGGCAATGGAAGGTGTCACGAAGCGGGCCACGGGGGAGCGCATCCGGGTGGCCGTCGATTCGCTGGCGAAGCGCCTTGAGCAGGCGCGAGCCCTTCTCGCTCCCTCGCCATCGGCCGCGGAGATCGTGTCGGGTGCTGACGCACTCGCCGTGAGCGTCCCCGGGCCGATGCTGAAGAAGATCCGCGCCTCCTGGCCGAAGACACAGTCAGTGGTCATGCCACTGGACGTGCTCACCGAGCTCGTGGCGCGCGGCATCGAGGCGAATAAGGCCCTCGAACAGATCACGACCCTGATGGCGAGGGGGGCAACCCCCGCGCACATCGCCGGACTCGGTGCATCGGTGCAGTCCGATGTCGCCGCCGGCCTGGCGCCCGATGCGGCGCTCGAGGTTCGTGCCCGGGGCGTGATGTCGCTTCTTCCGTCACCCGCAGCCCAGGCCGCCGGCGCTCCCCGCGGTACGAAGCCATGATGACGTGATCCGACGGGCGGCCCCATGGCTGCTTGCCCTGTTCGTCGTGGCGAACCCTGCCGCGGCGCAGGCACCGTCGGAACTGCGACTCGAAGCCGGGTACGCACGCGTCAGGCAGCGCGAACAGGCGCCTGACGGTTCGTATCGTGAGCGCGACTCGGATGCCGGGCTCGTCGCCGCGTTCTGGCGACGCCCGTTCGAGAGCTGGACATTCCTCGCCAGCGGCAACGTCACCTATGGGCGCGACTCGATCGCCGCCGCACAGGCTGTCGCGGCGTTCTCGGCCCCTTGGTCCATCGACGACCGGCTACGCACCGAAGGCGGCGTCGCGGGCGCGAGGTTCTCGCTCGCCAGCGCCGGTCGCGGCGGGAACGCGAATGCGTTCGCGCGCCAGCATTACCTCACCGACCGGGGAGGCACCTGGCTCGGCGCCGGCGTCGCGCGGACGACGCGCGACAGCAGGTACAGCCACTCGACCGGTGCCGACTTCGGGGTGTGGGGCCGCCTCGGCTTCCTGTATGGCAGCGGCTCGTATGGCTGGCAGCAATCGAGCGATCGTCCGCTCCTGACCGCCGCGGGACAGGCGGTGGATCCCGCAGCACGGCTCTACACGCTCTCCGACGTGGAACTGGTCGTGGAGGCGCGCGGGGGGCCCAACTCCCTGGCGCTCTCCTGGGCCTCGCGGCGCGGGATCAGCGGCGACAACGCGTCGCGCGTGATCGCCGTCTCGACCAGCGGCATCCTCCAGGTCACCGAGCGCGTGGCGTTCACCGCGACGGCCGGCCGCCAGCTGGCCGACCCGCTGCGTGGATTGCCGCAGGCGGAGTTGCTGACCGCGTCACTGCGTGTGAGCTTCGGTGAGAAGCCACTGCCCGTGATGCAGCGCTCGGCGATTGCGAGCGCCAGCGTCGAGCCCGCGCCGGGCGGCGGCGGTGAGCTGGTGGTGCGCGTGTTCGCCGCGGACACGATGGTGGTCGAGGTCGCGGGAGACTTCTCCAATTGGCAGCCGGTGGCGTTGCATCGTGAGGGCGGGCTGCTGGTCGCGCGGGTGCGGCTCGGGCCGGGCAAGTATCGCGTGGCGGTGCGCGTGAACCTGGGCGGCTGGCGCGCGCCGCGGAACTTGGCGAGAGTGCGAGATGACTTTGGCGGCGAGGCAGGAATCCTGGTGATCCCATAGTGAACAATCGAGCCCCCTGACATGACGACATCCGCCACCTCCCGCCGCGGTTTTCTGCGCGGACTCGCCTCCGCGGGCGCTGCGACCGCCGCGCTCCCGGTGCTCAGCGAGCGCGCCTTCGCCCAGCTCTTCAAGGCCGATCTCGTCGCGGGTGACCGCGGCCCGATGGAGATCGCCAACGACGAGACCTACTGGTCGCACATCCAGCGCGCGTTCGACATCGATCGCACGATGATCAAC
>DATLLD010000060.1:0-23239 GCA_035538035.1 Gemmatimonadaceae bacterium | reverse complement strand
CTCTCCTTCATCACGTCGCCCAGCTGCCCGGTGAGGATGAGCGACACGTTGCCGTAGCCGCTCACCTGCGACTCGTCGCCGTCGGAGACGCGGCGCGCGCCCGTGAGGCGCCGGATCGCCGCCTCGATGAACATGATGTCGCCGCCCATCGGCGTGTAGTACATGCCGGTGGCCGTGCCGACCTCGTGCGCCGCCGCGGCCTTCTCGGGATGCACCTTCGGCCGGCCGAGCAGCTCGCGCACTTCCTCGGCGGTGATGACGCCGTCCGCCGCCGGATTGTGCTCGTCGTCGGTGGCGATGCGCCTCGCCACCTTGCGCGCCACCTTGCCGACTTCGCGTTCGAGCTGTCGCACGCCGCTCTCGCGCGTGTACTTGCTCACGAGCGCGTTGATGGCTTCGTCGTCATACGTGATGCCCTTGCCGCCGAGGCCGCTCTCCTCGAGCTGCCGCGGGATCAGGTACTTCTTGGCGATCTCGACCTTCTCGCGTTCCGTGTAGCCGGCGAACTCCACGACTTCCATGCGGTCGATCAGCGGACCCGGGATGTTCTGGATGAAGTTCGCGGTCGCGATGAACAACACCTCGGAGAGGTCGAACGGCACCCCGAGATAGTGGTCGGTGAAGGAGTCGTTCTGCGCGGGGTCGAGCACCTCGAGCAGCGCGGCCGAGGGGTCGCCCTGGAACGAGACGCCGAGCTTGTCGATCTCGTCCAGCAGGAAGACGGGATTCTTGGTGGCCGCCTGCTTCATGCCCTGGATGATCCGTCCCGGCATGGCACCGACATAGGTGCGCCGGTGACCGCGAATGTCCGCCTCGTCGCGCGCGCCGCCGAGCGCCACGCGCACGTACTCGCGGCCGAGCGCCCGCGCAATGGACTTGGCGATGGAGGTCTTGCCCACGCCCGGCGGACCGGTGAAGAGGAGGATCGGGCCCTTGGCCATCGCCCGCGCCTTGGCCTCGCGCTTGTCGGTGATGTTGCGGTCGTCCTCGCCGTTGCCCTTGCGCGGGGCCGACGACGAGGGCGCGTCCTCGGCGCGATTCTTCAGCCGCGCCGCGGGGAACTCACCGGTGCGGTCCATCTCGTCGGCCAGTTGCTGCGCGCGGAGCTGGCGCACCGCGAGGAACTCGAGCACGCGGTCCTTGACGTCGCCAAGGCCGTAGTGATCCTCCTCGAGCACGGTGCTGGCGTGATTGAGGTCGAGCTGGTCGTCGGAACGCACGTTCCACGGAAGCTCGGCCATCCACTCGAGATAGGTGCGGATGACCTGCGCTTCCATCGACTCGCGGCCGGCGCGCTCGAGGCGGCCGAGCTCGCGCTCGACCTCGGCGCGCGCCTCCTTCGGAAGCTCGAGCTTGTTGAGCTTCTCGCGAAGCTCCTCGATCTCCTTGGTCTGGTCGTCGTCGCCGAGTTCCTTCTGGATCGCCTTCATCTGCTCGCGCAGGAACATCTCGCGCTGGCGTTCCCCGAGCTCCTCCTGCACCTGCGACTTGATCTCGTCCTGTGCCTCGAGCAACGAGATCTGGCGCTGCACGTGCACAAGCACCTTGCGCAGGCGCTCCTCGACGGAGAGGGTCTCGAGCAACCCCTGCTTCTCTGGAACGGATAGCTCGATGTAGCCGGCCACGAGGTCGGAGAAGCGTCCCGGCTCGGTAACGGAATCGAGCACCTGGTGCACGACTTCTTCCGGCAGTCCACGGCGCTCGCCCAGCTCGGCCGCGCGCTCGCGGATCTCCTTGTGGAGGGCCTCGAACGCGGCGTCGCGGTCGTCGATCGGGGACATCTCCTCCGACGGCGTGATGACGGCGGAGAGGAATCCCTCGGTGGTGGTGTACTGGAGTGCGGTCGCGCGCTGCTCTCCATGCAGCAGCAGCTGCACGCCACCGAGGCCGCGCTGGATCTGCCCGATGCGGGCGATCACGCCCATCGAGTAGAGGATCTCCGGCGCCGGCTCCTCGGTGTTGTCGCGCTGCGCGACGGCGAACACGAGGCGGTCGCCCTTCAACGCCGACTCGATCGCGCGCAAGGTTCCCGGCCTGCCCGCGGCGATCGGCGCCGTGAGTCCCGGGAAGATGACCGTCCCGCGAAGCGGAAGAACGGGTAGTGTCTGGCGTGTGCCCATTGATGCCTGCCCGGCGAAAGAATGAGGTAAGAACCTCTCCTCTCGCAAAGAGTGTTCCGGTTGACTTACGACATGTTGGCGGGGATTGCAACTTTAGACTGCCGTCTGGACGTAGTACCTGCCATGGCGGCGAAAAGAGCCGTATCCACGCATGCTTTGTATGAAGGGTCCCCGCGTGGTATCCTTGAGCGCTTCGCCTACCCCAAGTCCCCTGCCGTGATCGATCCCCGCATCAGCCAGTCTGACGCCGAATTGCGCTCGCACGTGATGCGAGTGCTCGAGTCGCAGTACGACGTCGACAAGGAGATCGGGCGCGGCGGCATGGGCATCGTCTACAAGGGACGCGACAAGCGGCTCAAGCGGCCGGTCGCGATCAAGCTGCTGCCGCCGGAGCTCGCGTTCCGCTCCGAGATCCGCTCGCGCTTCCTGCGCGAGGCGGAGATGGCGGCGCAACTCAGCCATCCGCACATCGTCCCGATCTACAGCGTCGACGAGCGCGAAGGCCTCGTGTACTTCGTGATGGCGTACATCGATGGCGAGAACCTCGGCACGCGCATCGCCACGCGCGGACCCGTGCCGCCCGACGAGACGCGCCGCATCCTGCGCGAGGTCGGCGACGCGCTCGCCTACGCGCACTCGCAGAACACCGTGCATCGCGACATCAAGCCGGACAACATCCTGCTCGACTCGGCGACCGGCCGCACGATGGTGACGGATTTCGGCATCGCGCGCGCCGTCAGTGAGGGCGGCGAGGCCAAGTTGACCGCGACCGGCATCGCCATCGGCACGCCGGCATTCATGTCGCCGGAGCAGTCCGCCGGCGACCGCGACATCGACGGACGCACGGACCTCTACTCGCTCGGCGTCGTCGCCTACCAGATGCTCTGCGGCGACCTGCCGTTCAACGCGACCAGCACGCCGGCGCTGCTCGTGAAGCACCTCTCCGAGCGGCCGGTGCCGATCGATCAGCGCGCCAGCGTGCCGAGCGACCTGGCGCGCGCGGTCATGCTCTGCCTCGAGAAGAACCCGGACGATCGCTTCAAGGACGCGCGGGAGTTCGTGCGGGCGCTCGAGACCGGAAACGTGCCGCAGCTTCCCGCGCGTGCCGGCAACAGCTATCCGCAGTCGGCGCCCCAGTGGGCGCCCGCCAGCTACGGCAGCGACGCCCCGACGCTGGTGGAGTTGCAGCGGTGGCAGAATCCCGACGTGCGCGCCTTCCGCAAGGCGCTCGCGCCGTTCCTGTTCGTCACCGCGGCGCTCTTCTTCGTCGACGTCATCGGCGGGCCGAGCCTGCTGTTCATCTCGGCCTTCTGGGCCATTGGCGTGGCGTACAAGTACGCGCGGCTCTGGAGCGACGGCTATGACTGGCGCGACGTCTTCAAGCAGCCACGCGACAAGATGATCGTGGACGTGGCGGCGGAGACGCTCGACGAGGCGAAGGCGATCTTCAGCCGCGAGAAGCGCGCCGAGGTGCGCGAACGCACGCGCCGCCGCAGGCTCAGTTCCGGCTCCGAGACGGCCGGTGGCATGCCGCCGCTCACGACGAACGATGCGGCGGCGCTCGGCTCCGGCCCGCACGCCTCTGCCGCGCGCCAGGCGATCCTCGACCGGGAGGAGGTCATCCGGCTCGTCGAGTCGCTCCCCAAGTCCGAGCGCGAGCGGCTGCCGAAGGTCACCGAGTCGGCGCGCCAGCTCGCCGAGACGGTGATGGGCCTCGCGACCGCGCTCACCTCGCTCGAGCGCGACAGCGGCCCGATGTCGGTGGAATCGATCGACAAGGAGATCGTGGTGCTCGAGGCGCAGGCCAACCCGCTCGATCATGCGGCGAGCGAGGCGCGCGTGCGCCGGCTCGCGATGCTCAAGCGGAACCGCCGCTCCGTCGCCGAGCTCGGGCGCCGCCGTGACGAGATGGCGTCGAAGCTCGAGACCTGCTCGCTGGCGCTGCAGAACATGAAGTTCGACATGCTCAAGCTGAAGACGGGCAACCAGAGCTGGCAGCATCTCACCACCATCGCCGGGCAGGCGATGGCGCTCGCGCGCGAGGTCGACAGCGCGGTGTACGTCGGCGACGCGATGAACCGCCTGGGCCGCTCGCCCACACGGTGAGCGATGACGCGCTCCTCGCGCGGTGCGTGGCGGCCGTCGCGGGACTCTATGAGATAGAAGCCGAGATCGGCCGCGGCGGGATGGCCGTGGTCTACCGCGCGCGAGACACGCGCCTGCGGCGCAAGGTCGCCCTCAAGGTGTTGCCGCCGGAACTCGCGTTCCGCGAGGAGGTCCGCTCGCGGTTCCTCCGCGAGGCGGAGATGTCGGCGCGACTCTCTCACCCGCACATCGTGCCCATCTACTCGGTGGACGAGGCCTCCGGCGTCGTCTACTTCGCGATGGGGCTGGTCGAGGGCGAGTCGCTCGCGGCGATGCTCGGGCGAGAGCCGCGTCCCGGCGTCGAGGTCGTGAGGCGCATCCTCCGCGAGGTCGCCGATGCGCTGCACTACGCGCACCAGCACGGCGTCGTGCACCGCGACATCAAGCCGGACAACATCCTCATCGAGGCCGGCACCGGTCGCGCCGTCGTCACGGACTTCGGCATCGCGCGGGCGGCCGAGGGCGACCAGCGGCTGACGGTCACCGGCATCGCCGTCGGCACGCCGGCGTACATGAGCCCGGAACAGGCGATGGGAGAGCGCGAGGTGGACGGCCGCGCCGACATCTACGCGCTCGGCGTCGTCGGCTACCAGATGCTCGCGGGCGAGTTGCCGTTCCAGGCGACGAACACGCCCGCGATGCTGATGAAGCACCTCAGCGAGCGTCCGCGTCCATTGGCGCAGCTGCGCGCCGACCTGCCGCCCAACCTCGTGCACGCCATCGACCGCGCGCTCGAGAAGGGTCGCGGGGAACGCTGGCCGAATGCGGATGAGTTCCGCGCGGCGCTCGCCGCGGACGCGCCCGGTGCGCCACCACCCAGGCGTCGCTCACATCCGCCGACGGCGGGAATCATCCAGGGGCACCTGAGCGAGCCGGAGCCGTCCGAGGCGCTGGAGCGACTGCGCATGGACACGCCGCTGCCGGCGCCGCCGTTCCCGCCGCTGCCACGCGACTGGATGTTCGACCCCACGACCCGCGAGCATGGCAAGGAAGCGCTGCGTCGCTGGCGTGAGGAGCAGCGTCGCTGGCGCGAGGAGCGCGGCAAGCCGCGACTCGTGCGGCCGGAACTCCGGCTGGCGGCGCAAGAGTTGAACCAGATGGAGCTCTCGAACCGGCGTTCTCCCGAGGCACGCATCGGGCGGCTCCGCCAGCGGATGGCCGGCGGAGCGGTCACGATCACGATGCTTGCCGTGCTCAACGCGGTGACGAGTCCCGGATTCCCATGGGCGATCTTCCCCGCGATCGGCATCGGCTACGGGATCGTGCACGGGCTGAGCAAGCTCTGGGCGGACGGCATCCCCGTACGAGACGTCTTCCGTCGTCCGGATCAGCCGCGGCATCGCGGCGACGAACAGCCGCTGAGGCGCATCGAGGCGAAGCTGCCCGCGCCGGCCGCGTCGTCGATAGCCGAGGCGGTGCTCGACAGCGTGCCGCGCGACGTCCTCGAGGGAGGGCGTGGGGCCGCAGTGCGCGATGCCTACAACTCGCGCGCCCAGATCCGCTCGCTGCTGGCGCGCCTGCCGGAGAACGAGAAGGCGTTGCTGCCCGAGATCCTGCCGACGGTGGAGTCGCTGGTGGAGCGCGTGCGCACGCTCGCCACCGCGCTCCATTCGCTCGACACCGAGGCCTCTCCCGACGCGATCGCGCGCCTGCGGAAACGCGTCAGCGACACCGAGGCGATGGGTGCCGACGCGCCGGAGCGCGAGCGTCGTCTCGAGCTCCTGGAGCGCCAGTTCGCCACGCTCTCGGATCTCGCGGAGCGCCGCACCACGCTGGCGCAGCAGATGGACCACGCGCTGCTGGTGCTCGAGACGATGAAGCTCGACCTGATGCGCTTGAGGAACTCGGGCGTCGAGTCGCGCCTCGCGGACCAGGGCCAGCTGACGCAGGAGATGCGCGCACTGGCCAAGGACGTGCAACGAGTGGCGGAGGCGGTCGACGAAACGCGGAAAGACCTCTAGGCGATGACTGACCGCTACCGCCGGAGCAGCGGTTCCAGCGCGCGCACGAGCTGTTCCGGCGAATCCTCGGGCACATAGTGCCGCGCGCCGTCGATCACCGTGAACTCCGCGTGCCGGAGCTCCGTGGCCAAGCGCTCGCCGAGCGCGACGGGGAGGTACGGATCCTCACGCCCCCAGATGACCGCGGACGGAACGTCGAGTTCACCGAGGCGCGGCGACCATTCCGCCGTATCGCAGTGGTCGAGCGCGTGGAGATGCGCCACGAGCGCCTCACGCCCGGCCGGAGTGGTGAAGGCCTGCAGGCAGCCGTCCAGCGTGAGCCGACTACGGTCTGCGTTGGCGAATCCAAGGCGAGCGGATCCGTGCACGAGCCCCGCGAGCAACGAGGGTGGAGTCCGCAGCGCGAGAGCGCCCATGCGGCGCGGGAGTCGCGCGAGTCGACGTGGTGGCTGACCGAAGGCGGCGCTGCTCACGAGCGCGAGATGCGAGACTCGCTCCGGTGCCATCACCGCGAGGGCCTGCGCGACTCCGCCGCCGAGCCCGTGCCCGACGAATGCCGCGGACTCGATTCGCAGGTCGTCGAGCAGGGCGAGGACTGCCGCGGCGTGCGCCGCGCAGTTCGCCGCTCCCGCATGCGGTAGATCGCTCCGGCCGTAGCCGGGCAGGTCGCAGACGACGAGCCGATGCTCGGGCGGGAAGTCGCGCACGACCAGGTGCCAGAGTCGCGACGACAGCGGGAAACCGTGAAGCAGGACAACGGCCAGGCCGCTGCCCCGGGTGCCGGCCGCATAGTAGTAGAGTCGCTGTCCACCGATGTCGACGAACTCACCTCGCATCGGGGGCAATCTGGCGCTTTCGCAACAAAATGGTATCCTATACCGCGTCGCGGGGTACACCTCTCGCGGATTTTGGCTTATAGTGTTGTTTCGCAAGGTGTTAGCCCCGGACCCCTCGCTTTGACCTCACCGACTGTAACGCCCGCGTCCATCTTCGCGCCGCCGCCGCCGCCTCAGGCCACGGTGGAGTTCCCGCTCGAATGGATGCTCAACAACGCGTCACCACCGTTGCAGTATCGCGCCATTGTTGATGTCGCGAAGCTCGAGCGCAAGGGCTCCCCGGCTGTCGCCGACCTCCCGTACGCTTATCGACCGGCGCTCGAACTCGCGGTTCAGGCGGACATCGACGGGATTTGGAACCACTCGATGCTCACCCTCCCGTCCCAGCGCGCCGAGCACTTCGAGGGGGTGGGCACGATCCCGGCGTTCCGCCGGCTGACCGAATACGGCTGGGACAAGGAGGGTCCGCCGCTCTTCCATTCGCGGCGCGTGCTCTTCAGGCTGCTCGCCGAGGACAACGAACGGTCGCAGCTCTATGAACTCGCCCCGACCAAGGCGAAGGTCGAGGAGGAGTTCCTGCTGGCCCAGCGGCAGCTGTTGCGCGAGGCGGCCGGTGCCGCACTCGCCGGTGGCGGCTTCGAGGGCGACCCACGACTGCGCGGCTTGGCGCGTCGTACCTTCGACCGCATCGCGGACTTCCTTCGGTCACCGCTCGCCGAGAAGCCGTGGATCCGAGTCGGCAACCGGCAGGTGCTGCATCCGGAGGCGTTCCCGCCGACGATGCACGCGCTGCACCTGATCGCCCACATGCCGCTCTTCCAGAGTGAGCACTACGAGGCGATGAACCTCCTGTATGAGTACCTCACGCGCCCGTTGCCACGTCAGGAGTCGGTGCAGCAGGTCGGCACGCAGCTCGTTCCGGTGCCGCATCTCGTGCTCGGCGACCTCCTGCCGCACCGCAACGCGGTCGAGGACGACGTGCCGGCCGCACTGGCGTGGCTCGAGCTGATGGCGCGACTTGGCTTCCTGCGCCGCAACGAGAACTGGACCAAGATGTACGAGCGGTTCATCGACGATTCCGATCGCACCGGCGTCTGGCATCCGCGAAAGGGCATGGCGATGCCAAAGAGCAGCAATCCCTACGTGTGGCCGATGTTCCCACTCGAGCGGTCACACGTCGGCGAGGAACGGTGGGCGGACGTGACGTTCCGCGTCGGCCTCATCGCGCGGCTCTCGGGCCGGCCGGTGGAGCTGATCTAGCAGTCGGCTTTGGCGCAGACGAGGCTTCCTCCCGAGTCCTGGTTCCCGGCCGGCATCGAGGGCATCACCGCGCGCCAGGTGACGCTCCCGTCGGGCTTGGCGCTGCGGGTGCTGGAGGCCGGGCCGATGGACGGTTCGCCCGTGCTCCTGCTCCATGGATGGGCGGTCACGAGCTATTTGTGGCGTAAGAACATCCTCGCCCTCGCGTCCGCGGGATTCCGGATCGTCAGTGCGGACTTGCCTGGCCACGGGCTCTCCGACGCGCCGTCGGCGGCGGGCAGCTACACGCTGCCGGCGTTCACGCAGTCCGTTCTCGCCCTCATGGATACGCTCGGTATGTCGAGCGCAGCGCTCATCGCCCAGTCGATGGCGGGCAAGGTGGCGGTCCAATGCGCGCTCGATGCACCCTCGCGGGTGTCATCCTTGCAGCTCTTCGGCCCGGTGGGATTCGGCGAGCTCCCCCCGTGGAAGGTGTTCTCGCCTGCGCTGCCCGTGATCCCCGGCATCCTTCCGTCCCTGCTCGTGCCGCGACAGGTCGTCGCGTTCGTACAGCAGCGCGTCTGGGGCAAGATCGGTTGGTTCACGGAACACGATATCGACGAGTACTGGGCGCCGACGCAGTTCCCCTCGGTCATCCGCGCGCAGGTGCAGATGCTCAAGGAGTTCGACTGGGCGCCCTGGACGCAGGAGGCGCTCGCACGCGTGCAGGTGCCGACGCTGGTGGTCTTTGGGACGCGTGATCGCACGGTTCGTCCCGTGCACGCCGAGCGTCTCGTGAAGTCCCTTTCTCGCGGCCGGCTCGAGTGGATCGAGGACGGCGGACACGTGGTGATGGAGGAGGCCCCCGACCGCGTGAACGCCATGATGATCGAGGCATTACGTTTCGGAAGATGACCAAAAGCAATACGAAGGTTGCGGCTGAGGGTCCGCCGAAGCGTGCGGCGAAGACTGCGCCGGCGGTGACACGCAAGAAGTCCGCGGCAAAGGCGGTTGGGAAAGCGTCGGCCGCGCCCGGGAGGGCGTCCGCCGTGCCCGAGATACTGCCGGCGACGGTCGACCATCCGCTGCCGAGCGAACTGCCGGCGGCGGTGATCCCGACCGAGACCCTCGCGCAAGCGGAGGCGGGGACGATCGACATCACGTTCACGGACCTCGGGCTGAGCCCGCCGATGCTGGCGTCGCTCTCGAGGGCCGGCTACACGCGCCCGACGCCGATCCAGGCGCAGGCCGTGCCGCTGGCGATGAAGGGCCGCGATCTCATGGGTCTCGCGCAGACGGGCACCGGCAAGACCGCCGCGTTCACGATCCCGATCATCGAACGGCTGATGAACGGTCCGAAGGGAACGCGCGCGCTGATCCTGACTCCCACGCGCGAGCTCTGCCAGCAGGTCGAGGCGAGCTTCGCGCGGTACGGTGAAGGCACGGGCCTGGCGGTGGTGAGCGTCTACGGCGGGGTCGGCTACGATATCCAGCTGAAGGCGCTGCGCGAGGGCGTCGACGTTATCGTCGCGACCCCGGGACGACTGATCGACCACATCGAGAAGCAGAACGTCGTGTTCGACGACCTCGAGGTGCTGGTGCTCGACGAAGCGGACCGGATGCTCGACATGGGCTTCGCGCCGCAACTGGCCAAGATCGTCGCGGCGCTGCATCCGTACCGGCAGACGCTGCTCTTCTCGGCGACGATGCCGCCCGAGGTCGAGGCGCTGGCGCGGAAGTACCTGCGAAAGCCCGTCGTCGTGCAGGTGGGACGTCGCTCGGCCGCCGCGACGACCGTGCGCCACTTCGTGTACCCGGTGCCCAAGGCAAAGAAGACGGAACTGCTGACGCACCTCCTGAAAGACCTCGTCGCCGCCGACTCGATCCTCGTGTTCACCCGCACCAAGCATGGCGCGGACCGCGTGGTGCAGCACCTGCTCGACGCCGGCTTCAAGGCGGATGCCCTGCACGCCGACAAGACGCAGGTGCAGCGCGAGCAGGCGCTGGCACGGTTCAAGGAAGGGAAGGTGCAGGTGCTGGTGGCGACGGACATCGCGCAGCGAGGCCTCGACATCTCCGGCATCTCGCACGTGGTGAACTACGACGTGCCGCAGCAGGCGGAGGACTACGTGCACCGCATCGGTCGCACCGGCCGCGCCGCGAGCGAAGGGGACGCGTTCACCTTCATGAGCGCGGATGAGATCGGCATGGTGCGCACGATCGAGCGGGTGATCGGGCAGGAGATTCCGAGGATCTCGATACCGGGCTACGATTTCGGGACGTGACGCGGTGGTCAGAACGACATTCTCATCCGTCCGAGCCTGCTCACCGTCACCGTCTCGGCGCGCGCGCCGAGGGAGACGATGATCGTCGCGTTCGCGACGCCGTAGCCGAGTCCGTTGGCGGCGTAGGTGATGGTGTCGCGCGAGGCGCGGAGTTCGACGTAATGCAGGGCGCGCAGGTCGCGGCTCCAGAGCGTGTCGGCGCCGCTCTCGACGCGGATCGTGCCGCTTGGGCCGTCCACGATGAGTCGTGAGAAGTCGGCACGACGGATGGCGGCGGCGCGGGCCAGCGTGAGTGCGCCGGCGACTTCGTGCGAGGCCTGGCGCAGCCGTAGTGAGTCGAGCGTGGCGCCCACCCGCGGCACGGCGATGCCGGCCACGAGACCGACGAGGGTGCACACAAGGACCAGCTCGGCGAGCGTCAGGCCGCGGCGCATGCGCAAAGGGAACTCCGGTACGGGACGCGGCCAACATGCGTAGATTCGTCGCGACAAGCCCCATCCATCGAGCGCGGGCGGTGTATCCACAGCGCAAGCACGCACAAGACATAGGACTTTCCATGCAGCGACCCACCACTACGTTCGTCCGTCGTCGCGCCTCGCTCCTCGTCGGCACCCTCGCCCTCGCCGCGACGGCGGGCTGCTACAAGGATCCGCAGGAGCAGATGGACCAGATGCAGCAGATGACCGACATGGTGGACGTCGTGAACGAGCTCAGCGCCCGCACATCCGAGATGACGTTCACCCTCGACTCGCTGCGGCTGATCGTCGCACGGCAGGACACGGCGATCTATCGTCTCGCCAACCTGGCCGGCGTGCCCTACCAGCGATGAGCATGCGCCTCGCCATCTCGACCGGCGGCGGCGACGCTCCTGGCCTCAACGCGGTGATCCGCGCCGCCACGCTCTCCGCGCTCGACCGCGGCTGGGACGTGCTTGGCATCAAGCGCGGCTACGCGGGACTGCTCGGTGAGGATGAGGTGATCCCGCTGACGGAGGACGCCGTGCGCGGCATCGCCCACCTCGGCGGCACGATCCTGCGCACGACGAATCGCGGCAACCCGCTGGCGTTCCCCGTCCAGCAGCCCGACGGATCGTGGAAGGAGATCGACCGCTCCGACGAACTGATCGAGAACGCCCGCAAGTTCGGGATCGATGCGATGATCTCGATCGGCGGCGATGGGTCGCTGGCGATCGCGCAGAAGCTCGTGGACAAGGGGATGAAGATCGTCGGCGTGCCGAAGACGATCGACAACGATGTCTCGTGCACGGTCACCACCTTCGGCTTCGACACGGCGGTGCAGACCGCCATCGAGGCGATCGACAAGCTGCACACGACCGCCGAGAGCCACGACCGTGTGATGCTGCTGGAAGTGATGGGACGTGATGCCGGGTTCATCGCGCTGCATTCCGGCGTGGCCGGCACGGCGGACGTCGTGCTGATCCCGGAGATCGCCTGGAAGCTCGAGAACGTCTGTGAGGCGGTCATGGAGCGCGACCGCAATGGACACAAGTTCGCGATCATCGTGGTCGCCGAGGGCGCCAAGGACGAGAGCGGCGAGGTGTCGACGCTCGGCGAGTCGATGCCGGGGCAGAACCGGCGCGTGGGTGGGATCGCGCAGCGGCTCGCGAAGCAGATCCAGGACCGCACGGGCAAGGAGTGCAGGTCGATGGTGCTCGGGCACCTGCAGCGGGGCGGCATGCCGACAGGCTACGACCGCCTGCTCGCCACCCGGTTCGGCGGCGCGGCGACGCAAGCCGTGGAGGACGGCAAGTGGGGGCACATGGTGGCGCTCCAGACGCCGAACATCGTGACAGTGCCGATCACCGAGGTCTTGAAGGTGGCGAAGCGGGTCGACCCGCGGCACGACGTGGTGCAGACGGCGCGCCGCGTGGGCATCAACTTCGGGGATTGACCGAAGGGTGCCGCTGGATCTGGGATAGACCGAAGGTTCTGCACTGAACCGGGACGTGCCCTAGGGGTATGTTTCCTCGTCTCCCATTCGGTGCCTGACTTGCGACTCCCCCGCCTGACCGCGATCACGCTGCTCGCTGTCGTCCCTGCCTTTGTGGCCGGGGCGCAGGAGCGTGGTGCGCCCGAACGCGAGTCGCAGCGCGCCGTGGCCGACTCCGTGGTGTCGATCCCGCGCAACATGATGCCGCCGGCCGGGAAGTGCCGAATCTGGATGAAGGGCGTGCCGGCCGCGCAGCAGCCCGCCCCGACCGATTGCACCACGGCACTGAGGCAATCGCCGCCCAACGGCGTGCTGGTCTTCGGGCCGGCGCTCCGCGACCTCTCGCCGTTCGACGTGCGCAACCCGTTCGTCGACTCGAACGGAGCCACGCGGCGCAACGCCCGCGCTGACGACACGCGGCGCAACGGCGAACCGGAGCGGAAGAGGGCGCCCTTGCCGGCGACTGCGGGCACGCAGGTCGTGGCGCCGCGGCGCGAAGCGGCGGTGCGCGCCGCACCCACGCCGACGACGCGAGCCATGCCGGCGGCGCGTGAGGCACCGCCGCCAGAGACGCGCCGGCCTGACCCGCCGCCGCAATCGAAGAAACCGGAGAAGCCGTAACACCCCAAGATCCGGAGGACCCGCCGCTCCGGCCGGTTCGCGACCAGTACCTGCCGCCGGATCACGAGGCGTTCGTGCGCTCGGGCGGCGAGCGCGGCCGCATCATCGTCATCGCTCCCACGCGCGCCGCCTGCGAGACTATCGAGCTCGGGTTCGGGCTGGACATCGAGACGCTCCTCTGGAGCACCCGCGGGCCGGAACTGACCTCGCTCGCCGAGCGTCTCGCGGTGTCGCCGGCCCGTCCGCGCCAGGGTTTCGGCATCGTGGCGGGCACCGGCACGGGCAAGACGCTCGCCGTCAAGCCGATCGCCAAGGCGCTGCTCGACACGGACACGCTGCGAGTTGGCGTCGTCAACCGCGAGCGCGAGGCGACGCCCGAGACGCCGAGCTGGAACGTGGTCATCGTCACCACCGGCATCGCGCGGCGATGGTTCCAGGACGGCGACATCCGCCCGCACGACACGCTGGTGGTGGATGAGATCCACCAGACGTCTGCCGAGCTCGAGCTCTGCCTCGCACTTGGCAAGCGCACGGGATGCCGCTTCATCTGGCTCTCGGCGACGGTGGACCCGTCGTTCTATGCGCAGTACCTGCACGCGGCCGAGGTGATCGAGTCGTCCGCGTTCGACCCTGAGCGGGCGGCGCGGGTGGAGGTCGAGCGCAAGAAGCCGGTCTACTTCCTCGACGACCGGTTCATCCAGTCGGCGATCAAGGGAAAGCGCGGCATCGGCGTGTTCCTGCCGACGCGCGCCGGCGTGGAGGAGGTCGCGGGCGATGTGGGCACGCGCTACCCGCGGATGCAGGTGGCGTTCTACCACGGCGGCGAGCCGATCCGCGTGATCCGGCCGTTCCTCGAGGGAGAGGTCGAGAAGCCCTTCCTGCTGGCGATGACGGCGGCGGGACAGAGCGCGCTGAACGTGCGCGGGCTCGACACGGTCGTGATCGACGACACGCGGTTCGCGAACGTCGTCGAGCACGGACGGAACGTGCTGACGCGGCTTCATTTGGGCGCGAACGAGATCCTACAGATGGCGGGTCGCGTGCACGGCCGCGTGCAGGGCGGGCGGGTGTTCATCCTCTCCGACCGCGACATCAAGTTCAGCGCACTGCGCCCCACGGCACCGGAGTTCCAGCTCGCCGGGGATTCAGAGCGCGTGGCGCTGACCTGCGCCGCGCTCGGCGTGCGCGCCGACGAACTCGACCTGCCGGTAGCGCTCGACAAGCTCTCGTACCGCAAGGCGCTCGGCTTCCTCGAGACGCGCGGCATCATCGAGAACGGCAAGCTGACGACGTACGGCAGGGCCGTGGAAGCGATGCCGGTGGACCGCAGCTGGGCCGAGCTGCTGGTGCACTGCGACGACGAGCTGGTGCCGTACGTGGCGGTGATGGCGAGCATCGAGTCGCTGCACCGGATGACGCGCGACGACCGTGATCTCGCGGGCCTGGTGGTCACGGGGAGCGACCACCTGACGACGTACAACGTCTACGCCGAGGCGTTCACAAAGTGCGGCTACCTCGGCGAGGTGTACGGCCTGCCGCGGCAGATGTTCGACGAGAGCGTCGGCGTGTGGGCCGAGCGGCGCGGCGTGCTGGTGAAGTCGATCGAGGACGCGGCGCTGGCGATGGCGAGCATCTACCGGTCCGTGGGACTGCCGCTGCCGACGCGCATGCCGCGCACGACGGCCGCCGTCGAGCGCAAGTTCATCGAGTTGCTGGCGCGCATCATGCCGTTCGACCTCGTGATCGACGAGCGCACGGCGAGCGGCGACGAGGCGCGCGTGTCGAAGACGAGCGTGGCCGGGAGCTGGGGCGCGATCGCGGGCACGCTGCGCTACTTCGCGGACAAGTTCGGGATCCCGCGCGCGGCGATCGAGGGCACGCAGGTGCCGCGCGACCTCGTGCGGAGGAACGCGACGACGAGCACGCCGCGCCTCACCTACGATCCACAGCGCAAGGAACGACCGCTCGCGCTCGAACGGCGCGTCAGCTACTTCGGCTTCGAGCTGGAGCGCGAACGCGAGGCGATCGACGACTTCCCGCCGGGAATGGAGGAGGAGGCGCGGCGCACGCTTGCCGACGCGCTCGCGCGCGGCGAGGCCCGGCACCCGGCGGTGCTGCGCAATCGCCAGGGGATCGAGGAGGTGCGGGAAGTGTGGCGTCGCTCCGGCGGGAGCACGGCACGCCTCTCGCAGGCCGACCTGTCCGCGTGGTACCTCTCTCAGCTCTCGCGGGTGGACGGCTTGGACGATTTCCGCCGCGCCACGCCGCGCTTCGACGCCGACGAGTTCGTGGGCGCCGCCGAACGCGCTCGATGGATGAAGCTGCCCGGCGCCGTGGAGATCCGTGACCGCACGGTCACGATGCACTACGAGGTCGAGGACGGTGGCGACGGCGCACTCACGGCGGTCGTCCGGCTGCAACTGCCGGAGAAGCTCGCGCGGACGCTCGTCGAGGAGGAGTTGCCGCGGCTCGACCGTCCGTTGCGGTTCGCAGTGAGTCGCGGCGCGCGGGGCAGCGTGAAGGGCGACTCGCTGGCGGAGGTGCAGGAGGAGCTGGACCGTCCGTTCACGCCGGATGAGCGCGACGAATCGCGGCGGCCGAGGGGCAAGGGGCCGCGCGGTGGGAATCGCGGTCCGAGCGGCGGATCCCGGGGAGGTCGCGACGGAGGTCGCGCTGACGGCCGCGGCGATCGACGCACGAAGCGCCGACGCGGCTGAGGTCGTCGCGCGCACAAGGATGGTGCGCGCAAGATGGCACGCTTGCCACGCGTAGCCGATGGGGAACAGCGGGGTATGACCGCTTGAGCGAACCCCATGAACGGACCGGTCGTCAGGAGGAGACCCGATGGCAACGATGGCAGCCGCAGAGATCTACCAGTTGGGCGAGTCACCGCGCGAGCGCAGCGAGCGGCGCGCGCGGTTCGACATCGAGGCGATGGCGCAGGTGGACGCGCTCTTCTCGTTCGCGCTCAAGCTGACCCGCGCGCGCGAGGATGCCGAGGACCTCGTCTCCGACACGCTGCTCCGCGCGTTCCAGCGCTGGGAGCAGTATCGCCTGGGCACGAACATCCGTGCGTGGCTCTTCACCATCCTCTATCACGCGTTCGTGAGCCGGAAGCGCCGCGTCGACGCGCGCGAGATCCAGCCGCTCGAGGACGAGGACGGGCGCGAGGTGTTCCAGCCGGTGGGCGAGTCGGACCCCGAGGGCGCGTTCTACGACTCGTTCCTCGACGAGGAGATCGTCGAGGCGATCGTGCGCTTGCCGAGGGAGTACCGCGCCGCGGTCGTGATGAGCGACCTGCACGGGCTCAAGTACTCGGAGATCGCCGACGCGCTGCACGTGCCCGAGGGCACGATCAAGTCGCGTCTCTTCCGCGGTCGCCGCTTGCTGCAGTCCAAGCTGCGCGGCTACGCGGAGGAGATGGGCTACATCAAGTCCGCTTCCGTGAGCGCTGCGCCTTAGCGCGATTGCCGCAGGTGCGCATGTCGCACCAGCGGCGGGTGCGCGAGCGGCTGACGTCGAAGAAGACGCGCGGGCAGCGCCGGTCGGCGCAGCGGTGGATACGCACGAGCTCGCCGAGCACGAGCGTGTCCACCGCGGACTCGACGACGGGGATCATGAGCCCGCCGAAGGCGTCGCCCACCGGCACGAAGCCGCGCGCGTAGCCGCCATCCGGCAGTGCCTCGACGCGCCGCGTGCCGACGGAACGCGAGAGCAGGCGGTTGATCTCCTCGAGCGCCACTTCGCGCGCGCGCTCGCCTTGGTCGGTGCGACCGCGCTCGGCCAGCGCCCGCAGCGCCGCGCGCACGCGCCGCGCCTCAACGAGCGCGGCCGCCGCACCGGATGGCTGCTCGGCCGCGCGGCGGTGGAGCGCCGCGGCGCGTTCGGCGTCGACGATGCGTCCGGCCTCGAGCCAATCGACGTAGCGGTCGAACGAGCCGATCGTGTCGATGCGAACGCCGAGCCGGGCGTCGTCGGTGTTCACGAAGTCGAGCCACAGGCGGCCGCCGACGAAGGTGAAGTCGTGCACCCCGCGAAGATAGTGCGGGGCGCGTAGATTCGGCGAATGCATGCACCGATGCCTGACGTGAAGCTCGTCGCAGTGGGGTCCGCGAATCCCGTGAAGCTCGCCGCCGTGCGGGCGGTGCTCGGGTCCGCAGCGCCGGCCGCGGCGGTCGAGGCTCGCGCCGTCCCCAGCGGAGTCGCCGACCAGCCGTTCGGCGACGAGGAGACGATCCGCGGTGCGCGTGCGCGCGCCGTGGCGGCGAGGGATGCACTCGATGCGGACCTTGGCGTCGGGCTCGAGGGTGGCGTCGTCGATGCGCCTTCCTTCGGCGGGATGCGCACGAATGCGTGGTGCGTCATCGTGCACCGCGACGGACGCGAGGGCGTGGGCGGCTCGCTCTCCATGCCGCTGCCGGACGCCGTGGCCGCGATGGTGCGCGACGGCGTGGAGCTCGGCCACGCGATGGACCGGCTCGTCTCCGCGAGCGGCACGAAGCACGGCAAGGGCGCCGTCGGCATCCTCACGGACGGGCGCATCGACCGTCGCGCCGCCTACGAGGTGCTGGTGACGTACGCGCTCGCGCCGTTCCTGACGCCAGCCCTCTACGCGCGGGACGGCGGCGACCGCTAGGTCTTCGGCGGCCGCAGCACGAGGGTGGGGCGCCCGGCCGAGCGGATCAGCTTGTCGGCGACGGACCCGACGAACAGGCGCGAGATGCCACGCCCCTGCGTCGCGATGGCGATGCAGTCCGGATCCGTCTCCTTCACGTGATCGAGGAGCGCGCGCGGCGGCGAGAGCTGCACCAGCACGGTGGCCGTCGCGCGAAGGCCGCTGGCCTCCAGCGACGTCACGTATCCGTCGAGCTCGTGCTTTGCCTGCACCGCCTCGCTATCGATGTCGTCGCGGTCCGGCTGGCTGGCCGTGAGCGTCGTGACGACGTCCATCGGCACATAGGGAGCGACCACGCGCACGAGGTGCACCTCGGCGCCGAACACGAGTGCCAGGTCGCGCACCGGCGGGATGATCGCCATCGACCCCGCACTGCCATCGAGCGTGACCATGATGCTGCGGATCGCGAGCGGCTCCCCGCCGCTCTCGTCGTTCTCCGGCAGCGCCAGCACCGGGCGGTACGAGTGACGGATGACGCCGTCGGCGACGGAGCCGAGCCAGCCGGGCGCGAAGCCGCCCTGGCCATGCGTCGTCATCACGACGATGTCGGCCAGCACGTCATCGGCGACTTGGGTGATGAGGCCGGCCGCGCTGCCATCGTCGACGTGCGGGACGACGCGCACGCCCCACTCGGCGCCAAGCCGCGACGCCGTCTCGTCGAGGTACTCCTTGGCCCGCTTGCGCATGAGATCGTCGGCCGCGAGCATGTCCTGCGTCACGATCCCCTCGGAGGTGGCGCCGATGATCGCGAGCGGTGCGTGTGCGCGCACGAGATGCACCGCACCACCGGTGCGCCTCGCGATGTCGAACGCGACGGGCAGCGCACGCTCCGCGAGCGTCGAGCCGTCGAGCGGGACCAGGACCGTCCGGATCATCGTCTTCTCCCTTTTTTCGGGGGGTCGCTGCGTGACTACCATTGTATACCGCATACTGTCCCGCGCGGTCAGAGTCCCCCCGATTCCCAGTCAGGTGAACCCGTGTCCGAGGCCGAACCAGCGCCGAAACTCCCCTTCGCCGTCCGTGAACGCGTGCGGTGGAGCGATTGCGACCCACTCGGGATCATCTACTACGGAGCTTACATCCGGTTCTTCGAGGCGGCGGAGCACGAGATGTTCCGCGCCGCCGGCCTGCCATACGATGTGATGCGCGTGCAGCGGCACGTGCAGTTGCCGCGAAAGGCGTTCCAGGTGGAGTTCCACTCGCCTGCGCAGATGGATGAGCTCGTCGAGATCCGGGCCGGCATCTCGCGTATCGGCCAGACAGCCATCACGATGCGCTTCGAGGTCTACCGCGTCGATGACGGCGCGCATCGCGCCTCGGCGTCGCTGACCGTGGTGTGCGTGGAGAAGGAGAGCATCACGAAGCGACCGCTGCCGGAGTTCGTGAGGGTGGCGCTGACGCCGTACCTGGTGCACTGACGGCGCGTCCGGGGGCGCGAGCCGGTCCAACGCCTTATCTTTCGGGCATGACCGCCGAGTCCACGTACTTCAGGAAGGGTTTCGGCCTCAAGACCGAGGTCGAGGCGACGCTCACGGCCGATTACGACGGCCATCTCGTCGACCTGCTGCTCGCCCGCGACCACACGCTGGTCGCGGGACCGGTCACGATCCGCCTGGCCAAGGAGTTCGGCTTCTGTTACGGCGTGGAGCGGGCGGTCGAGTATGCGTACCAGACGCGGGCCAAGTTCCCGGACCGCCGGATCTTCCTCGCCGGCGAGATCATCCACAACCCGCACGTCAACGCCAAGCTGAAGGACATGGGGATCGTCTTCCTCTCGCCGAGCGAGAAGGGGTTCGATTACTCGCTGGTGGAGCCGGCTGACGTGGTGATCCTGCCGGCGTTCGGCGTGACGATCCACGATTTCGAGATGCTGCGCGCCAAGGGCTGCATCATGGTCGACACGACCTGCGGCTCGGTGCTCAACGTCTGGAAGCGCGTGGACGCATATGCGCGTGACGGTTTCACGTGCCTGATCCACGGCAAGTACTACCACGAGGAGACGCGCGCGACGGCGTCGCAGGTGGAGAAATACGAGGGCGGCACCTACCTCGTGGTGCGCGACATGTCGGAGGCCGAGGACGTGATCGCCTACATCGAGGGCCGCTTCCCCGGCGCGCGCGAAGGCTTCCTCGGCAAGTATGCGCACGCCGCGAGTCCGCACTTCGACCCGGATCTCCACCTGCAGCGCGTCGGCGTCGCCAACCAGACGACGATGCTGGCCCGTGAGTCGCTCGCGATCGGCGAGGCGGTGGGGCAGGCGATGGAGCGCGTCTACGGCGCCCCCCACCGGGCGGAGCACTTCCGCACGTTCGACACGATCTGCAGCGCCACGCAGGACCGGCAGGATGCCGTGAACGCGCTGCTCGCCGAGCCCGCGGCGCTCGACGTCATGCTCGTCGTCGGCGGCTACAACTCGAGCAACACGATCTCGCTCGCGGCGCTCTGCGCGGAGAAGGTGCGGACGTTCCACATCGAGGACGCCGCGGCCGTCGACCCGGCCAAGGGCACGGTGCGATTCCGCGATCCGGCGACGGGCGCCGAGAAAGTGACGGACGCGTGGATGCCGATGCAGGGTCCGGCGAGCGTCGGCCTCACCGCGGGGGCGAGCACGCCGAACAACAAGATCGGCGAGACCGTGGCGCGGGTGCTGGCGACGCGCGGTGTCGACATCGCGGCGATTGCCTGAGCAGCCTGGGTTCGTCGCCCTCGAGGGCGGGGACTCACGCGTCGAAGTCGTACCCAGCCAAGGCGGCAAGGTTCGCTCGCTGCACATGTTCGGGCGCGAGTGGCTCCGCGACACGAGCGGCGACGGCCCCGCGAGCGCCGGACTCCTCGCGGGGAGCGGCTGGGAGGAATGTGCGCCGGCCGCCGGCGCCCGGTTGCAGCACCCTGAGACGCGCATCGCCACGCTCCCGGAGGGGCAGAGCGTCACGTCCACGTGGCGCGGCTCCGCGCTGCCTTGGGTGATGACGCGGACTCTCCTGGTGCGGCCCGACGGTGCCGTCGAGGCGCGCTACGAGGCGTGGACCACCGGCTCGGAGCGCCTGCCGTTCCTCTGGAGCGCGCTGATCCCGTTCAATCTCGACTCGCGAACCCGCCTTGGATTGCCGGAGGGCGCACGGCTGCGGGTCTCGGCCGTGCAGGGCGCGACCGTCGCCGGAGGCGTCGAGCAGGGTTTCGTCGCCCAGTGGCCCCGCCTGACGCTCGACGGCAAGTCACGCGATCTTGGTCACCCGTGGTCGCTGCCGCGGGCCGCCAGTATCTCGGCGTGGCTCGAACTCGGCAAGGCACGCGCGACGCTCCAGCTCTGGCAGGGCGACGAGCGGTTGACGCTCACTCTCGATGGCGCAGGTGTACCGTACTGCGGCATCATCGTCGACCGGGCAGGCATCGGCACCGGTGGACGGAAGGGGATGTTCGGTCGGGCCAAGCATGGCGCACCGGCGGTGGCGCTGTGTCCTTCGCTCGGTGCGCCGGACCACCTCCCCGATGCGCTCGGTGACTGGAAGGCGATCACATGGCTGGTGCCGGGCGAGCAACGCCGCTGGTCGATGACATTACGAGGAGGATCGTAGGATGGGATCAGAGATCGTCGTCGGCCTGCTCACGCTGACCTTGCTCGAGCTCGTGCTCGGCATCGACAACATCATCTTCATCGCGATCCTCGCGTCGAAGCTGCCGCCGGAACAGCAGGCGCGGGCCCGCAACCTCGGGCTCACCGGCGCACTCGTGACGCGCATCCTGTTCCTCCTCTCGATCGCCTGGATCATGCGGCTCGACCAGCCGCTGTTCGAGCTGATGGGGAACGGCTTCAGCGGACGCGACCTCATCCTGATCCTTGGCGGCCTCTTCCTGATCGGCAAGGCTACCTTCGAGATCCATGGCAAGCTCGAAGGCGAGGCAGGAGAGCACACGGCCAAGCGCGTCAAGTCGACGCTCTCCGGCGTGGTCATGCAGATCATGCTGATCGACATCGTGTTCTCGATCGACTCCGTCATCACCGCGGTCGGCATGGTACAGCAGGTCTGGGTCATGATCGTCGCGAACGTGATCGCGCTGGGCGTGATGCTCCTCGCGGCCGGGCAGATCGCGGCGTTCGTGGACCGGCATCCGACGATCAAGATCCTCGCACTGGCGTTCCTCGTGATGATCGGTGGCAACCTGATCGTCGAGGGCTTCGGCTATCATGTGCCGAAGGGGTACACGTACTTCGCGATGGCGTTCTCGGTCGCGGTGGAGATGCTGAACATCAAGCTGCGGGCCAAGTCTCGTGCGCCGGTGCACCTGCACGGGCCCGAAGGGTCGGGCGCCGCGGGCACGGCCGGCACGGTGCCGCAATGAACGTCGCGCCCCCGCTCGGCGCGCTACTCGACGGGCTCGTCGACTACGCCGGCCTCTTTCCTCCGGCTGCACTCAGCATGCCCGAGGCGGTCGAGGCCTACGCGCGCTACTTCCGCGGGCCGCACCGCCAGATGCTCGGCCGGTTCGTGCTGCCGGTGGCAAGGCTGGGCGAGTTCGCGCACGCCGCCGGCGACACCGGTGACGACTGGCGGCTCGCGGTGCTCGCCGGCCCGGACGACGCAGGGGAGATCGCGCGGTTCAATGGCGCACACGTGGGCCGTTACCAGGCCGACACGATCGAGGCCCGGGCGTCGGACCACGAGACCATCTGGCGGCTGTCGTCCGCTTACGACGAATCGTACGTCGTGTACGTGGAGATCCCCTCGGCGGAGGATCCCGAACCGCTGGTGGCGGAACTCGCGACGCGCGGGATGCGGGCCAAGATCCGCACCGGCGGCGTGACCGCTGACGCGTTCCCCGAGGCGCGCGACATCGTGCGGTTCCTCGCGGCCTGCGCGCGCCACGGCGTGCCGTTCAAGGCGACCGCCGGACTGCATCATCCGCTGCGCGGGGAGTACGCGCTCACGTATGAGCCGGAGAGCCCGCGAGGCATGATGTACGGTTTCCTCAACGTCTTCCTCGCCGCCGCGTTGCTCTACGATGGCGCCGATGAATCGGACGTGGCGCCGCTGCTCGAGGAGTGGGACGCGGGCGCGCTTGCGATCGGGGACGACGCGATCTCCTGGCGTGGCCAGAGCGTGACCGCCGGCGAGATCGCGAGGGCGCGTGAGGCGTTCGCGGGCTCGTTCGGCTCCTGCTCGTTCGAGGAACCCGTGCAGGACCTTGCGACGCTCCAGCTCCTCTCCCCGACATGACCCACGCCAAGCTCGACGAGACGCATGACACGGCACTGCGCTCCTGGGTTGAGTCCGCCCACGCGACGGGCGCCGACTTCACCATCCAGAACCTGCCGCTCGGCGTCTTCCGGCATGCCGACGGCAGCGGCGCGCCGCGCATCGGCGTCGCCCTCGGCGACCGCATTGTCGACCTATGCCAGGCGCGCGAC